>NZ_JBFJWS010000083.1:0-11465 GCF_041623545.1 Zhongshania sp. | reverse complement strand
GCCCCTCACCTTAAAAAGTATTCAGGAAGAGTCCGGCGTTTCCAAACAAGTTAGCGGCTTTGTCTTACCCCTCGGTGCCACCGTCAATATGGACGGTACCGCGCTTTATGAATGCGTTGCCGCGATGTTTATTGCCCAGGTGTACGGCTTAGAACTTGGCCTTGTGCAGCAATTCACCATTGTTATGGTCGCCCTACTCACCTCAATCGGCGTTGCGGGTATACCCGCTGCCAGCCTAGTGGCCATATCCGTCATTCTCGGTGCTATAGGCCTGCCCTTAGAAGGCATCGGCCTGTTGCTCGTAACGGACCGGATACTGGATATGATGCGCACCGCCGTAAATGTGTTTAGTGACTCCTGCGCCGCGGTAATTATTGCGCGCAGCGAAGGCGAAATGACGCGGGTAGCGGCTTAAGTCGGAAGTTTTATTTCCGCCGCTACTTCCTCAAGACCTGTTTTGGCTTTTCGTCAGACGCCTGACATCCGACGCCAGACTATTTTTTAGCTTTTCGTCTGACCTCAGGATGCCGACGTCAGACTTACCCCTAAAATAAGAGAAAATTATGAGTGTACGCAAACCCATTCCCCGCATAAAAGACAACAATTACTCCGAGGCGGCGGCCAAGCAGCGGCGGGAATTTATTGAAGCGGAAACTGGGGTTAGCCTCAAACACACTGGGCATTACTCCATGGACCCCAAGGTAGTTGAAGGTAATGCCGAAAACTTTATCGGCGTGGTGCAAATGCCAGTCGGTGTTGCGGGTCCTTATTTAATTAACGGCGAACACGCCCAGGGCGTTTTTTATGTGCCCATGGCGACCACCGAAGGCACTTTGATCGCCTCCTATAGCCGCGGTATGCGCGTGATTTCAGAATCCGGTGGCGCTACCGTGACCGTAACAGGCGAATCCATGCAGCGCGCGCCGCTATTTGAATTTGCCAGCGCCCGAGAAGCTCTGCATTTTTCCCAATGGCTAGAGCAAGAGCTAAGCGCTATTCGCCAACAAGCCGAAAGTACGACCTCAATTGGCAAGCTGCAAAACATCCAATCTTGGGTGATCGCCAATAAATTATTCACTCGTTTTAACTACAGTACCGGCGATGCCGCTGGGCAAAATATGACTGGCAAGGCCACCCACAAAGCCTGCCAGTGGATACTCGGTAATTACCCCGGCGTGATTGAGAATTTCTCGCTGTCCTGCGGAATCGAAACCGATAAAAAGCACTCGCACATGAACCTGCTACACAGCCGTGGCAAAAAAGTCGTGGCAGAGGCAACCATCAGTAAAGACGTATTAAAAGATCTAATGCGCGCTGACCCAGAGCGCATGGTGCGCCTGCGGCAACGCACCGTGCTCGGCGCTATTTTGGCGGGCTCGGCCTATAACGGACCTCACTCGGCGAACGGCATTGCGTCTATGTTTATTGCCACCGGCCAAGACGAGGCGAATGTGGTGGAGTCTCATACCGGCATTGCCTTTATGGATCTGACACCCGCGGGAGATTTGTACTACTCAGTCACGCTGCCTTCCGTTATTTGCGCCAGCTATGGCGGCGGTACTGGTCTGCCCACCCAGCGGGAATGTTTAGAAATAATGGATTGTTACGGTCAGGGCAAGGCCCGCAAACTAGCTGAAATAATCGGCGCCACGGTATTAGCCGGTGACTTATCCCTTGCGGCGGCAATCGTGTCAGATGAGTGGGTCTCTAGCCACGATCAACTTGGTCGCAATAGACCGTAATAGGTCGCCATAAAAACAACCGGCGTTAATCGCAAAGCGCGCCAAGGACGAGATCACGATTAGTTATGAATACCGATGAATTAAACCCGCAGCTGCAAAAAGTATATAGCCGTATTCCGGCCGTGCCGTTTCACAAACCTTGGCTCCTGAAACTGCTGCAATTGAATACCAAATGGCAGGGCAAACCAAAATCGGTACCGGGTATTACCATTAGCGATCATCGCTTTGGCGAGGCCGGTGTTCGTGTTTATCAGCCTGAGGGCCAGACCTCTGGTGCCGGGCTGCTGTGGATACACGGCGGCGGTTATATTATCGGCAAGCCAGCGATCAATGATCGCGAATGTATCAACTACGCGAAAAAATTAAATATTACGGTGGTTTCAGCAAAGTATCGTCTGGCGCCGAAACATCCCTTCCCCGCAGCCAGCGATGACTGCTTCGCCGCTTGGCAGTGGTTCCAAGAAAAAGCGGAAGAATTAGGCGTGTCGCCAAACCGAATCGCTATTTCCGGACAAAGCGCTGGCGGCGGCCTCGCCGCTGGCCTTGTTCAACGCATTCACGACAGCGGTGGAATTCAGCCCGCCGGACAAGCGCTTTTTTACCCCATGCTCGATGACCGCACCGCCAACCGCACTGAGCTAGATACGGTTAAACATCGGCTTTGGAATAATAATAACAATCGCGGCGCGTGGTCCTTTTACCTTGGTCACACACCGGGACTGAGCGCCGTAGCAAACTATGCTGCACCCGCACGCCGCGAAAATCTCGAGGGCCTCCCGCCAACGTGGTTAGGCGTCGGCAGTGTCGATCTGTTTAGCGATGAAGACCAACACTACGCCACACGCCTCAGTAAAGCAGGTGTTAACTGTGAGCTAAAAATCGCGCAAGGTGCCCCTCACGCCTTCGACGTCATAGCACCAGAGGCGCCAATCAGTATTGATTTTCTCGATTCTAACTACCAATTTCTACGGCGTGTGTTGACACTTTAAATTGCACAATCAACGACCGCAAAGCCAAGGCTGCAATAAATATGACCAATAAGACTACTGCGCCCGCTACGCCCTCACCCGATAATCGCGGCCCCTTACAGGGTATTCGTATTTTAGAACTTGGCCAACTGGTAGCCGGACCGTTTACCACCGCAATGCTCGCTTACTTTGGTGCCGAAGTAATTAAAATAGAACCGCCTGGCGTTGGCGATCCTATTCGGCGCTGGCGCTGTATGAAGGGAGATACCTCGCTGTGGTGGTATAGCATAGGCCGCAACAAAAAATCGGTTACCGTGGATTTACGCCACCCCGACGGCCAAGCCATCGTCCGCGAACTCGCTAGCCACTGCGACGTATTAGTTGAAAATTTTCGGCCCGGTGTTATGGAATCCTGGCAATTGGGACCAGAAGATTTAAAAATCGATAACCCCGATTTGGTGTACACCCGTATTTCCGGCTATGGCCAAACCGGCCCCTATGCCGACAAGCCCGGCTTTGCCTCTGTGTGCGAAGGCATTAGCGGTTTTCGACATTTGAATGGCTTCCCCGGTGAGGCGCCGGTACGACCGAACCTCAGTTTGGGCGACAGTATCGCGTCGCTGCACGCCATAATCGGAATATTGATGGCGCTGAACGCCCGCGAGCGCGGCTTACACAAGGGGCAGGTCGTCGACGTCGCGCTCTATGAGACCATGTTTAATATGCTGGAATCGGTCGTCCCCGAATACGCTGAAGAAGGCATTATTCGCGAAGCCTCCGGCACCACCCTCACCGGCATTGTGCCCACCAACACCTACCGCTGCAGTGACGCCAAATACGTGGTTATAGGCGGCAACGGCGATTCGATTTTTAAGCGCCTAATGACGGCCATAGGTCGTGAGGATTTTGCCGACGATTCCGCAATGAGCGACAACGCCGGACGTATTATTCATCAACTTAAAATAGACGCTGCCATTTCCGACTGGTGTTCTAAACACACAATCCAGGCTGTTATCACGCAGCTGGAAGCTGTGCGAGTCCCCGTTGGCCCGATTTACAATGCCCAAGACATGGCGGAGGACCCTCACTTTCAGGCCCGCGGCTTATTTGAAAAAGTCGAGGTCACCGGCGGCACCGTAACCATCCCCGGCATGGCGCCAAAGCTGGTCGGTACGCCGGGCAGCACCCAATGGCCGGGCCCAGTATTAGGGCAACACACTAAGGACGTGTTGACGCAATTATTGGGGGTCGATGAAGAGCGCTTGGCAGCGCTAGCAGAAAATGCGGTGATATAAACCGCGATCTCGCAGCACCTAAACGGCAAGCACACCGCGCGAATGCTATTCAGTCAATTTGATTAATTAGTAAGCGTAACCCCGTGGGGTTACGCTCGACTCGCCTAATTAGCCTATTAACGTAGATCGAAACGATCAGCATCCATTACCTTAGCCCAAGCTGCAACAAAGTCATTCACAAACCGTGTCTGAGAATCACTACAGGCATACACTTCAGCGGTGGCGCGCAGTTGCGAGTTAGAACCAAACACGAGGTCGACCCGACTCGCTGTCCATTTTACCTTTCCGGTTCCACGATCGCGCCCCTCAAACACATCGGCCTCACTAGTCGGCTTCCAGCTCGTGCTCATATCAAGCAGGTTCACAAAAAAGTCATTGCTTAATGTTTCAGCTGCGGTGGTGAGAACCCCACGTGGGTTCTCACCCACATTGGCATTTAACACGCGCATGCCACCAATCAGCACCGTCATTTCTGGCACACTCAAGTTCAGCAATTGCGCCTTATCGATCAACAGCTCTTCTGCACTAACACTGTATTGTTGCTTCAGGTAATTTCGAAATCCGTCTGCGACTGGCTCCAGCGCAGCAAAAGCCTCCACGTCGGTTTGGTCTTGAGACGCGTCACTGCGCCCAGGTGTAAACGGCACGGTAATCACTTGCCCCGCGCGCTCGGCGGCCAACTCGATTGCAGCAGCACCGCCCAGCACAATCAGATCTGCTATAGAGACTTGTTTGTCACCGGGCTGCGCCGCATTAAATACCTGCTGCACGCCTTCCAATTGCGACAATACTTTAGCAAGTCGCTTAGGTTCGTTAACCGCCCAATCTTTTTGTGGCGCTAAACGAATGCGCGCACCATTAGCCCCACCCCGCATGTCGGAGCCACGGAACGTCGACGCCGAGCCCCAAGCGGTGGCCACCAATTCTGACACCGACAAACCCGTTGCCAATATGGCGGCTTTCAGGGCGGCGATATCCTTGCTATCGATCAGCTCGTGGTTAACGGCTGGCAGGGGATCTTGCCAAATCAACTCCTCGGCAGGGACTTCTGGCCCGAGGTAGCGCGCCACCGGCCCCATATCGCGGTGGGTTAACTTAAACCACGCCCGCGCAAACGCGTCGGCAAATTCTGCGGGGTTCGCGTGGAAGCGCTTGGATATCCTCTGGTACTCAGGGTCCTCACGCAAGGCCATATCCGCAGTCGACATCATTGGTGCGTGACGTTTCGCTGGGTCATGGGCATCAGGCACCGTGTCTTTAGCTGCCCCACCTTTTGGTATCCACTGCTGTGCACCGGCAGGACTTGTAGTTAGCTCCCACTCATTGCCAAGCAAAGTATCAAAGTAGCTGTTATCCCAAGTGGTTGGCGTTGCCGTCCACGCGCCTTCCAAGCCGCTGGTAATCGTGTCTCCCGCTTTTCCACTACCAAAGCTGTTAATCCAACCCAAGCCCTGCTCTTCAATATTCGCGGCCTCGGGTTCCGGGCCAACATTAGCGGTGTCACCAGCGCCGTGGGTTTTACCAAAGGTGTGTCCCCCTGCAACCAAGGCTACTGTTTCTTCATCATTCATAGCCATGCGAGCAAAGGTCTCGCGAATATCTCGCGCCGAACCAAGGGGATCTGGCTTGCCATTGGGGCCCTCTGGGTTAACGTATATCAAACCCATTTGCACCGCTGCCAGAGGATTTTCTAAATCACGATCGCCACTGTAACGCTCGTCATCCAGCCATTCCCGCTCGGCGCCCCAATTAATATCTTCCTCAGCTTCCCAAATATCGACTCGGCCACCGGCAAAGCCAAAGGTTTTAAAACCCATGGATTCCAAGGCGACATTGCCTGCCAAAATCATTAAATCTGCCCAAGAAATTTTACTGCCGTATTGTTGTTTGATCGGCCAGAGTAATCTGCGCGCTTTATCTAAGTTGCCATTGTCTGGCCAGCTGTTTAGCGGCGCAAAACGCTGGGAGCCAGTACCCGCGCCGCCGCGGCCATCGCCAATACGGTAGGTGCCAGCACTGTGCCAAGCCATGCGAATAAAAAATGGACCATAGTGACCGTAATCTGCTGGCCACCAATCTTGAGAATCCGTCATTAAGGCCGTGAGGTCACGCTTAAGGGCTGCATAATCCAGCGTTTTAAATTCTTCAGCGTAATCAAATTCAGCGCCCATAGGGTTACTCTTGGGCGAGTGCTGATGGAGAATATTTAGGTTTAATTGATTTGGCCACCAATCCTGATTCGCGGTACCGCGGTCAGCCACTTGGGTACGTGAACCATGCATTACTGGGCATTTACCGGTACTGCCAGCTTCATTGTTATTTGCACTCATATCTCTCTCCATTTAAGCGGTTTAAACCAAAAATACACTAACAACTTACGGCTGATCTTGCTTAAGCGATCAACTTGTTTAGCTAATGAAAACTCAAGAACGCTAGCGTGTATTACTACGTTACCCTCCCTGGCCAATAGTTTAAATTTGCATATTGCTATCAAAGCAATAGCTTTAACGTATTAACAAGAAGCCAAGTCTAGTGAACAGGATAGACCAGCGTTCTAGGCTTGCACCGAACGGCAAATGAAACTTCGACTAGTGTGTCGTGTGCTGTCAAACTATAGGGTTTCTCACCCCATTCATTCCCACTCACTTCATTAGCCAAGAACGACACCATTTATGGCCACAAAGCGCCCAATACGCATGTTTGCTGCCTTCCAAAACACCCAGTATCGCTGGCTATTCACCAGCAATATGGCGTTTATGTTGGCCATGCAAGGCCAAATGCTCGTCCGCTCGATGATTACCTATGAGCTGACCCAAAGCCCGCTTTACTTGGGGCTAGTCAGTTTTGCGGTCGCCATTCCAATGTTTTTAATGGCCCCCTTTGGCGGTGTTATTGCAGATAGAGTCGAACGCCGACGCCTCATTATCTGCGGACAAATTGCCCTCATATTGGCTGAATTAAGTATTTTAGGTCTGTTCGCCACTGGCAATTTACAATTTTGGCATCTGCTTTGTAGTTCGGCTGTGATGGGCTGCGTATTCCCATTAATCATGCCTGCGCAAACCGCAATTGTGGTCAATGTGGTCGGTAAAAAAGGCTTACAAAATGCCATGGCACTGTCCATGGGGGGTATGTCAGCAACGCGAATATTAGGTCCGACATTAGCGGGTTTTCTGGTCGCAACACTCAGTCTTGCCGGTGCTTATACTGTTGGGGTGATTTTTTACGCCACGGCGTTATTGTGTTTACTCGGCGTAAAACAGAATCATTCTGAACGAGAAAAAACCGACAAGTCTGTTGTCAGCGATTTAGTGGAAGGCTTCCGCTATGTTGGCAATAATCACCTCGTCCTCATTATGTTGTTGTTCGGTATTTTACCGATGTTTTTAGCAATGCCTTTTCAGTCCTTCCTTGTTGTATTCACGGAGAAAGTTTGGCCAGTTGGCGCCACAGGGCTAGGCTTACTCTATGCCGTCGGCGGTGCCGGTAGCTTAATAGGCTCTATTTATGTGGCGGGCTTAAGCAATAGTAAGGCGCGACTCCCCCTGATGATGCTATCTATTATCTGCTTTGGATTGGCGCTGTTCGCCTTTGCGCTTAGCCCCTGGTTTTTATTAGCACTGCCACTGGTCTTTATCGCCGACGCCTTTGCCAGTGTGTTTGGCACCCTAAACAACGCCGCCGTGCAGGTCTTGGTTCCCGATGAAGTGCGCGGCCGCATCTCCAGTTTTATGATGATGTCCTTTAGCATTACGCCTATGGGCACACTGCCAATGTCGATGATTGCAGAGACCTATGGCGTGCAAACCGCTGTTACACTGGCCAGCGGCTTAGTCATTGCGGTCGCGATCGGATTCTATGTCTTCTGCAAACCGCTGCGCTTTTTAGACCAACGCCTGCGCGACAATTATGATGCTCAGTATTAGCGCCACAACTTCGCGTATAAATATCGCCTGCCCGCAATGGTATTATGTCCCGCTCACCGCAACTGACAGGATTCCTCACCAATGAGCCAAGAAGCCCTTTTTGTCTTCGCATTAATTGGTGTTGCAGGAATTTTGATGGCAAGCAATCGGGTGCGCTTCGACATTGTGTCACTACTCGTTGTTTTGACCTTAATGCTAAGCGGAATATTAACGATTGAAGAATCGATAGCCGGTTTTGGCAGTCCAGTGGTAGCACTGGTAGCAGGCTTGCTCGTCATTGGCGAAATGCTATCCCGTACCGGTGTTGCCCGCGTGGTTGGCGACTGGGTCCTTAAACACGGCCAACAGAGCGAAACGCGTTTGCTGGCACTGATAATGGCCGGCGCCGCACTCTTGGGCTCGGTAATGAGCTCAACGGTCGTCGTTGCTTTGTTTATCCCTGTTGTCCTGCGTATCGCCTCTGAAACCAAGCTCAACGCATCGCGTATGTTAATACCGCTGTCCTATGCGGCGCTGATCTCTGGCATGCTCACCCTGATCGCCACCACCCCAAATATTGTCGTTAACGAAGAGCTTAAGAAAGCCGGTTTCACGGGTTTTGGCTTTTTCAGTTTTTCACCCCTCGGATTCGCGGTACTCGCGGTTGCCATTGCCTATATCCTCCTCGTCGGGCGGCGTCTATTGGGCAATAAAGAAGCCAAACCAGCGGAGCGTAAACTCGACCGCTCCCAAGAGGAACTCTGGCGGGAATACAGCCCCGGTAGTGTTTACCAAAAACTGCGTGTTGATGCCGGCACAAAATACGCTGGAATGTCGATTGCCGAAACCCAGCTAGAGACCAATTACCACGTGCGTATTGTTGGTGTGCTCCGCCGCCATCGGCAAGGTAAAAAGCACATCGTATCCCCCGCCCCAAGCCTAGAACTTACCCCGGGCACAACAATGCTAGTCCTTGGCAAAAGAGAGGCCATCGAACGCCTTGTAAGTGAGCAATCACTACGACCAATCGCCACTGAGAAAAGTGACCGCCAGCGCTGGCTGTGGGATATTAGCGGGGCCGCGATTCTCATTCATCCCGAGTCTCAGCTCTTGGGTAAGTCCATAAAAGAGGCCGAGTTTCGCTCAAATTACGGCGTTCATGTGCTCGGCCTGCGGCGCAATTTTAAGCCGGTTGACGACTTTAGCGACGTCAGCCTACACACCGCCGACAGTCTGTTTGTGGTTGGATCCTGGGCCAGAATTCAGCAACTTAGTCAAAAGTCTTATGACTTTGTCCTTACCGAATTCCCCAGTGAACACAGTGATGTGGTGCCTTCCTACCGTAAACTCCGCGTCGCATTGTTGATTCTCGCGACCATGGTATTCCTCACCATGTTCAATATAGTGCCCTTGGTCGTCGCCGTTTTAATGGCAGCGCTAGCGGGGGTTTTTACTCGCTGCTTGAGCATGGAAGACGCTTACCGGTCGATTCATCTGAGTAGTCTGGTGTTGATCGCGGGAATGTTGCCCCTTGCGGAAGCCTTGAAAAAAACCGGTGGCACCGAGCTCATTGCCGACGCCTTAATGAATGCCTCGGCGGGCGCCGGCCCCTATATGCTGCTAAGCCTCATTTTCTTTCTTACCGCAAGTATTGGCCTCGTGCTATCCAATACCGCCGCAGCGGTACTGGTATCGCCTATTGCGATCTATGCTGCACTCGCGATGGGCGTCTCGCCTTACCCTATGGCGGTGACCGTCGTCATCGCAGCGTCCTCGGCGTTTTCAACGCCAGTAGCAACCCCGGTTGTTACCCTCGTCGTCGAACCCGGGCGCTATCGCTTTATTGACTTCGTCAAAACCGGTGTACCCTTGCTTGTGCTCACCTATTTAACGACGCTACTGATTGCGCCATTGCTATTCCCGTTTTAAGCAAGCAAGGGCTGCGACACTAGCGAATCACTTTGCTGCCAACCACGCCTCAGCCCGTTCCAAGTCTTTAAAATCAAAAGCTTTTATATCCAAACCAGGGAAAAACTTACCTTCAATTTCGCTGATTTTTTGCAGCCATTTTTTATCGCTTAATACCGCAATACGCTCGAATTTTTTAATTAGTTTGAGCAACTTAGGCATACGCGAGAACTCAATCGCTATCGCTGCGAGTGACGGAAATTGAAAATCCTCGATCCGATACAGCATCGTACCGCCTTCAATATTTTCTGACTCGGTAACCAGCGCATCCAAGGCAGATCGCATTCCCGCTGCGTCTATCTTGCCGTTGATCACGATATCTAGGTGATTGCCGGAATTATGAATTACTTCAATCATATTGGCTCCAAAATCAAAGACTAAGGACAAAATCGAAGTGATTATACTTTCAACACCCGGGGCACACACATCAATAACACACCGACTATAATCACCGTCACTACACTGCTAAATATATAAGGAAAGAGCATCAAAGCAATGCCAGTATACAGCACCACTTTATTGCCTTGTTTGCGACCGTAAACAAAGTAACCCAAACCAACAGAGCTAAATAGTAAGCTCCATAACAGCATAGCCTCATTCGCCATAAAATCCGGCCTCAAACTCTTTTCTTAACATTAGGGCAAAAACGACGGTTTGTCATAGTTATGCCAGATAAGCGTGGTGCGTCGTATTTCTTTACAGGCATGTATCTCAAGGCGATTAAAGTTCACGCCGGCTTCCATGCCCGTCGATGCACTTAAGCGCAGTAATTTTTTATTATTTTCGACTCGACCTTCTACCTTGTCTAAATACACTGACACGCCAAACTTAGAATGTAGCATTGCGCTGACACAAGCATTCGGAAACGCATCTGAAAACGCCTGCACAGCATTATCTTCACTCTCAGTGTTAACATATTGGCTCACATCAATCTCGAGAGAGGCCGCCTCAGTAATAGCACTAATTGGCTCAGCCAACGGGATTAACGTTGTTGCATCAACTAAGTCAATTGATTTCGGCGTTAACAAACTGGCTCCGCCAAAAATTAATATTTTAATCAGTGTGATCATCTCTAATCCTTCCATGTGAAAAGTGAGCTCACTTTGCGAATTTATTCACTGTGACGCAAACCCAACTTACGGTAAAAAGACCACAGGCAAAGTACCGCGATTAAGGCCGCAGGGATTTTATTACCCTCGCATTGGTCAAGCAAACCAAGGCAATAACGCCACTCTTAGGTTTTTGTCCAGCCACTGCTCAACTGCGTTGGCCGGCAGCGCCTTGTCCGTGTTAAATTCCCTCACTAGTCGCATTGGAGCGGGCAAGCGCATCAATTTTTTGCCAATGGCCATTACCGTCTTGGTTTTCGAGCTATAATCCGCTCTGTGACAAGTAGTTCTTATAAAACAATACCTTAACTACGCGACATTATACGCGGCGCGATTGCCCACAAAGCCATTCATTAACAACGCAGTGCCAAGAGGACGACAATGCCAAATTCAATACCCTTTTCCACTGACCTCTCTCAAGCTCCGCTGGTTACGCCATTTTTTGATGAGCCGACCAACACTTTTTCTTATCTCGTTC
>NZ_JBFJWS010000082.1:0-11507 GCF_041623545.1 Zhongshania sp. | reverse complement strand
GGCGAGCGCTGGGGCGGTATTCGCAAACTCCGCGACGCTGGCAACCGCGACGCCCTCGTGCTCGCCGGTAAACGCCGCATTGAGCGCGCTGACTTTATTACCCGCCTCGCCCCCATGCTGGGTTTGATGGGTACCTTAATTCCCCTCGGGCCTGGCCTAGCGGCGCTTGGCGAAGGTGAGTTGCGCATTCTCACCACCGCCATGACCGTGGCCTTCGACACCACGGTGATTGGTCTGCTCGCGGGCATGATCGGCTTTGTCCTCGCCCGGCTGCGCCGTCGTTGGTACGACCAAGCCCTGCATCAGCTTGCCGACAAACAGAGCAGCACACTCGGAGCTAAGCAACATGGATAAGTGGCGCGACAGCGAATTTCTCGACAATAACGACGACCCCCTCGGCCCTATGGCCAACCTGGTCGATATTATTTTGGTGTTTGCCTGCGGGCTTATCGCGGCACTGGTTTCAATGAGTCCCGACCTACAACAGCATTTTAAAACGGAACCTCAGAAACAGGATATTTCCCTAGGCAAAGAACTGCCCAGTGTGCCAACAACGGTTCAGCAACAAATTCAAAATGGGGACGGCTACGAGGCCTTAGGACAGGTCTACCGTGATCCTAAGACAGGGAAGTTGATCTTGATTGGTGGCAGCTAAAAATCGCGTTTCGCGACCACCGTAACCACACCGCCATATTTATATTTTGGCGACAAAGTTCTCAGCAAACCATTGCACGTTTTCTATATACGCAGCGCGACTTGGATGGGGTAGTTTAAGGGTAATCCAATTAACTCCTGCCCCCTCCAGTTGCCGCAAATCTTCCTGAAATTGGTCGATCTCCCCTTGGGAACGATGGATAAAATTATCAACCGAGCTAATGGCAATGTTCACGTCAAATGCAGTTTGTAAATTCTGTTGTTGGCGCGCTTGTAAAATAGTTTCAACCTTGTTTTTTAAATCCGCGACCGACTGGATTCCCGAATCCTGATTTAATTTACTGTGGCGCGCAATGGAGAAAAATGGACACCAACCGTCGCCGTGTTTTACCGCGCGCCGCAGTGCAGCGTCACTGCTACCGCCAATCCAGATCTTCGGTTGTGGCTCCGGTGAGGGTCTAGGTTCATTGCCTTTGGCGTCAAAACCCATGCCTTTTTTAACAATACTCCCCCCAGCCCAAATCTCGCGAATGGTCTCCAGTGCTTCATCAGTTAGGCGCCCGCGCTTATGGAAGTCTACGCCAAGGGCATCAAACTCTGCTTTTTGGTAACCAGACCCGACACCGAGTATAAATCGCCCGCCGGACAAAACTTGCAAGGTGGTGGCCGCCTTCGCGGTGAGAAAGGGATTGCGATACGGCAGCACCAGAATATTGGTTTGAAGCAATAAGCGCGAGCTTGCCGCAGCGACAAAAGCTAAAGCAGTGAAGGGATCTAGCGCATCGTGGCCATTGGCATGCAGCCATTCGGAGGACGGCGCGGGATGGTCAGTGACACAGCATGCATCGATGTCAGCCTGCTCTAAGGCTTTGGTCATTTCGCTGACAGCAGCCGGCGATTGAAACTGACCCGGGGTGACATTGCCAACAGGGATGTATAAACAGAACTTCATTTGTATTTCGCTCCACGGGGCACCTGCAGGAGCAAAAGTATAAAGGGGTTTTATTTACTAAGTCGTTTCATTAATGAAACACCGATTTTCAATAATACCAAGCTCCTAAGCTATGAGATTCTTAGAGCACCGAAGGTATCTGTTTCAATTCTACTGGCACATGTAAGCGGCAAGGTACTGTTTTGTTAGCAACAATACCTTGCTCGGCCTGCGCATTCCATTTTATGCCAAAAAGTTAATGCCTTATTTAGTTCCTTCTTCTACTTTCCAGCTGGCCTCGACTTTGCCTTTTTTCTTCATCTCGGCGCCGCGATCCATCATGGTAGCTCGGCCGCCATCTGACTCTGCCAAAACCACAATCTCATTTCCACGGCCATCCGCAGTAATCGATATAACCTCTGCATTTTTTAGCACGGTTACATGGCCGTCAGCCTTGATTTTGACGTTTTTAATAGTTGTACCGTCAGCCAAGCAGCGCGCTAGCATAGGCGAAGACTTATCAATGGGCTTGGTAACGCTTACGGGCTTATGTTGACGCTTACCGCTAGGCAGGCCTGAAGCCGCATCGCGAGGGGAAACCACCGAAGAAACTGAAATAAGTTCGATCCAGCCCTTGTGGTCTTTATCCATTGCCTCACCGTCTACGCCATCGAATTTCATATACGACGCCGCGAATAGCTGTCCGGAAAAGCAGAAAAAGGCGAGTAACACGATCAGAATTTGACGTTTCATGGCACACTTCCAAACTATCGGCCGGGGCTTAAAGCTTAGCTCTAGTGTTAGAATAATACCAATATTGCCTTAGCCCTAATACGGCTCGCTGATTAGGTCAAAACCTCTAGTAATCAAATATATGTTCCAGTTCAAGCAGTTGGCCTGTTTTGCTAGCGGCAATATCCGCTAAAAATTTTGTTAAATCTGCCACCGCAAGCAGGACAAAAATCCGTTCCCGCTCATCATCAGACACCAGTACTGACCTGAATAGCTCACTCCCTGCCAAGGCCGACACATCGGCACCTGCAGCGCCGAGCAGTGACACCACAATCTGATGATTTCCAGAAATATCACTAATAAGCCATTCATCCGGGGCAAAGCGCGGCATTGTTTCGGTAAAGCCACCCCAGCGCGGCACCGACATTAAAAAGTCGTCGCCGCCCCCAGCAAGCATCTCGACACCCTCTGGTTCCCTAGCCAAGCGAATACTATTCCTGGTAACGCGCTGGGCAGTGAGGTAAATACGTTTATCAGTTTCACCATAAGTTGATTGCGCGGCGTATTTAATGGCTTTGGCGTACATTGATTTAAATCCAAACTCAGCACTGAAAAACAGTTTTCGCTCCCATTTTCGCAGAGGGTGATCACCCCACAGCGAGGTTTCTGACCAGATACGATCACCCCAGCCAGCAAAATCGAACTCATACCAAGGCTCGTCGTAAATCAGTTCGCTATAGGCGCGGTGAGCCTGCTGGATAAGCTTATCTTCCGGCGTGTCTTCGCCACCGGCAGCCCAGCGCGTAAAGCGTCCAATACTGCTCTCATACGCACCTTTGGCTAAATATTCCAAGGTGGTGCTGATACCGATTACGCGCAACATAGTGCGGTACTCGGCATTGGCCGGATAATTTTGGCGGCTGATCGCCGTTGCGCGGTCGTACAGTACCCAGTATTCCTCAATACTTTCATAAAAAGGAAAGTGGCTAGGGTTGCGGCCTTCGGCTAAATAATCTGCGTACTCCTTAGGTTGAAACACCAAATACCACTCAGGAATAGTCAGAAAGGTTTGCTCCTCACTACGGTAGTAATCACCCAGATCCGCCTTGGTTTGCGCCAGTAAATCTCGATTGTTCGGGTAGTATTTAGCCCAGAGTAAATTCACAAAGCGATTATTTGGATCGAGGCGAGTCTTGAGCGCGAAGTAGTCTTCGGCCTTGGGGTACGCGGCCGCAAATTGCTCTGGACTGGCTTGCAATTGATACGGCAAATAATAAGCACCACCGAGGGCTATCGCAGCGTCAATCATCTCACTGCTCCATACTCGTACAGCTTCTTTTGCCGTCGCATCAGTGCCCTGGCGGTAGTACACCACAAAGGCAAATACCTCGGTTTTCGCCCAGTTGAGTAAGGTATTCGGGTCCGCCTTGGCGTGGCGCACGCTCACGTTAATGATATTGGCTTGGTTGCGCTGAAAAATATCCCGCATTTGCACGACAAATTCATCAAAGCGCGCTACCGGCACAAAATACTCGCGCAGGCCGTAGCTGTATTCAGAGCGATCTTCCGGCTCTAATTCAGCAACATCATAACTCGCCTCATAATTGCGCCATTCAATTCGCTCAGGAAAATAAACAACAGGATCGATAATATGCTCGCGGGTCCATTTACCTAAGTTGGAGCTGGCGACAAACTCCGCGGCTTTTACTTGCCAGTAGTAGTCTTTATTCTCTGGGATTAAGCGCTCGCTCACGGTAGGCAATTTGTCGGTAGAAAACCAACTCACATCCCGTAAGCGATTGTAGTGGGGAGGATAGATGTCAGCGTTGTGAAAAACCACACCGCTATTTTCGCGAACATTATCGCGAAAATGCTGGGCGTAATCCTCAACAGCCATGACCCTGACCTTGCGCTCGACCGCGACATTATCTTCAAGCTGAAGGGTGGCCTCGACGATCACTCCCAAACCGCCGTAGCCGCCAATTGCGCCGTAAAAAACATCCGCATTCGCGTTGGGCGATGCCTCGATGACGCTGCCGTCAGCCAGCAGCAACTTCAATGCGAGCACCGAACCTACTAGCGGCCCCTCACCGATATAGCGGCCATGAACATTCACACTAAGGGAGCCACCAACGGTAAAGTTCGCGTAGGTTTGCATGATTTTAATAGACAGATCGTGGGGGTCGATCGCGGCTTGCAGATCCCGCCAGCGAATGCCCGGCTGAACCGTTACCGTTTTAGCCTCGGCGTCGATGCTCAGTACTTTATTGAAACTGCGCATATCGAGGTGCAAGCTATCTGGGTATGCCGTTTGCCCGCCTTGACTAAACCGACCGCCACCAATAGAAACTCGACCAGTCGTAGCGCCTAGCGCCGCCTGAATATCCGCAATTGACGTTGGCCGCAGTACCTGCGCTACCCGCACCGGATTCAATTTACTGACGTCATTGACCGTTAATGCCAATTCGGGTGGCTGAAAATTTTTGTCGCCACTACGCAGCACGGTGAAGGTGGTTGCCACCGCCAACACCACGGTCAGTAAGACAAGAAGACTTGCCAGAACTTTGAATAAACGCCAAAGTAGACGAGCTGGCTTTAACAACTTTGCGATAGTTAATCTAGACAAGGCCTAAACTCCAAATTTAGTCACGGGTTGAGCGTAATGAATAATAAAATCACAAAGAAGCCTTTATCTCGGCGTCAATTAATTAAGTATATCGCGCTGGCCAGTGCGGCGATAAGCACGCCGTTGTTCAGCCAAGCGGCAACACCAAGCCCCACAATGCCAAGCCCGCAGGCCCTCACTGACGAATTAGCAATGGGCAACTTTGCCTTTATCTATCGCAACCCGCAACTTCGCGAGGAGTTTTTTGAGTTTTTAGTGAATGTCTTTCACCTCTACCCCGAGCGAGAATTACAAAGGCTGATACAAGAGGCCGCCGAAGTCTATAATAGCGACCAAAATGTCTACCAAAACGTGCAAGGCAAGCTAAGCGATATTAAGCCCTTTCTCGGCGAATTAACATTTGCGCTACCCGCTTTAAATAAACAAAAAAGCACCATGGCAGCGCAAACCCTGCAACTATTAGACAGCGACCGCCGTTATAACGGCTATTTAGAGATTGGTTCAACTGGCCGTTACATCGACGCTCTTGAAGAGGAGCTTAATATTGTCGGCGAACGCTATTTTGTCGCCGAAAAAGCGCCAAGCTACAGCCTGAGCGACATGATTGACCGCAATCAAATATGGCAGGCCGGCCCCTATATTCCCCTTGCGGACTATCGTCCCAATATTGCACGCACGATCGCCAGCAATTCATTGGATTTGGTCACAATCTTCATTGGACTCCACCATTGCCCGCTGGCGCTTAGAGACGAATTTTTAAGCTCTATTCGAGACACAATGAAACCAGGCGCGTATCTTGTGATAAGAGACCACGATGCCCGCAACACCAAGATGCGCGCGGTGGTTGGTTTAGCCCACGATGTGTTTAATATGGGCACCGATGAGAGCTGGGAGTACAACGCCAAGGAATTACGTCATTTCTATAGCCTGAACTTTCTCGATAACTGGCTCAGTAACTCAGGTTTTGTCGGCGATGGCCGCAAATTGTTTCAGCCCGGTGATCCGACTCACAATGCACTTATGGTATATCGCAAGGCCTGATTCTATTTAGATAATTACTCCGGTTTCTAAGATTTGCGGTATTTCCCAAATCTGCTGCTAGACTCAGGATAGCAAGGGAGACTTTCGCTATGATTGATGTCCGCAATAAAGATCAGGGCTCGGAAATTATCCTGCGCCCCAATTGCTCGGCAGACTGGTCGGAGAATCGGCGTATCATTCAAACTGTCGTGCTTTTTAATGGCGTGCTAGGCCTATGCTTTGCGGCCAATGGCGCATGGCTGGTTTTGCCGTTTATAGGTCTGGAATTACTCCTGCTGTGGCTAATCTTAGCTACCGTATTTCGCAAATTACAAGTTCAGCACATTGTCAGTGTTGACCCGCAAAATCTCTCCATTGATTCCGGTCATCGCCATTGTGAACACCACTGGCAGTGGCCAAAGCAAACCTGCTGCGTGCTCGTCACCGTATTGCCACACCCATGGGACCCACTGCAAATAAGCATTAGCCACTGCGGTGAATCCGTAAGTATTGGTGATTTTTTAAATAAAGATGACAGCCGTGAATTACTGAGTGCGCTGCGTCAAAGTGGATTAGCGGTAAGACACTACTGTGGTCTGAGCACCTTAGATGCCTAGAAAAGTCAGGGCAATACGTTTATCGCCAGACCACCAAGTTCGCTAATTTGCCCTTCAAAACGGCCGGCCTGCAAAGGCAGCATTTGCCCAATGGCTCCAGTGAGCAACCACTGATTAGATTGAATCACCCAGCCCTGTCCCACTCGATCGTTAATTAAGTCCAATAAATTCTGCCATTGGCCACCCAACATATCGCCGCTGCTAGCAGACAGAACCACGTCGTCATTACAGCGCAGCTCAACCACTAGAGCATCTAAATCGAAGCCTTTTTTAGCCATCAATTTTTCGAATAGTGTCGCTTCACCCACCACGAAACTCCGCGCTGCTACATTGGCGCGAACAATACCCAATACCCCATCCGTCGGATTTTTTAGCAATCCTAAATCCGGCAACTCAAATGCTGGCGCAACTTCAGCGACCAGCTTTTTTAAACTCGCGACATCAGCAATTGGACTCGCAACTGCTTCCCGCAACCGAAAGGCCATTTCAAGCTCGATCATGCCCCGATCAAACATCGATATTTGAATTGGTTTTTCACTTGCGACTTTCGAATCTGGCGGTAACACGCCGTATACGGCACGATCGCTATTGAATTTGTGCTGCGCTGCGCTCGAGGTCAATCCGGCTTTGAATCCCGCCGGACTGCGGCCATCGATACTTTTTATCAAGCCATCGTGTTGATCGGCATAGGCTTGCTGCCAGGCCTGTTCACCCACTGCTTGACTCACCAATTCTACTGCCGGCGCCTCAGCATGCAGTAATGGAGTGCCACAGCTGAGTAGAAAGCTCAGCGCTACGCAACGAAACCTTAAGCACAAAATTAGCGAGTCAAAAACACCTGAGCGCTGCATTGCTTTACCTCATAATTCTTATAATTTGCCATTCAATCTGACAAATAATACTCCACGGTTGAGACCACCCTTACCTTTTTAATGTGAGGGTTATTTTTATCACGGTCCTCAATAGTGAACTGCCCCTGTGACGCGCGTTTAATTTTACCTAAAGTGCTATCGGAATCTGCGGCGAACTTTTGAGCAACCTCGCGCGCTTCCCGAGTTGCCTCTTCAATCATAGCCGGTTTTACTTCGTTCAGCCGAGTAAATAGGTATTCTGTTTGGGCTTGATAGTTATTTCCAACAAACGCTATCCCTTGCTTACCTAACACAGACAACTGCCTACTCACTTCGCGAACCCGCTCGATCTGAACTGAATAGATTGTAATACTTTGTTCAGCGGTATAACGAAACTCAGCGCCAGCGTTACCGCCGTACTGTTGCGCTGACTTATCGGTGATCGATGGCGCAGATACCGTGATTTCTTCCGGCTTAAAGCCTCTCTGCAGTAAAAATTCTTGAATCGTCGCTATTCGCTGATCAAGCAAGGTATAGAGTTGTGGCAGGTCATTACTGGCCTCGGTAAAGAGAAGTGGCCAGATTACGATATCAGCTGGGTACTCCCGCTCCGACAGCCCCTTCACCGCGACGCTGCGTTCAAACTGCCGGTAGTCCACTGCCGCCTTGCCCATAAGCAAACCTAAGACAGACATGCCCAGCACCAGCGCCACACCAAGAATCAATGCATTTTTATTACTCATCTCACCGCGACTCACGTCCATCTCCTTATTGGTCACTCATTAATCCAATTGCGCTATCAACGCCAGTTGCCCTTCAGTCAAAATCAGTAAATCCTGTACTGCCAGCTCAATTTCCAAACCCCGCCGCCCCGCACTCACAAATATCGTAGGGAAACCCGCCGCGGACTCGTCTACCACCGTTGGCAGCCGCCGTTTCAGCCCTAGGGGACTCACCCCACCCAATACATAGCCACTGGAGCGCTCTACATCGGCAGCTGCCGCCATTGCCACCTTCTTTACCTTAAGGGCCTTGGCCATGGCTTTTAAATTCAGCTTCCCGGACACCGGCACCACTGCGACCGCCAATCCTCTCGGCTCTTGCGTCACCACCAGTGTCTTAAATACCTGCGCCGCATCCAAGCCCAGCTTCTCAACCGCCTCAAGACCATAAGAATGACTCTCAGGGGCATGACTATACTCATGCACGGTATGGGCAACTTTATGCTTTTTGGCTAGATTAATGGCTGGTGTCATGTAGGTGCTCCCTGCTATCTGAGATTGACTGTTGTGCTATTGCGGAGTTCCCAGCCTTTAGCGGGAGGCGCTTGACCGGAGACGGTAAACGCTAAGGCCAAAAGATACTCTGGTGTTGGTGCTGACTTTTGTCCTTACGTCAGACGCCCGACGCCCGACATCCGACGAGATTTCCACCAATTTTAGCGTCTCCCATCTCCCGTCCAGCATCGTGCCAATCAAGCCCTGCGGTAAGTAAGCATAGGCGTCAGCCCCCCAATCCGGTAAAATGCGCCGCTTAAAGCATTTCAGAGGTTTTTATGGCCAATCCCAAAGTCGGTTTCGTGAGTTTAGGCTGCCCCAAGGCGCTGGTGGACTCCGAGCGTATTCTCACCCAACTGCGCATGGAGGGCTACGATATTGTACCCAGCTATGACGACGCCGACGTGGTGGTGGTCAATACCTGCGGTTTTATCGACAGTGCCAAGCAAGAGTCCCTCGACGCGATTGGTGAAGCCCTGAGCGCAAACGGCAAGGTCATTGTGACCGGCTGCATGGGCGACGACGCGAAAATTCGCGCCGTACACCCCAATGTATTGGCGGTTAGCGGCCCCGCCGCCTACGAAGAAGTGGTTGGCGCCGTGCACGAATGGGCGCCGCCAGTCAAAAACCACGATCCCTTTGTCGATTTAGTGCCGCCCCAGGGTATTAAACTCACCCCCCGCCACTATGCCTACCTGAAAATATCCGAAGGCTGTAACCACCGCTGCAGCTTCTGCATTATTCCATCGATGCGCGGCGACTTGGTCAGCCGTCCTATTGGTAGCGTGTTAGAAGAGGCCAAACGCCTTGTCGATGCTGGGGTGCGCGAAATTCTGGTGGTTTCCCAAGACACCAGCGCATACGGTCTAGACACCAAGTACAAACTCGACTTCTGGAATGGCCAGCCGATCAAAACCCGCATGCTTGAGCTGTGCGAGGCACTGGGTGAAATGGGCGTATGGGTGCGTCTGCACTATGTTTACCCCTACCCCCATGTCGACAATGTCATTCCGCTGATGGCCGAGGGCAAAATATTACCCTATTTGGACATTCCCTTTCAGCACGCCAGTCCCAAAGTGCTAAAAGCCATGAAACGCCCCGCGCATCAGGAAAAGACTCTCGATCGCATTAAAAAATGGCGTGAAATTTGTCCCGATCTGGTGATTCGTTCTACCTTTATTGTTGGTTTCCCCGGCGAGACCGAGGAAGACTTCCAGATTCTGCTCGACTGGCTAAAAGAAGCCCAGCTCGATCGCGTCGGGTGTTTTGAATACTCACCGGTTGAAGGCGCCACCGCCAACGACTTGGAAGACCACGTTCCCGACGATGTTAAAAAAGACCGCTGGCAGCGCTTTATGGTGGTCGCTCAGGAGATTTCCGCCGAACGTCTACGCGCCAAGATCGGCACGCAACAGGAAATTCTCATCGACACCGTCGATGAAGAAGGCGCCATTGGCCGCAGCGTGGCCGATGCCCCGGAGATCGACGGCAAGGTTTACCTAGACGGCTTCACCGACGTCAAACCCGGCGATGCCTTGGTGGTCAATATCATCGACTCCGACGACTACGATCTGTGGGCTGAACCCGCCTAATGAATCTGCTGCTACTGCAGCCTGAGGACTTAGGCGCCGATTCCAATCACATAACGCTAAACGATGCCCGCGCAGCACATATTCGCTCTGTGTTGCGCGCCGCCACTGGCGACACTCTTAAAGTCGGTTTACTCAATGGCCTCACTGGCAACGCCACCATCACCACAATGGATGACGCCGGTGTCAGCCTTGAGTTTGAACTGCACACCCCGCCACCGGCAAAACTGCCGCTAACACTGCTTCTCGCTTTACCTCGACCCAAAATGGCAAGACGAATTATTCGCGCTGCCACCGAATTGGGCGCGAGGGAGATCATTCTGCTAAACAGTTATCGCGTGGAAAAAAGCTATTGGCAGAGCCCCCTCGTTAGCGACGAAACTCTGCACAGTGCGATAGTGGAAGGTTTAGAGCAGGCGGGAGATACGGTGCTGCCAAGCTTGCGCCGAGCAACCCGCTTCAAGCCCTTTGTTGAAGACGAACTGCCAAGCCTGCTCAGTGATAAATTAGGCTTGCTCGCCCATCCCTACGCGGAGCAGGGCCCGCCGCAGTCCTTAAAAGAGAACTGCCTACTCGCCATTGGCCCCGAAGGCGGCTTCATTCCCTACGAGTGTAAAAAACTGATCGCCGCGGGTATGCAAAGTTTTAGTCTTGGCCCACGCATTTTAAAAACCGAAACTGCCGTATCCACATTAATCGGTCGCTTATTTCTCTAAAGCGTTGTCGCAAAAAAAAGCCCCTATAAAAGGGGCGAAGCGGTTCAATACCTGGGAGGGAAAATCCCCTAGCACAGTGACCAAGGGAAACTTTTTCACATCAGAAGTTGTAACGCAGGTTTATACCAAACTCCCGTTGTGCGTTCATACCAATTTGACGATAGCTCGTGACGCCCGTCCCAGCTTGGGCGCCGACAACCTGACCCTGACCATTAAATTGTAAAACCTGATAATCTGCCGTTGCTGGACTCGCCTCGCGGTGAATTACCCTCTCAGTGTCCGCCAGATTTTTACCGTAGAACATCAGCTCCCACTTGCCCTCAGGGTCGCGAATACCGGCATAGCCGTTAATCGTATTGTAGGCGTCCACATCATCAATGGGATTGGCCGGATCGTTTTCCGAGTTCCCGTAGAACGTAACCAAACCACGAATATAGGCTTCAACGTCGATAAAGGGGAAGCTGTACTCCGAGGTCAAGGTCGACGTCCACAAG
>NZ_JBFJWS010000081.1:0-11519 GCF_041623545.1 Zhongshania sp. | reverse complement strand
TCGAACCGCCACTCCCGAGGGAACCAGATTTTGAATCTAGCGTGTCTACCAATTTCACCACACTGGCATGTGATTGGGGCGCGATTATAGCAAGCTTTTCTCTGGGGTCAATCGACCATGACAGTTTTCTTAATATATCTGTAATTTATATTCCGCGCGCGCTGATTTGTGCGCCTCGGTGGAGTCTTTTGGCAATTTCCGCTAATCTTGCGCCCTTCCTAATGAAAGCAGATATTATGCGGCGCAGCGATTTCCATTTTGAGCTTCCCGAAAGCCTTATCGCCTATTATCCAATGCCAGAGCGCGACGGGAGTCGGTTACTGGTTTTGAATTCTCAGCAGCGGTGTGAGCATCGTCAGTTTAAGGCGTTGCCCGATTATTTGCGGCCGGGTGATTTGCTTGTCTTTAATAATACTCGGGTGATTGCCGCTCGCTTGTTCGCTTGCAAGGAAAGCGGTGGACGCATTGAGATTCTAGTTGAGCGCATTATTGACGAACATCGCGTCTTGGCTCATGTGCGCTCGAGTAAATCGCCAAAGCCTGGCGCCAAGCTTTTATTAGCGGCGACAAATACTTCTGCGCCGGGCCTCGAGTCTGTCGAGGTGTTGGGGCGGCACGAAGCGTTATTTGAACTTAAGTTTGCTGAACCTGTACTCACTGTTTTGTCGCGAATTGGTCATATGCCATTGCCGCCTTATATCGCGCGGGAAGATGCTGCCGAGGATCGCGAGCGCTATCAAACAGTTTACGCGAGCCGCGATGGCGCTGTAGCAGCGCCAACTGCCGGCTTGCACTTCACTAAAGAGCTAATTCAGCAGTGTGTTGATAAAGGCGTAGAGCTTGCTTTTGTTACTCTTCATGTTGGTGCCGGTACCTTTCAGCCAGTGCGCGCGGACGATATCCGCGACCATCAGATGCACGCCGAATATATTGAAGTGCCGGACGAGGTTGCCAGTCAGGTGCGGGCAACTCGCGCTCGAGGTGGTCGGGTTGTGGCGGTTGGTACCACCAGTGTGCGCAGCCTAGAATCCGCCTCGCAGTCAGGTGAAATTGCGGCCTTTGCTGGGGATAGTCGCATTTTTATTTATCCCGGCTATCAATTCCGTAGTGTTGATCTAATGGTAACCAATTTTCATTTGCCAGAGTCGACCTTAATCATGCTGGTGAGTGCTTTTGCGGGGCAGGGGGCTGTGCTCAACGCCTACCGCGAAGCAGTCGCCGAGCAATACCGCTTTTTTAGTTATGGCGATGCCATGTTGGTGTTTCCTAATAGTGACGCCGAGACAACCGAGAATACTGTATGAGTGAATGTCGCATGAAGTTTGCGCTAAAGACCACTGATGGCATGGCGCGGCGGGGGACTTTGGATTTTCCTCGGGGTAAGGTAGAAACTCCCGCGTTTATGCCGGTGGGTACCTATGGCACTGTCAAAGGTATGCTGCCTCGGGATATTCATGAAATCGGTGCGGACATTATTCTGGGTAATACTTTTCACCTCAGTTTGCGGCCGGGTACGGAGGTGGTGAAAGCCCATGGTAGTTTGCACGACTTTATTGGCTGGAGTGGGCCGATATTAACTGACTCGGGTGGCTTCCAAGTCTGGAGTTTAGGCAAATTAAGGAAAATTACTGAGGCCGGCGTGTCGTTTAAATCGCCGGTGGATGGGAGCAGTGTTTATCTTGACCCTGAGACATCGATGCAAATTCAGCGGGATCTGGGCTCCGACATTGTGATGATCTTTGATGAATGTACGCCGTACCCAGCAACGGAGGCTGAGGCGCGCACGTCTATGGAGTTGTCACTCCGCTGGGGCGCACGCAGTAAAGCGGCGCACGCGGGCAATGATGCGGCGCTGTTTGGAATTGTGCAGGGCGGTATGTACCCTGAACTGCGCAGGGAGTCTCTTGCCGGTCTGGTGGATATTGGTTTTGATGGCTATGCCATTGGCGGCCTGTCAGTTGGTGAGCCTAAGGACGAGATGCTGAAAGTACTCGACTCTCTTGCCGATCACCTACCCACCGATAAGCCGCGCTACTTGATGGGGGTGGGTAAGCCGTCAGATATACTTGAGGCGGTTATGCGGGGCGTGGATATGTTTGACTGCGTGATGCCCACTCGAAATGCCCGAAATGGTCATTTGTTTACCTCGACAGGGGTAATTAAGATTCGCAATGCCGCGCATAAGACCAGCACTGCGCCATTAGATGCGAATTGCGATTGTTATACCTGCCAGAACTTTAGTCGCGCCTATTTGCATCACTTAGATAAATGCAAAGAGATACTCGGCGCCCAGTTAAATACCATTCATAACTTGCGCTATTATCAAAATCACATGGCGGCGATTCGCCTGGCGATTGAAGAGGGGCGCTTGGCGCAATTTGCTGAGGAATATTACGCTAGTCAAGAAGTTCGACCTGATCAGGCCGAGCAGCTAGCGCTGGGTCGTAACGCCGAGGAGACAGGTGCAGGTGATAAACCAGCTGTATAAACTTGTTTTTTTTGTCCCTGCTAGCCACGTTGATGTAGTGAAGCAGGCTGTGTTTGCAGCGGGGGGCGGTCGCCTAGGTAATTACGAGCACTGCTGTTGGCAGGTGCTGGGGCAGGGACAGTTTCGTCCGATGGTGGGCAGTACGCCGTTTTTAGGCGAACAGGGTAGTTTAGAGTCTCTTGAGGAATACCGGGTTGAGTTACTTTGCCCCGCCGTCTGTGCGAGTGCGGTAAAGTCAGCGTTAATCGCCGCACATCCCTTTGAAGAGCCTGCCTTTGAATTTTTGCCGGTAGTACAAATTTAGATAAGTTTGTGCGCCAATTTTGTCTTGCCCGCGATAGCGATGTTGTTGGCCTTGATTGAGGGATTTTTATGTTATACGAACTGGGTGATCGTCGAGTCATACTTGAAGGTAGTGGGCACTTTATCGCCGAAAATGCCTCGGTCATTGGGTCCGTGACCTTGGGAAATCAAGTCAGTATTTGGTTTAATGTGGTTATTCGCGGCGACAGTGACGATATTGTGATTGGCGCGGGTAGTAATATCCAAGATGCCTCAGTGCTACATACTGATCCCGGTATGCCAATGCATATTGGCGAGGATGTCACCGTTGGTCACAAGGTTATGTTACACGGTTGTACGATTGGGGCTGGTAGTTTAATTGGTATTAACTCGGTGGTACTCAATGGTGCCAAAATTGGCTGCGGCTGTTTAATTGGCGCCAACTCCTTGGTTACTGAGGGTATGGAAATTCCCGATGGTGCTTTGGTAATGGGGGCTCCGGCAAAAATTAAGCGTATGCTTAGTGCTGATGAACAAGCGGCTTTGCGGATGTCGGCTGCCCATTATGTGGAAAATGGGCAGCGCTTTAATGCGGATTTACGCCCGCAGGTGATGTTGGATAAATGAGTGTAGAGATAAAGGAGAAGCCGGTCGCCTCGCCTTGCATATCGGTCTGTGCCTTAGATGAGTATGACATCTGTACTGGCTGCTACCGCAGCCTACAGGAGATCGGCGACTGGTCAGAGTTAAGTAATATGGCCAAGCGTGAGGTTGTTTTTCTCGCTAACCGGCGCTGCAAAGACAAGTACGGGCTATAGAAATTGGCGCACTAGCGGCGCGCCTTGGCTTTGCTGTAGGCGCGGACCGATTGGATCAGGTTGCCTTTCATTTCGATAATCTCAAACCGGTAGCGACCAATTGACACACCAACCGAGGCTTCGGGAAAAGACTCTAGTTGTTCAAGCAATAGTCCATTTAAGGTCTTGGGACCATCGGTGGGTAGCTCCCATTTCATACTTTTATTGATGTCGCGAATTGTGGTGGTGCCGTCGACTAAATAGCTGCCGTCAGCTTGATGAATTATGTCTTCGGTGTCGGTACTTAAGTTTGAGGTGAATTCACCGACGATTTCTTCTAGCAAATCCTCTAAGGTCACAATCCCCTGCATAACCCCGTACTCATCGACGACGATGCCGAGGCGGCGCTTCTGCTTCTGGAAATTAAATAACTGGGTGTTGAGGGGTGTGCCTTCTGGAATGAAGTAGGGGTCACGGATTGCTTGCAGTAATGCGTCGCGCTGCACTCGGCCGTGTTCGTCGACGCTGCTAATGATGTCGCGCTGGTGGAGGATGCCGACAATATTGTCGATGTCATTTTGATAAACCGGTATCCGGGTGAACTCAGCGTCCCGCAGTTTGCGAATGATGGCATCGGTGTTGGCATCGATGTCTATGCCGAACACCTCGTTGCGGGGAATCATAATGTCATCGACGGTGATTTGTTCTAGATCGAGAATGTTCATCAACATTCCCTTGTGATGTTTAGGGATCAGGTGCCCAGCTTCGCCAACAATAGTGCGCAACTCCTCTAAGCCAATATGCTCAGAGCCATCGTTTTTTTCTATTCGAGTTAAGCGTAAGACAAAGTGGGTGACGTGGCTGACCAGCCAGATTACGGGAAATAGCAGCGATTTTAGCGGTAGCAAGACATGGCTAACCGTGTAGGCAACGGCTTCTGATTTGTAGGCGGCTATGGTTTTGGGAATGATTTCGGCGAAGATTAAAAATACTAGGGTGAGTAGTATTGACGCTGGTACCACCGCGCCGTCGCCGTACATGCGAATAGCAACAATTGTTGCAATGGACGCGGCTAGGTTATTAACCAAGTTATTGCCGATTAAGATGGTGCTAATCAGGCTGTCGGGTTCTTCCAAAAGTTTGGAGGCGCGTTTAGCGCCGCGATGACCGGATTTGGCGCGATGACGCAGCCGATATCGGTTGAGGGACATCATTCCAGTTTCGGAGCCGGAAAAAAATCCGGATAGAATAATTAGAGCAGCTAATATGCCAAAGAGAAGACCCAGCGGTGCCTCGTTCAAAAAGCCCAGAACCCCTTAATATGAAATGAGTGCCAATCTTGACCAAAAATGAGGGGCGCGACAAGCCAAATATTGGTTTATGGCTTAATGAATAATTAATGCGAGCGCAAATTTGGTGCCAATGTAGGCCAGTAGTAGGCAGGCAAAGGCCCACAGCGTCCACCGTATGGCGACATTCCCCCGCCAGCCCAGTGCGACGCGACCGCAGAGTAGAATCGCTAGTAAGACCCAAGATAGGACCGTGAACACGGTTTTGTGAAGCAAGTGTTGGGCAAGTATATCGTCGACATAGACGCCGCCAGTGATAATGGCGAGGGTGAGCAGGGCAAATCCAGCCCATATCAATTCGAATAACATGGCCTCCATGGTTTGCAGGGGCGGCAAAATGCTGGGCAAACCTTTTATTCGGTGGTCGCGCAGCATCCGGTTTTGTAAGGCGAGGACCATTGCTTGCAGAGCGGCGATAGTGAGCATGCTGTAGGCGAGTATCGATAACAGTATATGGCTCAGCACGCCGGGACTTTGGTGTTGTAATAATTGTTGCTTGCCGGGTGCGAGTAGTTCTGCGATCAAGCTGAAGGCGGCTAGCGGGTATAGGGCAATCAACAGATTGTGTAGGGGTCGGCGCAAACTGGCGCTGAGGGTAATGACGCAAATCAGCCAGGTGATGAGTGATAATACTTGGACGACACCCAGATCCATGCCGGCGGGCGTGGAAATTGCGGTGAATGCAGCGGCGGCGTGACACAGGGTGGCAAGTAAGCCGGGTGCTAGGCTGCGGTAGCTGATGGGCGAGTTAATTAATCGGTACTGGGTGCCCGCGGCGACCAAATAAAGTGTAATGGCTGCGATGCTGGTGTATGCATTCATAGATTCAGTATGGCCAATATGTTGTTGATGTGTGCACTGAGCGTTGGGTCTGTCTTGAGACTCGGTTATACTGCTGCGCAATCGTGTAAGCCTGAAGTGCACAAGTGGGTAAGATTGTAAGCGGGTTCGCGCAAGAATGTCGACTTGAACCACGTTTTCCCTGAAACCTTCTGCAGAATTAAAGAATTTAAGAGAGTTCACCATGTTTGAGAGTTTAACGGAACGCCTATCCCAGACCCTGCGCCATGTTACTGGTCAGGCGCGCTTGACCGATGACAATATTAGTGACGCTATGCGCGATGTGCGTATGGCTTTGCTTGAGGCGGATGTCGCGCTACCGGTGGTGAAGGATTTTGTTGAAGCTGTGCGCAGCCGCGCAGTGGGGCAGGAGGTAAGCAAAAGCCTTAGTCCCGGTCAGATGTTTATTAAAATCGTTCAGCAGGAGCTGGAGCAGATTATGGGGCTTAAGAATGAAGCCCTTAATTTGGCTACCCAACCGCCAGCGGTTATTTTGATGGCGGGCTTACAGGGTGCGGGTAAAACGACCTCGGTAGCGAAACTTGCTAAATTCTTGCAGGAAAAACACAAGAAAAAAGTCTTGGTGGTTAGTGCTGATATATACCGCCCAGCGGCAATTAAGCAGCTTGAAACCCTTGCTGCAGATGTCGGAGCAGGCTTCTTCCCTAGTAATCTTGAGCAAAAGCCGGTCGACATTGCTAAAGCGGCAATAGCAGAAGCTAAGCTACGTTTTTACGATGTTCTGATTGTCGATACCGCAGGTCGCCTTCATATTGATACAGATATGATGACCGAGATTAAAGACCTGCATGCGGCGATTAATCCAGTCGAAACTCTGTTCGTGGTTGATGCCATGACCGGCCAAGACGCCGCGAATACCGCCAAGGCTTTTGGTGAGGCGCTGCCCCTAACGGGCGTAATCTTAACCAAGGCTGATGCCGATAGCCGCGGTGGTGCGGCGCTGTCGGTGCGTCACATTACTGGCAAGCCAATTAAGTTTATGGGTGTGGGTGAAAAAATTGACGCCCTTGACCCTTTTTACCCAGACCGTATTGCCTCGCGCATCTTGGGTATGGGCGATATCCTCTCTTTAATAGATGAGGCTGAGTCTAAACTTGATAAGGATAAGGCGGATAAACTCGCCAAAAAGCTGAAAAAAGGTAAAAAGTTTGATTTGGAAGATCTGCGGGATCAGCTTCAGCAGATGCAAAATATGGGCGGCATGAAAAGCTTGCTCGATAAATTGCCAGGTATGGGCAATATGGCGCAGATGGCGCAAAGTCAGATCGACAATAAAATGTTTACCCGCATGGAGGCGATTATTAACTCTATGACGCCTGCTGAGCGTCGCAATCCGGACTTGCTCAATGGCTCGCGTAAGCGACGTATTACTATGGGTTCAGGTACCGAGATCCAGGATTTAAACCGCCTGCTCAAGCAACACAAGCAAATGGCCAAAATGATGAAGAAGATGGGTCAGAAGGGTGGAATGACCAATATGATGCGCGGTATGGGTGGAATGATGCCGCCCGGTGGTGGTCGTTTTCCTGGAATGTAGGGCTTACTGCAGGAGTGTAGTGTGGGTTATGGCCTGTGGCGATATAAGATTAGCTTCATATTTTTCTTTAGCTTATGCTTTTAATGTATTGATATGCCAGAACTTATCGCGGTTGGCTTGAACTGCTTTTGGCGCGCCGACCCAGCAATATTATATAGGGCGCCGTCGACATAAGAAAAACTGCGCTAAGTGTTTCATATATCGCTTAATTCCCTTATAATTCCGCGCCTTTATGGCTTCGGCCAGTAAATGCTTCGAATTTTTCGATAAGCAGGCGTTTGTTGCCTGCCCAAATGCTAGGAAATGAAACAAGAATGGTCATTATTCGTTTGGCACGTGGTGGTTCTAAAAAACGCCCATTTTATCATCTGACAGTTACTGACAGCCGCACTTCACGCGACGGTCGCTTTATTGAACGCGTTGGTTTCTTCAACCCGGTTGCCCGTGGTAATGAAGAGCGTCTGCGTATTGATAATGCGCGCGTTGAGCATTGGGTGTCTAAAGGCGCGCAATTGTCTGACCGCGTTGCAAAGTTGCTGAAAGACGCACCTGCTGCAGCCTAAATGTCAGCGCTTGCCCCGCAAGGCCGGGTGATAATCGCTAAGATTACAGCGGTTTACGGGGTAAAAGGATGGGTGAAGATACATTCCTTCACCGATCCGCTTAGTAATTTTTTTGGCTACAGTGATGTTTACTTTTGCAAGTCAGGAAAGTGGCAGCGCGCTGAGTTTGACGAGTGTCGGCCTCACGGCAAGGGCATTGTTGGTCACTTAGTGGGCGTAGACGACCGCGATGCAGCTGCTGCGTATTGTGGTTTAGAGTTGGCTGTAGCTGATGATGCCTTGCCGGAACTGGAAGGCGATGAATACTATTGGCATCAGCTGATTGGTCTGAAGGTCCATACGCTGCTGTCCTCTGGTGACAGCTTGTTATTGGGTGAGGTGGATCATCTCCTTGAGACAGGTGCAAACGATGTGCTGGTGGTGCGTAAGTGCCCAGGTAGCATCGACGATAAGGAGCGTTTGATTCCTTATGTACCGGGGCAGTTTGTAAAGGATATCGACCTGGACGGTAAGGTGATGTCAGTGGACTGGGATCCTGAGTTCTAGTAATACGGGGTCTAGTTTTACTTAGTAAAGGGTGCTGGGCCAATGGGGCTGGGCCATAGCGGCTGAGTCATAGGGGACGGTATCGTGGAAATATCGGTGGTTAGCCTGTTTCCCGAGATGTTTGCTGCAGTGCGCGATTACGGCGTTACGGGGCGAGCAGTTCAGAACGGTTTGCTGAGCATACAGTGTTGTAATCCTAGAGATTTCACCACTGATCGCCATCAGACAGTGGATGACCGACCCTATGGGGGCGGTCCCGGTATGGTGATGAAGACCGAGCCGCTACAGCGCGCAATTGCGGTCGCAAAGGCGTCGGTAGCACCAGGAGCGACAGTAATTTATCTGTCTCCTCAGGGGCGACCGCTAACCCAGGCCGGGCTGGCTGAGTTGGCCGCCAAACCGTCGCTAGTGCTGTTGGCGGGGCGTTATGAGGGTGTCGATGAGCGCCTGATTGACAGCGAAGTCGACGAAGAGTGGTCGATTGGCGATTACGTATTAAGTGGTGGTGAGTTAGCTGCCATGGTAATGATTGACGGATTAAGTCGCTTATTACCTGGTGTGTTGGGGCATCATTTGTCGGCGGAGCAAGATTCCTTTGCCGAAGGTTTGCTGGATTGTCCGCACTACACGCGGCCTGAGCACTTCCGCGATATGGCGGTGCCAGATGTGTTGTTAAGTGGGAATCATGAGGCGATACGACGCTGGCGGCTGAAACAGTCTCTGGGTCGGACATGGTTGCGGCGCAGGGATTTACTCGAACAAGTAGAGCTGAGCGACGAACAAAATAAACTGCTGGCGGAATTTATCCGCGAGCTTGACGATTAATTGACATCTAGCTGAGAAGCTACAAACCTTTGAATTTAGGAGCATGCCATGAGCACCAACAAAATTATTGCCGAACTGGAAGCAGAGCAGGCCACCAAAGAGCTGCCAGAATTCAGCCCCGGTGACACCGTTGTTGTCCAAGTGAAAGTTAAGGAAGGTGCCCGTGAGCGTCTCCAGGCTTTCGAAGGTGTTGTTATTGGCATCCGTAACCGTGCCCTGAACTCTGCTTTCACTGTACGTAAAATCTCCCACGGTGTTGGCGTAGAGCGTACTTTTCAGACTTACAGCCCGCTGATTGAAAGTATTCAAGTCAAGCGTCGTGGTGACGTACGTCAAGCTAAACTCTACTACTTGCGTGAGCTGAGCGGTCGTGCAGCACGTATCAAAGAAAAGCTGGGCGCCAAAGCCTAATTTTTCTTTAGCGATAAAAAAGGCAGCCATTGGCTGCCTTTTTTGTTTTAGGATAGCGGGGAAGTCAGCTTATATTTGGTAGCGTCGAGGTTGTCTAAGGCAATGGATTTAGCGGCACAAGAAACCGATGTGATTGAAGCCTACGCTGATAGCTTGTGGTTGGAGAAGGGCTTGAGTCCAAATACCATTTCAGCCTACCGACTAGACCTACAGGCCTTTAGTGATTGGTTGGCCCCTCGGGGGCAGAGTCTGCTTACTATTTCTAAGGTTGATGTCCTCGACTATCTCGGTGCACAGCAGAGAAGTAAGTTATCTGCCCGTAGTGCCGCGCGGATGCTATCTTGCCTGCGAGGTTTTTATCGCTTGCAGTGTCGAGAGAAGCGCATAGCGGAAGATCCGACATTGGATATCGACTCGCCCAAATTGGGGCGGCCATTGCCAAAGTCATTGAGTGAGCAAGATGTTGACGCTCTATTGGCCGCGCCCAATATTGATGATCCCCTAGAGTTGCGTGACAAGGCGATGCTGGAATTGCTGTATGCGTCGGGCTTACGGATAAGCGAATTGGTGGGCTTGAAGTTTACGCAGTTGAGTTTGTCCCAGGGCTTAGTAAGGGTGGTCGGTAAAGGCGATAAGGAGCGTTTGGTGCCTATCGGCGAAGAAGCGAGTCTATGGGTGCAGCGCTTCGTAAGTGCCGGGCGGTCGAGTTTGCTGGCTGCTGGCAATGCGCCAGATGTGGTTTTCCCCAGTCGTCGGGGCCAGATGATGACTCGGCAGACCTTTTGGCATCGCGTTAAATTTCACGCTTTACAGGCTGGGCTGAGTAGTGAAATATCCCCGCATACCTTGCGTCATGCTTTTGCAACGCATTTGATAAATCATGGCGCCGATTTGCGTGTCGTGCAATTATTACTGGGCCACAGCGATTTGAGCACTACGCAGATTTATACTCACGTCGCTAGAGAGCGGATGAAAACCCTACATAGCGCGCATCATCCGCGAGGTTAGATGATATACGCGTTGTCGTGGATGGCTGAACTTGTTGTCGGAAAAGTTTTCATAACCTATCAGCTTTACAGTATTACGATTATATTTTGGAGAAGTTATTTGAATATCTTAAAGAAATACATTGCAAGTAGGGCCCTGCGGGCGACTGTGTTAGCTGGACTTTTATTCCCCGCGCTGCAGATTCACGCGGCCAGCGTGGTGGTTGATAAGGCGGCTGAGACCGCGATCAAGGCCGCTTTCAAGGCCACGCGTCCTGATATTGTGATAAGTAAAGTGGTGCCTAGTGAGGAGTTGCCTGGTATTTATTTGGTGACGATGCAAAACGGTCCGGTGGTTTATGCCAGCGCTGACGGCAAGTATTTTATTGTGGGCGATATGTTTGAAATCAGTGCTGCGGGCATTGAAAGTGTTGCCGAGAAAAAACTCGCTCCCCAGCGCAAGGAGTGGCTGGCTGAGGTCAAGCGGGAAGACATGATCATCTTTAGCCCCAAAGGTGAAACCAAGGGTGCGATTTATGTATTTACCGATGTCGATTGCGGCTATTGCCAGAAGCTTCATCAGGAAGTGCCGCAATTGAATGCAGCGGGTATCGAAGTGCGCTATTTGGCCTATCCGCGCGCGGGTCTGGCCACGCCAACCTATGACAAAATGGCGTCAGCGTGGTGTGCGGATGACCGTAATGCCGCGATGGATGCCCTTAAAAGTGGTGGCCATGTCGCACCTAAAAAGTGCGACAACCCGATAGCTGCACAATATCAATTGGGGGCCGCAATGGGGGTGACAGGAACGCCGGCGATAGTACTGGAAAATGGCAGTTTAATTCCCGGTTATAAGCCTGCAGGGCAACTCGTG
>NZ_JBFJWS010000080.1:0-11550 GCF_041623545.1 Zhongshania sp. | reverse complement strand
TTTCGTGACAGTCGAGGTATTAGCGAGTTGCAGCAATTAACGGCGGCGATGCAGGATGTGCAGGTCTTTGTGACGGTGCCAGCTGACGCTGAAGCTTATGTGCAAAGTGAAATTATCGACGCCTACGCACCACTTGCGCCGCAGGGTGCCGTAGTGACTCGAATCGACGAGGCTATGCGTTTGGGTGGTGTTATTTCAAATTTAATTCAGCATCGTCTGCCAGTGGCGTGGTGCGCAAACGGCCCTAAAGTCCCGCAAAACCTGTCTGCTGCGGATGGTGCTAAACTGGTGAATATGGCGGTGCGCATGGCGCGCGCCTTCGAACTTAAGCGCGGTCCAGACATTGAACACCGACCCGAAGCAGCCGCGGCTGCGGACCAGAAGCGAAATTCGACGCCAATTGCTGCGAGCGGTGGTTTAAGCCTCAGGGTGTAAATGGCCGATATAGACGTGTTTATAGGGCTTCAGGGCATAGTGCGGGCTTATGCGTAGAGCATTTTTGTTGGCCTAGGCCTAGAATAAGCTGCGAAGTAGTTTAAGGGAGAATGATAATTAGATGAGCGCAGTAAAAGTAATAGCAGTAAGCAGCGGTAAGGGCGGCGTGGGTAAAACCAATGTGTCGGTTAATCTCGCCTGTCAACTAGCCCGCCGTGGCCGCCGCGTACTGTTGATGGACGCTGATCTTGGCCTAGCAAACGTCGATATCATGCTGGGTTTACGGCCGAAATGGAATTTGTCTCATGTACTGGATGGCAAGTGCGCCATTCAGGATATCATTGTTCCTGGGCCGGTCGGGATTTCGATAATTCCCGCCGCTTCTGGTATTAAGAAAATGGCGGATTTAGCGAGCGCTCAGCATGCGGCTATTGTTCGGTCATTAAGTGAATTGAAAGACGATTATGATGTACTTATCGTGGATACCGCTGCTGGTATCTCGGACAGCGTTGTAACTTTTTGTAAGGCCAGTCAATACGTTCTGGTTGTCGTGACTGATGAGTTAACGTCTATGGCTGATGCCTACGCCTTGATTAAAGTGATGAATCGCGATGCCGGTATCCGCCGCTTTAAAGTACTGCGTAATATGGTCGACAGCCACGATCAGGCCCGCGATGGTTTTGAAAGACTCAATGAAGTAGCGCAGCGGTTTTTGGATGTTAGTCTAGAATTTGCTGGTTTTATCCCTCGCGACCCCTATTTGATTAAAGCGGATTCGCGGCAAAAAGCGGTAAGCGATTTGTATCCGGGCGCTGAATCCTCGCTGGCATTTCGCAAGCTGGCAGAGACTGCAGATAAATGGGAAGGACCTACTGGGCCAAGCGGCAATATTGAGTTTTTTGTCGACCGTCTGTTTAGTGCCGAGGGTGCTGCCGACGCAACTGCGGGAGCGCCAATGTGAACGGTCACGCCGCTTATCTCGATGTGCAAAACGGCAGTCGTGAAGAGCTGGTTAGCCGTCACGCGCCCTTGGTTAAGCGGATCGCTTATCATTTAGTCAGCCGTCTGCCTGCTAGTGTCGAAGTTGATGATTTAATTCAGGCGGGCATGATTGGTTTGCTTGAAGCGGGAAGTCACTACCAGGCCGATAAAGGCGCGAGTTTTGAGACATATGCGAGCATCCGTATTCGTGGCGCGATGATTGATCAGATGCGTCAGAGTGGCTGGGCGCCGCGTTCAGTTACCCGGCAATTGCGGGAGGTGACGGAGGCTGTGCGGCGGACGGAGGCGCGCTTGGGCCATGAGGCCGGCAGTGCCGATATCGCCGCTGAAATGGGCATTCCGCTGAACGAATATCACGAGATATTGCGTGACACCAGCTCGGTGCGCTTATTTAGTTTAGAGCAGCTTGGTGACGGCGAGCAGGAACCTGCCGATATTGGCGGTGGCGATGATCGTTATGCGCCCTTAGCAAATGTGCTCGACGAGGATTTTCAAAAGGCTTTAGCGACGCATATCAACAGCTTGCCTGAGCGGGAAAAGCTGGTTATGGCCTTGTATTACGATAGCGGCTTAAACCTCAAAGAAGTCGGTGAGGTGATGGAGGTGAGTGAGTCGCGAGTATGTCAGATTCACAGCCAGGCCATTGTACGTCTAAAGAGTAGGCTTACCGATTGGACGGCGTCATAGGTTTGTGGAGTAAATATTATGGACACTAGCCATCAGTTCTCATTTGCCATTGGCAACTGGTTTAATAACCTCGGGGAGGCCTCACTGCTGGGCTTGCTGATGAGTGTTGTTGGCGTGGGCATGCTTTTATACACCTTAAAATCGCGGCGTTCGGTAAAAACAGCGGGGCCTAGACTAGCCACTGCAGATGAAAAAATTGCACTGCTAGAGAAAAAAATTGAATTGCAAAATTCGGCAATGAGCTTGCTCGGCGAGCGTGTCAGTGCCTTAGAAGAATATTTGGAAATGATCGGATCTCGTCAACAGCGCCAAGAAGTTGATAAAAAAGATGTTCGCTTTTACCAGCAGGCCATTGGCCTTGCTGACAAAGGCCTCAGCGCCGAAGAGCTGGCTCAGCGCTGTGGTATCTCCGCTTCGGAAGCGGATTTAATTACGATGTTGTATCAAAAGGCACATTGATTTTTTGAGTCGGATGTCGGAAGCCTGACGTCTGAGGAACATTCAAAAGTGATTTGACTGGAGATTGCCAGTTGACAGCAAATTCCGACTTCCGACTTCCGACTTCCGACGTCAGACTGCCGACGCCAGACTTATCCTTTGCGCCACCGCCTGACTCGCCGCACTCAATACCGCCTGCAATGACGCGGTAACCACATCGCGGTGCATGGCAACACCAATATAACGCTGATTATTAATCGACAGATGAACATAGGCCACTGCCTGCGAGGCGGTGCCGGTATCCAGTGCGTGTTCGCGGTAGTCGAGTATTTCCACTTTATCGCCAAACTCCTGCTGCCAGGCATTGACCAGGGCACTGATGGCGCCATCTCCGTTGCCCTGCAAAGCGACTTCTTTACCTTGGTGTTGAAAACTCAGGCTTAGCTGGTCTTGGCCATGGTTTTCGGCATTGTTTTGACTAATGGCAAAATGACTTAGCTCCGTGTTGCGCGCCGCTTGCAGATAGTGCTCGTCGAACAGTTCCCAAATTTGTTTGGCGCTGACTTCACCGGCAATTTCTTCAGCCTTGGCTTGTACGGCGCGGCTGGCATCGATTTGCAGCCAGCGCGGCAGTTGTAGGCCGTAGTCGTTTTCCAAGACCCAACTCACGCCACCCTTGCCAGACTGACTATTGATACGAATGACGGCCTCGTAGCTACGTCCCAAATCTGCGGGGTCTATCGGCAGATAAGCGACTTGCCAATGCTCTTCTTTGCCTTGCTTGCTCAGGCATTTGCGAATAGCGTCTTGGTGGCTGCCAGAAAATGCGGTAAACACCAGCTCACCGGCATAGGGATGACGAGGGTGCAGTGGGATCGTGGTGCAGTGTTCGACAACAGCAATGATCTCGTCCATATCGGCGAAGTTCAATTCTGGGTCGACACCTTGGCTGTACAGATTCATCGCCATGGTGACAATATCCATATTGCCGGTGCGTTCGCCATTGCCGAGCAAAGTACCTTCAACGCGGTCTGCTCCGGCCATCACCGCCAGCTCGCCGGCGGCAACGCCACAGCCGCGATCGTTGTGGGTGTGAACTGAAACGGTGATGTCTTTACGGTACTGGGTATTCCGACAAAACCATTCCACTTGATCGGCAAAGACATTGGGGCTGGCGCACTCGACGGTGGCCGGCAGATTGATAATGATCGGATTGCCGGTGCCGCGCCATTCGGCAATAACGGCGTCACTGACCTCGACTGAGAAGTCGACTTCGGTGCTGCTAAAACTTTCTGGTGAATACTGAAATGACCACTGAGTTTCAGGACTTTGCGCCGCGTATTCCTTGACCCAGCGCGCGCCTTGTATGGCGATTGCTTTAATGCCCTCACGATCCATACCGAAGACCCGCTCGCGCTGGACTGGGCTGGTAGAATTATAAACGTGAACAATGGCTTGCTTTGCGCCTTTAAGGGCTTCATAGCTGCGGGCAATCAGTTCTTCCCGCGCTTGGGTTAACACTTGTATCGTCACGTTGCTGGGTATTCTGTCGTCGTCGATCAGCGCCCGGACAAAATCAAAATCAGGCTGGGAGGCAGCGGGAAAGCCCACTTCAATCTGCGTAAAGCCAAGCTTGACCAGTAAATCCCACATCCGCAATTTTTGCTGCACCGTCATGGGTTCAACCAAGGCTTGGTTGCCGTCGCGAAGGTCGACAGAACACCACTGGGGCGCTTGAGTGATAGTGTTGTTTGGCCACTGGCGGTCAGGCATGACAATTGCCGGTGTTGCGCGGTATTTGCGGTGATTAAAGTCGGCCATGGTCGATCTCTTTTCCTTGGGTTAAGCGAATGCGGAATGGGGGCTTATGTGCTTGATGTTGAAGCCCGGCGAGGCCGGGCGTTTTCATTCTCTCTTGTGGTGGAAGAGCTGGCTCGCGTGTTCAGATTGCGGGGTGTGGCAAGCTGACTGACGATGTCGGTAGAGGGGTAACTCCACGGTGCCCAGTATAGGGGCGTTAGCGTGGCAGTTGATTGCGAATTTAGCGTTGTTTCGAGAGTTTACTTGTTATTAGTTGCTGAAAATATAAGATAATTAGCATATTATGCTGTTTAAATGCGATATGGTGAATTTATTGTGAAGTTGGATGCCTACGATAAGCGGATTTTAGAAGCCTTGCAGGCCGATGGTCGCCTCAGTAATCAAGAGCTTGCGGATCGTATCGGTCTGTCGCCTTCACCCTGTTTGCGGCGAGTGCGCCGGCTGGAAGAAGACGGCCTGCTAGCGGGCTATAGAGCGCTGCTTAATGCCCGCGCCTTGGGCTTGAATCTAATGGCGTTCATACACATCAGCATGGACCGGCACACCCCCGAGCGGTTTGAAAACTTTGAACGCCATGTTGGCGAATGTCCAGAGGTCTTAGAGTGCCATCTAATCACGGGTCAAGCGGCGGACTATTTACTCAAGGTCATTGTCGCTGATATGGATGGTTTTCAAGCTTTGCTATTGAATAAGATCACTCGAATTGACGGAGTCACCGGCGTACACTCCAGTTTTGTGATGAAGTCGCCGGTGAGTAAAACCGCTTTGCCTTTGTTGTAAACGAGCTTGATATAGCACTAAGGAGCATAAAATGGATCGGATCTTTGCAGCAAATATCGATGAAATCGAAGAAGGTCAGTTTTTAACTAAAAGCCTTGGCGGTGCCAAGGTATTACTGACCAAAGTAAATGGGCAGATTTGCGCGGTAGAAAATCGCTGTCCACATCTAGGGCTTCCCATCGCCAAAGGTAAAATTTGCGACGGTGCAGTTACCTGTCCGTTTCATGGTTCTAGCTTTAATTTATTGAACGGCGAAAATATCGACTGGACCAATGCCTTTATTGGCATGCCTATGCCAGGCTGGACCCATAAACTGATCGCTCTTGGTAAAGCCCCAAAAGCCCTCAATACCTTTAAAGTAGAGTGCGACGGTGAGCAAGTTTTTGTTAATGTCTAAATTCTTTTAAGTGTATAATTAAGGTCCTAAATGGCAGTAGAAATTGAAGTCGTCACCATCGCCCATGCAATTCAACAATCGGTTGCACCGGTTTTTTTGCTTGCCGGCATCGGCGGTATTCTCAATGTATTAACCAATCGCTTGGCGCGGATTATCGACCGCAGTCGGTCATTACATCATCGCCTGGAGTCACTTAGTACAGAGCGGGGCGTGGCCGTGCACGAAGAATTGGCCATGTTGACCCGACGCGCTCGCGTCGTTCATCGCGCTATTGGCTTTAGCACCACCAGCGCTTTATTGGTTTGTGTGGTTATCGCCATGTTGTTTATCAGCGCGGTGATGGAGTGGAATAGTAGTTTCGCGGTTGCGGCGCTATTTGTGTTGGCCATGGTGTTTTTGATTTTCGCGCTAACCGGTTTTTTGCGGGAAATTCAGTTGGCAACAAGGATTATGCTTAACGGGCCGTGAGACGCAGTACGAAATAGTGTTTTTACGAGGATAATCGCGGTGATTACATTATATGGATTTAAGCAGGCATTTGGCCTGGTTGACGCGAGTCCTTTTGTGCTCAAGGTGGATGCTTTTTTAAGGATGGCGCAATTGCCTTATCAGCTGACATCATCCGTGGCTTATCTGCGTAAATCGCCTAAAGGCAAGTTGCCGTTTATTGAAGAGGGTGATGTAACAATTGGGGACTCGAGCTTTATCTTTGAGTACTTAAATCAAAAGCCCGAAGTGACCCTAAATGACTGGCTTAGTGCTGAGCAGAGCGCGCAAGCCTACCTCATTGGCAAATCACTAGACGAAAACCTCTATTGGTGCTTGCTGTACTCTCGTTGGATATGTGATGCGAGCTGGCCGAAGACAAAGCAGGTGCTTTTCGGCGACATGCCCTTTCCATTGAGCTTGTTTGTGCCGTTTGCGGTGCGTAAAGCAACTCGTTCTGCACTTTATAAGCAGGGTATGGGCAGGCACAGCGCCACAGAAATTGAACATATTTTTAATCGTTCACTTGCGAGCTTATCGACGCTCATAGGCGATAAGCGCTATATAATGGGCGAGCAAGTCTGTGAACTAGACGCCACTGTATTTGGGATACTCGCGCAGTTTATCTTGGCTGATGTTGATAACCGCTTTAATTCCATCGCGCGTGGTTACCCCAATTTGCAGCGCTACTGCGACAACTTTGCCCAGCGCTATTATGGCGCTGCGGCGTAAACCCTTTTTTAAGCTCGGCTTTAAAGCCTCATCTTTGATCTAAATGTGTGCGAGTAATCTGATGAATATCGGTATCTATGTATATCCGAATGCGGAAGTATTGGATTTTGCCGGTCCCTTTGAAGTGTTTTCAACGGCCAATCGCCTCGGAGAACAGAAAGACGCGGTTAATGTTTTTTTAGTAAGTGAAAAGCCGGGACCATTACTTGCAAGAGGTGGCTTACAAATTATTCCCCATTACAGTTTTGCCGATCATCCTACTATCGACGTTTTGATTGTTGTGGGCGGTATTCACGACGAGGAAATGGGCAAGGCCTCGGTGTTGGCTTGGATTGCTGCCCAGTCGTCACGCAGCGAAATTACTGCCTCGGTTTGTACTGGGGTATTTTTATTGGCTGGCGCGGGGGTGGTCACAGACCAACGGGTGACTACCCACTGGCAGGATATGGATGATTTGAAAAAGCAGTTTCCGGCCTTGCAGGTGTGTGAGGGTGTGCGCTGGATAGACTGTGGCGCGGTGGTAAGTTCGGCGGGTATTTCTGCGGGAATTGATATGAGCTTGCACCTGGTGGCGCGACTGCGCAGTCCGGATCTAGCGCGGAAAACGGCAAAACAGATGGAATTTGATTGGCCCGTAATTTAGCCAAAATGGCTAATGGCGGCCAGTCGCCAAGATTTAAAAATATCCTTTGGAGGTAAACGTGGTCGCAAAAATTGTGGTTGTTGGTGGCGGTGCAGGCGGTTTACCGCTGGTGACAAAATTAGGTCGTAGCTTGGGGAAAAGAGGGAAGGCAGAAATCACCTTGGTCGACAGCGGCGCGAGTCATATTTGGAAACCACGTTTTCACGAGGTTGCCACTGGTGCGATAGACTCTGATTTAGACGCGGTAGACTATCGCGCTCATGCCTACCAAAATCATTATAACTTTGTTATGGGTCGAGTAATTGGCCTAGATCGTGAGCACAAAGAATTAATATTGGGTGAAATAATCGGGCCGAGTGGTCGAGAAGTGCTACCCGAGCGGCGGGTAAGCTACGATTACTTGGTAGTCGCGATCGGGAGCTTAGGTAATGATTTTAATACCCTGGGCGTACGTGAGCACTGCCTGTTTCTAGACACTCGCTACCAAGCTGATCGCTTTCATGAGCGGTTTTTAAATCATTGTATGACCGCCAACTATAACGATGCGTCTTTGTCGATAGCGATTGTTGGCGGCGGCGCGACAGGTGTGGAGTTGGCAGCTGAGATTCATCACGCCGTGGCGCTATTGAAACTCTACGGCCATGAACACTTAGACCGCAGTCGTTTACAGGTCCACGTCATTGAAGCTGGGCCGCGTATACTACCGGCGCTTAAAGAAGAGATTGCCACCGCCGCACAGTTTGAACTGGAAAAAATGGGTGTGAAAGTTCATACCAATACCAAGGTGCAAGCGGCGGATGCCAGCGGCTTTATTATTAGTGATGACAGCCGTATCGACGCTGAGCTTTTGGTGTGGGCCGCGGGTATTAAAGCGCCGGATGTACTAAGCAGTTTGGGGCTAGCATCTAATCGCATAAATCAATTAGAGGTCAACGGCGAATTGCAAACTGCTGATCCGGCGGTATTTGCGATAGGGGACTGCTGTGCTTGTGAAATGACCGCGGGCAAAAATATACCGCCGCGGGCGCAATCAGCGCAGCAAATGGCAATGCACATGGCAGCGAATTTAAAGCGGGCCATTGCCGGCCAGCCGCTACAAAAATTTAAGTACCGGGACCACGGCTCCTTGGTGTCACTCTCCAAGTATTCCGCTTTGGGGAATTTAATGGGTGGCGTGCGCGGTGGCAGCTTTTTCATCGAGGGTTGGATGGCGCGAATGATGTATATCAGTTTGTATCGCTTGCACCAAGCGGCCATATACGGTTGGGCGCGCACGCTGATGCTATTGCTGGCTGGGCGATTTAATCGACTATTGCGGCCTCGACTGAAGCTGCATTGAGCAAGCCTTAAGGTCAGGCAGGTCGGCGGCTTTTCAATTAAGATTTGGAAAGCCGCCGACTTTTGATTTTAGCCCCGTAGTAATTTTGCCCGCCTTCTTGCCATTCGTCTTTCCGAATACATGTGTTTAATCATTACGCGCAGCAAACCTGTGTGGGTTTCGGGTTCGCGGCCCTCGGCTAAATCAATAATTTGCCGGTAATACCACTGCGTGGCCGCGCCAAAGTTAAGCGTGCGAATTTTCTGGTTGCTGCTTTTAGGTCCAAGCCAACCGGTGCCAAGCTTTAGTACTGCTTCCCAGTTTGGCAGGCTACTTTGCCCGCCTTGCAGTAGTGGCTTGATGTCGGCTTGCGAGCACAATGGTCGACCTAAGCCGATTACATCGAGTGCACCGCTGTCTAGTGCTTGTTGCATGGCATTTCGACTGCGGAAGCCGCCGGTAATGGCGAGGGGAATCTGGGTAACTTTACGAATTCCCGCAGCGTACTTTAAAAAATAGGCTTCGCGATCTGCAGTGCTGTTAGGGTTGTCGTCGTCTTGGTCCCCCATTAGGGCGAGCTTTTCATACGTGCCACCAGATACTTCTAATAAATCAATGCCTGCGTCAGATAGCCATTGGGCGACGTGTAAGCTGTCTTCGTGGCTAAATCCGCCTTTGGAAAAATCGGCAGAGTTCAGCTTGACTGAAATGGCGAAACGCGAGCCAACGGCCAATCGGACCGCAGCGACGGTCTCGAGGAGAAAGCGGGCGCGGTTTTCAAGTGAACCACCCCACTGATCCTCTCGGGTATTGGCGAGCGGCGATAGGAATTGGCTGATGAGGTAGCCGTGCGCTGCGTGTATTTGGACCCCGGTAAATCCAGCGGCTTTTGCGCTAGCCGCAACATTTGCGTAGCGCTGAATAGTGTCGCGAATATCGGCTTCGGTCATGGGTTTGGGGCGACCAAACATACCGATCAAGTCAATGCCAACGTCAGAGGGCGCCAGCGGCTGGGCGGATACTTGGCGTTGACACTGGCGCCCAGGATGATTGATTTGCATCCACAGCTGATTGTTTTTTGAGGTACCTGCGGCGGCCCACTCCTGCAGGGCAGCCTCGCCGCCGTTGCCGTCGATAACCACATTACCGGGACGTTCGAGAAAGCGACGATCGACCATGACATTGCCGGTTACGAGCGTGCCGGTCCCGCCTTCGGCCCAACGTTTGTACAAGGCGGAGAGCCTTGTCGTAGCCTGATCATTTTCATTAGCTAGCCCTTCCGTCATGGCCGATTTCAATAGTCGGTTTGGGAGTATTACTCCGCAGGGAAGTTTTAGCGGGTCGCTGAGTACTGGCATATTTGGGCTTGTTCCTGTGGTCGCGTTCGCTGTAATTTCACGCAATAGGGTGCGCTATTCATTGTCGTATTATCGCGATACCCTACATAGGGTGCTTGTATCATTATTGACTTAATACGCCATTATTTACTTCGGGTGCCGATATTTGTAAATGAATGTCTTGTGGCATTGAATTAGGGTGTGTGATTTGCGCTGTTTCGCGGTTCTCATCGGCGTCATGTGCATTAGCTGATGTGAATTGAATAAGCGGTCATATAGGCGCGGGCGGGAAGTGAGTTGCTATGGCGAATGGCGCAGTTTGATCGACGGTTGCGTCGCGGTCTTCCGTCTCAGTCAGATTAAATTAAACGGTTCTAACGTGGAGACTTATGCAAAGGCGAGAAGACAGCGATGTCGAGTTAATTAAAATGGGCTATGAAACGTGCATAGACGATATAATTGCTCGTCTTGGTAAAACCTTGGTGCTTGCCCTGCCTCTGGGTTTAGGTAAACCGATCGAGCTGATCAATGCCCTATACGCCCGAGCCAGCCGAGATCCTGAAATTTCCTTGACGATTTTAACCGCCCTGACCTTAGAGCGGCCCCGCGAAGCACACCCGATTAAATCCCGTTTATTAAACCCTGTGTTCGACCGTCTCTATGCAAATTACACGGAACCGAGCTACGCAAAAGCGGTGAGAGAAGGGGCGTTGCCGAAAAATATTGCGGTTCGTGAGTTTTATTTTAAGCCGGGAAGCCGGCTGGGGAACGCGGGGGCGCAGCAGAATTATATTAGTTCTAATTACACCCATGCGGCGCGAGATGTCGTGGCTCAGGGCTGCAATGTGGTAATGCAGCTGGTAGCGCAAGATTCAGAAGACAGTCAGCGTCTAAGTATGAGTTGTAATCCAGATACCTCCGCTGAGGTTGTGCGCCACCTCACCGCACTGGGCCGAGATTTTGTGAGTGTTGCCGTGGTGCATCCCGATTTGCCGTATATGGTCGGCGATGCCGAGGTCAGTGCCGAGCGCTATGATTATGTGCTCGACACCGATACCAGTGAACACGGCTTGTTTGTGATGCCAAAATTGCCGCCAGTGTCGCCCAGCGATTACGCCATTGGCTTGCACGCCAGTTGCCTGATTGCCGACGGCGGCACCCTCCAATTAGGCATAGGGGCAATGAGTGACGCCATAGTCCATGGTGTTCAACTTCGTCATAGCCGCAATGAGGAATATAAGGCCCTGTTGAGTCGGTTCAATATTGACGCGCGCTGGGGCGATTTAATCGCGCAATACGGCGGTTGTGATACCTTTACGGAGGGCTTGTACGGCGCTACCGAGATGTTTGTAGAGGGATTTTGGCAGCTTTTTAACAGCGGAATTTTAAAACGCGAAGTCTACGACTTTTGGGCTTTGCAAATACTGGTCAATGAGGGGATATGCCAGCCAAAGGCAATCAGTGTCGATGCCAT
>NZ_JBFJWS010000079.1:0-11680 GCF_041623545.1 Zhongshania sp. | reverse complement strand
TTCATATTGCGCATTGCCTAGCTCACTCTCGGGCTGCGCTTTTATCGCCTTAAAAATACAAACATAGACAATGATCTGCCAAGGCACGTAAATCACCATATTGAACCAAAACGCCATCAGACCGTCCCACGCAAAAGGGCCAGTTTTGGAAGCCCAAACTGTCGCGGCAAACAGTTCAGTCGCAAACTGCCATGCGGTGTAGTAACCAAGCCATTTTGGCAAAATCGTGTTTTTATCCAAAATAATCGCCAAACTGAGCAGACCCCAGTTAAGGCAAAAACAGCCCAAAGAACCAATAAATGACAGATAGCCGAAGTCATATAGCATCGCCAATATTTCAGGGTCATAGCCAGGCCGAAATGCCCCCAAACCAAAACAAAACATCGGAAATAGGCAGCCCACAATGGCCCCGGTCATGGAACCCGCTAAAAACGCATAGATAAACACGGGGCTAACCGACATGCGCTTTATTTGGCTCACATACATCGCATTACCCACCGCCGACAAGCCCAGGGATAAAATGAGAATGCTGCTTGCAATCAACAGATTTGGCGACTGCATAAATGCCACAATTTCGCTCATATCACTGCTGGGCGAACGCGGTGGCATCATGTAACTCAAGGGAACAAAAACCAGACCAAATAAATTATAAAAAATGGGTATCGACCAAAAGCAAATATACTGATCGAGCTTTTTATTCTGGTACCAAGGCCGTCCCGCTGGCGCAGAAGCAGCCCCGCTACCGAGGGCAAAATCACTCATGACATAGCCCCCTCTTCAGCGGTTTGCTTCTTGGTGACGCCGAGTAAGACAAAGAACATTACCGCGACATACGCCGTGAAGGTTGCCAACCGCAACGAAAACGATAGGCTACCATCCCATGCTAATGGCCCGGTTTTATTCATAATAGCGAAGGCACCCGGTATCATCAGTACCGCAGTGACAACGTTAAAATGCGCCACCCAGCGCGGAAATATCGGCTCTGGCCGCGCATCAAAATAGATACCGAGTGCCAAACATAAATTCTGAACGACGATTAAGCCCGCTGGGGTAATAAAAAAGAACCAGGCCATATCATTGAGCAAACTGAGTAACTGCGGATCGCGGTCAGGTCGGTAAGCTGCAACGCCCCAGCAATAATCGGCGAGTAAAAACGCGGTCATGCCAATACCAACCGAGATAATGTATGAGTATGCCAAGACCGGGCTCGAGTTAGCCATACGCATCATTTGCACAGCGATAATGGCAAAAAAGGGAACGAGCATGGCACCCACAAGATTCACCAATATGGCGACGCCGCGCACGGCCGTTACATTTTCTTGAAAAAACAGACCGACTTGCTCAGGCGTCATCGTCGGCGACATGGCCGGTGAAAAGCCGGGAAACAAAACATAGGCAATCAAGAAAAACACACCCGCAACCGGTGTCAGCCACAGCAATATACCTTGTCCTCGAGTACTCATACCTTCTCCGCTTTTATATTTATTGAATGTACTTATGTGTTATCGCTCCGAATATTTCACTGCAAAATACCTAGCGCAGTTTCATATCAGTACGCCTATTCCCAGCGATAACCCACACTAAAGCCCAGCACGCGCGGTTCGGAATAAATCGAACTACGAATATAGGTGAGGTTCCACTGGTTACTATTCGAGATACGGTAAAGTTCGTTCGTTAAATTGCTGCCATAGAGCTGAATACTGAGCTCCGAGCCGAACACTTGGCTCCAGGCCAAGCTACCATTCAGCAGACCGAAGTCTGGTAGCCACGCACCGGGTTCGCCATCGGGATGGGTCGATGCGCCATATTGCTCGTCAACCCAAACATAGGTCAGCGACGCTTCAAGCTCACCCGCCGTCTCATCGATCGGCAGCAAATAGCGCATAGACGCGCTGTATTGATATTCTGGGGTAATCATAAACGGCAGACAGCTCAACTCCAGCGTACTGCCCCGCTCTTTCTCCTCACCACTGCAATCAACTTGCGGTGTGGCGCCGCCATAAAAAACTTGGTACTCCTGATACTCAGCCTTGGTATAGCCAAAGGTGCCGAGTAAGGTAAGCCGTTCTGAAGCTTGGATCGTCGCGTCTAACTCAAAGCCCGCCACCCAAGCTTGACCAACGTTATAAACCGCCTGGCCTAGCTGAGGCGCCGGACTAGGACTATTAGGGTCCACATAGGCATCAGCAGCCGCTTTCTGTAAATCCTCGTAGTCAGTGTAATAAAGCGCTGTGTTCAAGCGAATCGGCATGCCGCTTTCAAAGTCGGATTTGAAACCAACTTCATAGTTCGTCACAAATTCCGGCTCGTAAGTGTGGTTCTCTGGGTTCACTGAAACAGGGGAAATACCGCCGGTTTTATAGCCTCGACTGACTTTGCCGTAAATAAGTTTTTCGTCAAACTTATAGTCTATCCCTGCGGTATACGTAAGCGCGGAACTCGTTACCGAGGTTTCAAATACGGCGTCCACCAAAGGAAATTGCCCCGAAGCGACCTGTTTAATGGCCGCTGTTCCGGCATTTTTATCCTTGGTATGGCGAACACCGAGGGTCAAGCTCAGCCCCGCAAGGGAGTCAGTCATATTGCCTAGGTCATAAGTCGCTTGGGCAAAGGGCGCAAACGAACTTTTGTTTTGCTCATAGGATTGATTCACCCCCACGAACATCAACGAAGTGCCAACAATCGCGCCCTCGGCCTTGGTCTTTTCGTAGTAGGCACCCAATACAAAGCTGAGCGACTCGTCGAGGGCGCTGCCTTGTAACTGCAGCTCCTCGGTGTAAGTGCGGATATCTGCTTCATCAATATCCTCTGGATTAATGAAGTCATTAATCGCCGCCCGAGAGCCATCTAAATCCCAGCGATAGGAATGCACCATGGTTGAGTAACTAATAATATTTCGCAGGGTTAAATTGTCGTTTAATTCGAGGCTAATATTGTCGAGGATAGTACCGCTCGCGAGGTTATCTTGCGGATCAGCGCTGAGCTGCACTTTCCGCGGTCCTCTGGCGGCTTGCTCGTCAAGAATATCTTGACCACAGTCGTTAGACGGCCCGTAGAAGTTCAGCAATTGACAGCCAAGATTCGCCGGCTGTGCAAGATCCAAACCGGGTATAAGCTGGGTTAAGCCGCCAGCGCCAATCGCACCGGGAATGGCCCTATTCAACCCTTCCCGATTGATATCTTCAATGACCGTTGCCGTGCCGTTGTCCTGACTATCTGAATAATAGGCCATCAGATAGTTTTCAATTTGCTCTGTTGGACGCCACAGCAGCCCAAATCGCACGGTCCAGTAGTCTTTATTATCGTAGTCTTTGCCGGTTACAACGTCCTCGGTAAAGCCGTCACGCTGGTATATTTGCCCACCGATGCGCATAAATAAGGCGTCGTCGACGAGGGGCACATTTAGGAAGCCCTCGATATTCTGGCCAGATAAATCCGCGCCACGGTGATCAGTGAATTTATTTCCGCCAATGGTGATACCGCCTAGCAGGGCGTCTTCCGGCTTATTTGGCTCCAACAGCATCGCGCCACCGGTGGTATTACGCCCAAACAAGGTACCCTGAGATCCCTTTAAAATTTGCACATTGGCAAGATCAAAAAATTTACCCGCCCCGCCTTGATAATTGGCTACGGGATCTGAAGGCATCGCCACCTCAGCAAGGTATATAATAACGCCGGGACTGGCCGCAAACTGTGCGCCTTGGCCCCTGATCGTTGGTGATTCGGTATTGCGCATCTGACTATTAGTACCGACTACCAGCGACGGCACGCGTCCTTGAAGATCTTGTGGACTATTGATCTGGTTACGGCGCAAATCTTCATTGCTGATCGCGGAAATAGCCACCGGCACATCTTGTAAATTTTCCGCGGTGCGCCGCGCCGTCACCACAACCTCTTCGAGCCCACCCTTCCGAGTCGCGCTTAGCGACGACGAAGACTCTGTGGAGTTTGCTAAAGCGGCAGGTACTGCAAGAATACCAGTCATCATCAGGAAACGGGGCAGGCACGCTAGAACACCCGGTGATCTTTCCATGTAAAACCTCATTCTTAGAATTATTTGACCAACTAGCTAGGCTCATACCGCTAAACGCACATCCTTAGCACTAACAGTAGACCTTCTTTTACTTATGGTGCAGAGTATTCCATAGCGAGATTAACAATTCAACTAGCGAAAATTTCATTTTACTAGTTGAATATTTTACGCAAACTCATCATGGTGAGCCCGTGCCGATAAAACTTTAATAGCGTGAAATAGTGGCATGACATCAAATAGATCTTCGGGATTTAAAATTGACTTTACATACATAAGCGTTAATCAAGCGCGGTATAATCACATTAACATTTGACTATGGAGATAGGCTTGCAAGCACTGACAGACCCACGCGCAGTACGGTCACGAAAAGCCTTGCACGATGCAATGCTATCGCTACTCGATCAAAAGCCCTTCGCTGACATCACCATTCGGGAGCTCGTTGCTGAAGCGGGTATCGGCTACAACACCTTCTTCCGCCACCACCCCAGTAAAGATGCACTACTTGATGAAATAGCTGCGGAACAAATCAGCGCCCTACTCGAAATCGCAGTGCCCATTCTCGACGCCCAAGATCTCCACGCCGCCTCGACGGCACTCTTTAGCTATATCGATGAACATCGAATTATGTGGACGACATTAATCACCGGCGGCGCGGCAGGACGAATTCGGGAAGAATTCATTAAACTTGTTCGCTTAACGACTGCACCGCGAATAACTACTCAGGAGAAGGTGCCAATCGACTGCGCCATGTTACTTATTGTCAGCGGTACCATTGAGTTAATAGATTGGTGGTTGCGCAGTGAGACGCCACTCCCCCCGGAACAAGTTGCCGACATTTTCGACCTCGTCGTCGCATCGCCCATTATGACGGCAAATGGCTATGGCGGTTTGAAGAGAGGTGCCTAATTGAGAGCGAGCTCAGGGCTCATAAATAGGCAATAACACCGCCCGCTCAAAGATTTTAGCAACCTTTTTGATCGAGATTGGCCGCGTCTGTCGCAACCACCACGTTAGCAATTCAACTGTTCCGCTAACCACTAAAATAATCCCAGCGTCAGCAGGTAACCATTCAGATTTTTGTTCGGTCTTGGCGGTTACATCTTGCGACAAGCGAATAAACTCTTCTTTAAGCGCCATTGCAGCGCCGCCAGTCAACAGGGTTCGCCATAGTATTCGGTGTTTAGCCACGTAGCTAAATATTGCCAGAGAAGCCTGTTCACTATCGGTCGAATCAAATACTGCGAGCGACAAGTTCACGAGTTGCCGAATTTCCCCAGTCGCCACTTCCTCTAGTAACGCTTCTTTTGAGGGGTAGTGTCGGAAAAATGAAGTCCGGCCGATTCCAGCGACTGCCGTAATATCGGGGATGGTAATTTCTTCAAATGCATGGGTATCCAGCAATTCCAACATCGCGGCGCGCAATGACTCCCGCGTGCGGAGCACTCGCGCATCACTCGTCGAAGAAAAATGGGGTCGATACGTTTTTTTTGCCATAAATTAAACGCTGTTCCGCATGTCAGCACCATCCTCTTTTTGGAAAGCGAATCATACGCGATTTACGCGACAGATAGCGCTTTCAATCACATTCCTGCTTATATTTACATGGAGCTGCGTATTGCCCGTAGCATAGTTTTGCGCATTAGGGGGTTAGAAGCTCCATCGAAAACTACCCAGCACTGTGCGTGGCGGGTTAGGTGCTTTAATCGCAAGTCCAGCGGCTGGAATACCTTCCATTCCTGCATTGTGATAACGCTCGTCAGTGGCGTTTTCAACGCGCAATCCAAGTGACCAGCCTTGGGCTTCGTTGCGGATCCCGAGGTTGCCACTCACGTAAACATAAGCAGGCTGCAATGAGCGCGGATCATTAGATTCATGCAAGTAGCGATCATCGGTGTACTGCACCCCCACACCGGCGACAAAACTAATGTCCTGCATAAGCGGCAACACGATAGAAGGCGTAAAACTCGCCTCCCACTTTGGTGCCTGGGTTAACTCCTCGCCGGTAAGATCACAGCGCGCCTCAGAATCGCCGTCTGTATTCGGCCTATCACTGAAACAAGTACCAATGGGAAAATCAAGATACTCAGAGTCGTTAATACCGAAGGACCCACGCAAACTTAGCCAGTCAGTTGGCAGCCAATTAAAGTCAATTTCTACGCCCTGTACTTGCAGCGCGCCAACATTGGTAACTTGTGCAATCGGCAGAAAACCGCCACCCTCCTCAACTGCAGTTGTGAATAGCTGGAAATCTTCCATTTTCATCAAAAACAGGCCCACATTTAATTCTGCGGCGCCGTCAAGTAGACGCATTTTTGAACCTAGCTCCCACGATTCTACATAGGCTGGCTTCACCGTACGGGAGTCAACAGAGTCAGAATTACTAAAATTATTAAACCCACCCGGCTGAAATCCCTTCGCCCAGCTTAGGTAAAAATTAATATCGTCACTTAAATCAACTTTTAGGCCAAGCTTAGGTGCAGTGTAACGCTCAGTATTACTTTCTACCCCGGTAAACGAGGAGATTAATTGGTCCATCAAACAACACACTCCGTCTTCGGCTTCAACGGTTTGCACCCAGGCTGCCTCCTTGGCGATTTCACTCACTCTAATCCCCGCAAGGAATACCCAATCCTCTAAGAACCGCCAATTAAACTGGCCAAACACCGCCATCTCGTCTTCGATTTGTTCAAAATTGGCGGCGAAGTATTCCCACTTATCTGGGGGTAAAACCCCTAGTACAGGAAAAAATGGGTCGGAACTCTGCGCGGTCATTAAAATGGTGAGCGGCGCATTCAGACGCGTTATGGCATCGGTCGGTTTTTGTTCACGGTTCTGGTAAAAAGCACCGGCTGTAAAATCAGTATTGCCTAATGACGCTCCAAATAGGTCTGCGATACCAAAAAAGCCAGGCAAATCGGGGGATGCAATACGCAATTCGAAGGTGGTCTGACTACTTGCCTCAATGATTTCTACGGTGTTGGCAGGGATAGGCGAATTATCAGAGTCCGCATAGGTTTCGGATTCAAGCCCGGACCATCCGGTAACAATATTTAAGCCCCACTCACCAATGCTAAAGGCGCCGTTCAGTGCAAATGTGTCAATCTGCGATACACGATAAGTCGGACTATCCGTGGAGCCAATTAAATTGCCTTCTTCAAAATCCACATTCGGATCATAGGCAAGTAGTAAATCTTGCCAACGCTCATAGCCTGCGGTGATTTCCCGCGGCGCGCCGCCAAAAAAGCCATCGTCATATTGATAGCTTAAAACCACTGCTCCCCCTGCGATATCAGGAAACTCCAATTTGAATCTAATAGACTCGCGCGATCGCTCACCAAAACCTTCGTCGGCAGTATCCACCGTCGCCGCAGTGGTATTTTTAACGTAGTTGCCATACTCCTCTTTCAAGCCAGCAACGCGAAAATTCACCACATCCGCGATGAGTGGGCCACCGAGTGCAGCTTCATAACGACGACGATCATAAGCACCTTTTTCGGCACTGAATGAACCTGAAAACTCATCACTGGGATTTTCCGTCACGATGTTCATCAGACCAACGGTGGTGTTTGCGCCAAATAATTGCCCTTGCGGCCCACGCAGCACCTCAACCCGCTTCATGTCATAAATTCCTGAAGCAAAGTAGTCCGCTCTAGAGTAGGGCATCTCATCAATAACAATACCTACCGGCAGCGCCAAGCCCCTATTCACAACGGTATTGGTGGCAATGCCGCGAACGCGGGGCTGGATATAGTTTCCGGCAAAATCGACACGCACGTTAGGCACAAACATGGCCACGTCTTGAAGGTCTGCAACCCCTTGCTCTCGCAAAAAGTCGCCATCTAAGGCCGACATTGAAATGGGCACATCTTGTATCTGTTCAGACTTTCGCTGGGCCGTCACAAATACTTCTTCGATTACTGGGCCGCGACTTTTTTGTGTCTCTTCTTGCTGTGCCAGCACCATAGTCGGAAACACAAGGAGCAGGGAAAGAGCAGAAATAGTGCCGGTAGCAAATCTCATTTTTTCTCCAAATATCACAATCGTTGTATTCATTATTTTTAGCGGTCGAGTGGATCAGCCACAATCGACTTGACGTGACGAAGAACAAGAATTAAAACCACAGCGAACTAGCATGCCCTAGACTATACTCTAAATTCATATTTTGTGGTACTTTAGGTTCCACATCATTAAAAACCTAGGCCGCCCCCAGATACCCAAAAGCGCCAAAAAATAGAACAAATAGCGCACAAATATTTAATAATCAATAACTTAACAAACCAAGATCAATAACAATTCATAAAGCTTACTAAAGCACGAGAAATGTAAAAATGACCAATACCGACATACTCGCCGATATAGAAGCCATCAAGCAGCTCAAAGCCCGCTACTGTAGACTGCTAGACAGTAAAGACTGGGAGGCATGGCGAGACTTATTTACCGATGATTTTCATAGCGACACCGCCGAATCCGGCGGCAAAGATATTATCGGCGCTGACGAATTTGTGCGTTTTGTGCGCAGTGCGCTGGGTAAATCGACACGCGCCACAGTCCATCAAGTCCACGCTCCAGAAATTGAAATCATCTCGTCGACTGAAGCCAAGGGAATTTGGGCACTAAACGATATTGTTAGATTTGGCATAGGCCTGAATTTAAATGGCTATGGGCACTATCACGAGACTTACCAAAAAATAGATGGCGCCTGGAAAATCAAATACTCCAAGCTAACGCGTTTGCGCGAAGACGTCTTTAATGGCCTGTTCTCAATTTATATCGCCAATTGGTTCCGCAGTTTCATTATCCGCAAATTACGGAAATAAGCGCATTTAATCGCGACATATGGAGTTGCCAATGAATAGCTGTAAAACAATTTTAGTCACCGGCGCTTTTGGTCAGGTCGGGCAACGCTGCCTGCCCTTGCTACTTGATCAAGGCCATAAGGTTATTGCCCTTGATGTCGCCAATGACAAAACATTAAAAGCCGAAGAAAAAATTCGCACTGAGGCGCAGAGTGATGATAATTTTATTACCATCCACGCCAATCTACTCGACGAGGACGAAATTGCACAACTCATAGTAACGCAAGCACCTGCGGCAATTATTCACCTCGCCGCAATCGTTTCCCCTCCCTGCTACTCCAATCCCTCACTCGCGCGTAAAATTAACGTACAAGGAACTGCCACGCTCATTAGCGCGGCACAACAGCTATCTTCACCACCGCTATTCATCTTCGCATCCAGCTCAGCGGTTTACGGCTCAAGAAACCCCTACAATCAAAGCGGGCAAATCACACTGGCAACGCCAGTGAAACCCATCGAGTGCTATGGCGAAGATAAAATAATGGGCGAATCGCTACTGGCAGCCTCTGGCCTTCCCTACGCCATTCTGCGACTGGCCGGGGTAATCTCTCCCGACGGCATGGGTAATATGCGCGCAGAATATCTCGTTCTGGTTCGCGCGACCCCGCGCGACAATCGGGTGCATGCCATCGATGCCCGCGATGCGGCACTGGCTTTCGTCAACGCGGCCAATTTGGCACCGGAAAATCACAATAAAATATTCCTTATCGGCGGCAATGCCTCGTGCAAAAAAACTCAGCGCGAACTTGAAGACGACGTCATGGAGGTCATTGGTATTGGCCGGCTGGGCGATAGCGCAAGCTTGCCGGGCAACCCCGAAGATGAGCTAGGCTGGAGTTTTACCGACTGGTATGACACCAATGAAGCAGAGGCAGTTTTACAGTTTCAGCAACATGATTGGCACGAAACACTTGAGTGGGTAGCCGCGTCGATAAACCCGGCCACGAGAACAGTGATCCGACTCTTTAGCCCCCTTATTCGCGGCGCGATGCTCGCAATGAATGCAATTCAGCGACAAATAGACAAGCGGGGCCGCTACGCCGACCCCTGGGGTTTAATCACCCAAAAATACGGCGACCGCGTAAAAGTGCCCTGTGACCTTTAAGGGGTATACCGAGGTCACCAGAAAAGGCACCAAGCTTGATGAAATTGAGGAGCATGAGTTACGCGCCCCCCATTTCCAATCAATTAATTCGGCTAGCGGTAAACGCAAATTTCCCCATAAAACCCGCCTTACACTTGCCGGTGATACTATCGCCATCGACAACACCGGTAAACGTCACTTTAAGCTTCATGGGTTTGCTGACACGGTTGATCCAACTGACATTAGCGCCATCAACGCTAAACGCCTCAACGGGAGAGTCCATACCGTCACCAGACTGCACCCCTGTATAGCCGTCTGCGGTGCGCTCAAGGCGCAATTCAGTGAGCTGCGGCCCAGTAGGCCCCTTTACCGCAATCTGCCACTTGCCAGCGAGATCGGCAGCACCGTTGCCGCCACTGCTAGGGATTGGCTCATCGGCCTCTACCAGCGCCATTTCCTGCTTAGGCATTGCCTTTGGCGCAAACACCGAGGTGACCGGTTTTAAATCCGCGTACGTCACGATCCCCGGACGCGCAGCCACCACGGCGGGTATCGCATTAACGACTGGCATAGCTGGAAACATAAATCCGATTTTCATCAACTCTTCCATAGGAAGCGTCATATCATCGGGCAGAATATCAATTTTCATTTTTACCTGTGGCGTTCCCAGTATTTCCACCTGATACGCCATCGCGATGTCCCAGGGCGGTGTAATTTCCTCCGCAACAGTCCACTGCACCGAGCAGTCAATAACCGGATGGCCCTGATACACACCCAGCCATTTGGCGTGAATGCCAGCAACGGTGCCCTTTTTTACATCCCGCCCCGGCACATCGAGGTCTTCAGTGGCGTGAGCAAAATCAACTTCACAGCGAATTGTATCTAACTCGATGCCATACATCTTAGCGACCACCTCCACGGCATCACCAAATGGTAAAGTCGCGCTGCGAATATCATCAGCATGATTTGGATCACCGGCTGGGCGCCCCCAACCCAATTCATTTTGATTCGCGTCAGCAGCCCACAAGCCAATATTAAAAGACTCAGTAATACGAATGAGATTAACTTCTTTACACAAGCCCGATGCCGCCGAGGCCACATTATTAATCCAGCCGGGGTTTACCCCGCTGCCAAATAAACTCGCGCCACCGGCCTGGGCGGCATCTTCCAGCTTTTTCCGCTTAGCATCACCGTAACCATAGCCAGTCATGAAGCTGGCGCTGGTCACAACATTGATGCCCGCGCGCAGTAACTCACACATTTGATCGACATCAGGATACAGGGGCATATGCACCACGCAGTCTGGTTTCAGCGCGATGATATCGTCAAACTTATCCGTCGCCTTAAGATTAATCTTTTTGCCAAGGCCAGCAAGATCACCGACATCCAGCCCCGCCTTCTCTTTGCTAAAAGCAAAAACACCCACCAACTCAAGGTTTGGTCGGTTAAGAATCGCCTTGATTGCCTCTGAGGCAACTTTACCGGTAGTCCACTGCACTACGCGTATTGGATTTGCTGATGTCGACATGATGAAACCTACCCTTCGTCTCGATTAATAAATTATTTTAGGGAACGCTCGGCGCGCAAAATTGTGGAACCTATAGTTCCATATTATAAGTGCCACTGATGCCTGTCAATTGACGACTGCCAAGAGCAGTACTTGCAGCGAGGGAACGAAACGAAGAGCGAAATAAGCAAGTTTCGAGA
>NZ_JBFJWS010000078.1:0-11763 GCF_041623545.1 Zhongshania sp. | reverse complement strand
GAGAAGAAGCCGGATTCCCAGTTCCGAGCCTGCGCGATAACAAGTACTGGCCCACCGTTAACCGCATTGACAATGTGTTCGGTGATCGCAATTTAATCTGCTCATGCCCCCCTATAGAAAGCTACCTTTGAGTTGAAGTCCCTCCCGTAAGGGAGGGATTTTTCAGACTTTTTCATTAAAACTCCCCCCTGCACCACGCTGGACCGCCAGTTTTACAACTGATTCACAGAAATTTTCACATTTTTAGTGCTAACATCGAAACCTAGCTGCGCATGGTGTTGTTTTTACGAATCACATCCGTGAAACTACGTAGATCTAAAAATTGATAATTCGCAATTGTGTACTAAGCAGGGTTCTCCCGGAGGGGAATAAATGAATACGAAACTACTAAGCATATCGTTAGCACTTATAACGAGCGTGCTCGTTGCCTGTGGTGGCGGTGGGGACGCCCGTAGCCCAGATCGTCCGGCGCCACGCCTTGATCCCGCAACGTTGCGCATTGACTTCCCTGTCACACATAAGCTGCCCGGCTTGGGCACGAATAAAGTCGAAGAAGGTATCCCTGTCAGGCTAGTAGCACTGCAGACCGACGGTGTTGAATTCAATCTCGGCCCCGAACTGAACGTCACCGATAAAGCGACATGGTCTATTGAAGGCGCGGGTAACCCGCCCTTGGCCGAGCTAAACGCCCCGGTGCGCAGCGCCATCAGTTTTGGCAAGGTAAAGGACATTCTCAGTGCCACTTTTTACCCTGAGAAAACTCCAGCTGGGGCAGTCAATCCTGAAGTTGAACTCACCGTCAAAGCCCTGTTCAAATATAATGGCCGCGATTACCCCGTGGTCGGTAAATTCCTTGTTATCCCGCCCAAGCGCGTAGTAAATGGGCAATTTGTCGACGGTCCAGCACTCATTGCCATCGACCCACTTGACTCCGCCGCTACTGTAACGGCGAACTACCAACTACTCCATGTCCTGCAAAACGTCACCATCCGCGAAAATCGCACCGGTGAAGCCAAATTTTGCGCTGAGTATGTTGATAAAGGCACACGCAGCAGCGTTGACGCAAATGCTATCTTTAGCTTTGCCAGCTACTCCCCTGATCAAGTCAACGCCGTCGCAACAATTAAAAACCCCTTTGATAGCAGCAACAGCGACAAGCCTATGGGCTTTATTATCAAAGCGATCGACCCTGCTAAAAACTGCGCGGATCTTTACGACACAGACACAAGCAACGATCCAAACGTATTCGCGGAAAAAACCGTTTCATTGCAACCAGCGGTAGTTAAAGGTCCAATCGACGTTTGCACCATTGTCAATCCGGCTGCCGGGGTTTGTAATACTAATGGCGAACTCAATACTGCAGTTGAGCCACTTACACGCTGCATTGGCTTAGACAGTCCAACTGCCGCCATTACTGAAGTCAGCGTTCCCGCGGCTTCGCAACTGCAAATGGTAGCCAAGCTCCATTACGAAAATCCGGCCAATATCAACCAGACTTTTGACCGCTACCAATGTCGTGCAGCGGGCCTCATGAAGTGGAATGGCGCGCCGACCAAGATCTTCACCTTAGATACTGGTTCAGGCGCACCGACTAATACCCTGAGTGAGCCTAACGGCACTGCAACCACGATCAGCCAAAGTGCCTATGATGCAATTCGCAGCAACAATAGCGAAAACAACAGCGTGGTAACTGCGAGCTACACCAATAGCAATAGCACTACCCCGGTCACAGGCAACCTAAAAATCAACCTCACAGACTCTGCAGTGAGTGCGATCACCATTTACCCTCTGCTCCCGAACAACGCTATCGGTACTCGCGACTCCAACAACATGTACAGCATCAATCTCAGTATTTTACAAACCGAGAAGCGCTTTATTGCACGATGCACCTATGCCAGCGGCGAGGCCCCTTGCGGCAGCGGCACGGTGAAATGGACAGTTGGCGACAGCAGTATACTCAGCGTTAGTCCGGCGAATACGTCCGTCACTACGGCGAAACCCACCACACCTAACGCACCGATATTTGCCGCCACGACATTAACGGCTACCTACAAGAACACAAGCACTGCTGACACCGTTGTCGTCGATGTTGTTGACGACCAGTTGGTCAAGCTGGTGCTAATGCAAATTGATGAATCGCAGAACCCAGCAGTTGACGAGTTCTCCTGCCTAGGCAGTGGCAACGTCAGCCTCGACCCAAGTCAGCAAAGCGCGGAAGCGAGCACCGGTAGCCGCCGTTTCAAGGCCCACGCGCTGTTTAAGAGCAACGAAGGCGCACCAAATGCTGGGGACCCAACGGACCTCACCGTATACCGTGACGTGACACCTTTTGATCCCTTTGTCTTCAGTGCTGACATCGGTTACTACGACAGTGCGAACAATAGCTGTGTAGTCACGCCACAATCTGGCGAGATCCCTGTACCTGTAGATGAGGCCCGCACCAGCCCGCCAGCGCGATTCAGCCCCACTGACAAGGGCCTGCTCGAAGCCCAAGGCGCAGCGCGCTTGTCCACAATGTGCGTGCAAGTCTTCACCGACCGGGGTACAAAAGACGGTGTCTATACACCACCAACAGCGGATACCCCTGCATCGGAAAAGGAAACACTGTCTGAAAACGGTGCAACGGTATTGGTGCAACCAGCCGGCACAGCGGAACTCGCTGACAACGGTGGCTCAGCCTGCGCGGTGTTTGACCCACTGCTTTCTGGCGACAACCCATTGGCTGGCCCAGTACTCCTGCCGATGCTGTTTGAGTTTGGTTACTATGCTGACCCGCTACTTTCCAACCTTCCTTCCGACGAAATAGTTGATGCGATTAACTCAGCGGAATTCCCAGGTGGCGGCGGTGGCGGCACACCACCTCCAGGACTAGCGGAAATACAAGCCATCGCCGAAGGTCTCAATGAAGAATCTCTCGCAGCGATTGCGGAGGCATGCGCGGTCACCCAGCCGGATGTAGAAGGCTTTATTGGCTCACTCAGCGGCGCCTTCGAGGATCAAGATCCTGAGGCTGGACTAGCCGCCTTCCAAGGCCTAGTTGACGGCACTATATCAGCAGAAGATTGCGCTGCGGCCTTTCCAGTAAGTCCCTGATCAATAACGAATAAATTAAACGCGGCTTCGGCCGCGTTTTACAATGCTTAGCAATGGAGAATAGATCAATGAGTAAACTGCGTAATATAACGCTTGCTCTTGCTGTCGGGTGCAGTGCATTTTCAGCTTTCGCAGCTGAGGAAGAAGAAAAAGTCTTTGATAACCGCTGGCGTGTACACGGCTTAATTGGCACCACCGTTGCTGATGACGCTGATTACGACAACGGCGGCGAATTTAAATTTGGCTTGGGCAAGCCAATTAGCCCCTACGTGATGTTGGACGCTCACATTAACTATGGCGAGCTAAAAACCACTAAAAATGATACCTACGAGCGCACCGCCGCTGGTTTCGATTTCATGTACTTCCCCTTTGGCGCCTTCCACTTAGACGCTTCAGCACTGCAGCCATTTATGGGTGCGGGCTTGACCTACCATGAAATCGATTTTATCGGTGAAAACCAGTCAGATTACGGCACTGACGTTTTCGGTGGTTTCACTTATGAGCTTGATCACGCGTCAATACGCGCGGAAATTCGCTACCAAGTCGACAAAATCAAAGAGCAAAACATACTGGTAGACGACAATTTCTACACCTATGCCGCCTTAATTGGTATTTCGATACCCTTTGGCGAAAAGCCGCTGCCCTACAACTATGACTCCGACGGCGACGGCGTCCCTGACCGCTTGGATAAATGCCCAAATACTCCTCGTGGCACCCCAGTTGATGCAACCGGCTGCCCACTGGACAGCGACGGCGACGGCATCCCTAACTTCCGTGACCAATGCCCTAACACGCCGCCTGGCGCTCGGGTAAACGTACACGGCTGCTCAATTGATGACGACGGCGACGGCGTACCAAACGATATCGACCAGTGTCCAAACACACCTCGTGGTGTACCGGTGAATGCCCAGGGCTGCCCACTGGATAGCGACGGCGACGGCGTACCCGATAAGATTGATCAGTGCCCAGGCACCCTACCCGGCCTGAAAGTTAACTCTCGCGGTTGCGTGCTGTCTCAGACTGTTGCCCTAAGCGGCGTGCATTTTGAGTTTAACAAATCGCGTTTGATGCTTGATTCACAGACCGTACTGGATAAAGTTGCCGAATCCTTAAGCAACGAGCCTGATGTTCACATCATTATCATGGGTCACACCGACTCTATTGGTAGCGATGCTTACAACCTCAAACTGTCACAGGCACGCGCTGAATCAGTGGTGCGCTACTTAACAGGTAAAGGCATCAGCGAGTCTCGCCAGAAAGCCAAAGGCTACGGTGAAAGCAAGCCGGTTGCCGACAACAATACCGATGAAGGCCGTGAGCGCAATCGCCGGGTTGAACTGCAGGTAATTAGCCCGAACAAGTAAGGTTAATGACGCAAAAAAGGGAGGCCGCGAAAGCGGCCTCCCTTTTTTATTGCCCATTAAATACCAGCGAAACGCCTAGCTGGAGACGGGAGACGCTAAATAATGACACTCGCGACTACAAGAGCTCCGTAAACCCATGCTACAAAAGCAAACGAGTATCCGTGAAACAGTAATTTTCGCTTGCGTTAAATACCGGGATCAAACAATTCCAACTGATACTCGGCGCGGCGCTCAGCAACCTCGCCTTGCTTACGACCAAAGCGAACGCCCACACCGATCAAACGCAGGGACGACTCCATACGCAGCCACCCCTCGCTCAATAAGGTTTCAAACAAATCTAATTCAAGAAAGCCATCGCAGCGTCGCTCTATGGTAGTCTGCCGAAAATCAGCGGCTTTTAATTTCACAAATACGCCAGTAAAGCTCTCGCCACTATGCTTGGCCAATCGACGCTTGAGTTCAGCCAGCAAAGCCGGCAGTGCGGCGAGCGCCATTTCTACCCCCTCAATATCTTCAGCATAGGTATTTTCGACGCTCAACGATTTACGCTGGCGGTGGGTTTTAACATCGCGGTGATCAATACCGCGAGCATAATCATAAAGCTGCTGACCAAACTTACCAAAATGACGCTGTAATTCATCCATGCTCCGCAAACGCAAATCAGCGCAGGTATAAATGTCCAGCGCAGCCATACGTTGGGCCATAACTTTGCCGACACCATGTATTTTACCCACCGGAAGACTCAATACAAAATCGTCGACCTGTGCTGGCGTAATCACGGTAAGACCATCAGGCTTATTCCAATCACTGGCCACCTTCGCCAAAAATTTGTTGGGGGCCACGCCCGCAGAAATCGTAATTCCAAGTTCAGAGCTCACTTGTTGTCTAATTGCTTGAGCAATTCGTGTTGCACTTCCCTGGTAGGCACTACTGCCCGTGACATCCAAATACGCTTCATCTAAGGAAAGTGGCTCAATTATTTCAGAAAACTGGGCAAATATGCCACGAATGTGCAACGCAACTTCGCGATATTTATCCATATTAGGGGCAAGTACAATGAGTTCCGGGCAGCGCCGCATCGCCGTTGCGGTAGCCATGGCGGAATGAATACCAAAGGCTCGAGCCTCATAATTACAGGTTGCAATGACGCCACGCCGCGCAGCGTCGCCGCCAACAGCAATGGGGCGACCGCGCAAAGCTGGATTGTCGCGTGTTTCTACAGACGCGTAAAAACAGTCGCAATCGCAATGTATTATTTTGCGCAAACAACAGGTCTCACGACAAACCACCTTAAGCTGGATAAATAACCAGTAAAATAGCAAATCACTAGGCACAAGTCACCCGCGATTCTGCGTTATACTAGCGTCTTAGCCCTCACCACCCATTTTAGGTATAAGTAAACATGGCGATTGGCAGCTGGACTCCAGAAAAAGAGAAAGACACCCTCAGTATCGACAATCAGTGGCTACAGCAATGCATTGCGCTGAGCCGCAGCGAACAACTCGAGTTATTGCCAGCGCCCTTTTCAGAAAAAGAGCAGCAAACTTACTCAGCATTTATGCGTTTTTCCGCCGAGCAGTGGCAATCTGCCGTTGCCGACTTTAGCAATGATGATCTCATCGACTTGATCCGCTTTTTTACCCGTGCCGAAAAACTCATTAGCGGTTGGGACGCGGGCAAAGAATCACCCGCCATCTGGATCAACAAAGTGCTGCGCAAACGCGGTGAGAAATTGTCCCGCGACATGCTCTTGTGGATTCGCGCCAACACCGACAATCGCTTTATACCTAACGGCGGGCTTTAAGCTCACTTATCGCCTTTTTTAGCGAAGTTAGCCAATTGCTCTGGACTTGCTTCAGCCTGAAACTCAGCCTTCCACTGAGCGTAGGGCATACCGTACACCCGCTCCCGCGCCGCCTCATAGTCAATGCTTTCACCCTCTTGTTCAGCAGCGGCAACATACCATTTAGACAAGCAGTTACGACAAAAGCCCGCCAAATTCATTAAATCAATATTTTGAACGTCCTTGCGGCTGTCAAGGTGGGCCAATAAACGCCTAAACGCTGCCGCTTCAATAGCATCAGATTTCATTTTTTCCATTTTTTTCACCTATCATTTCAAGAATTCCTGTCCATTATCGCAAAGTTTGCTATGTTAATGCTGTTGCAGATTTTTATTTAACAACAAAAATCGACCCTTAGAGGCTCACTGACATGGCAAATAAGAAAATGGATCCCGTCGCATTAATCCGCAAGGAAATCGAATCCCTAGAACACAAAGTTGAACAACTGCGCGACCGTTTAATGGCCGATGCCCACAAGGCGATGGACAAAGCGAAAGCTCAAGCCGAGCGAGCACGCGACAAACTTAAGGAAGAACAGACTAAACTCGGTGAGCTGCAGAAGAAAGCCAAGGCCAATATGGACGCAAAGGTTCATAAACAGCTAGACCGTGCCCACGGTGCTGTCGATGCGGCAAAGGAGTTAGAGCTTGATGCCAAGGCCTTAATGATCATGGCAAAGGAACAAATCGCTGATCTTAAAGGTGATTATCAACGCGCTAAGGCCCTGGCAAAAGCCGCGCAAGATGCCGCCAAAAACTTTGACAAAACGAGCAAACCACCCGCCAAAAAAGCGGCCGCTAAAAAGGCACCTAGCAAAGCGGCAGCAGCAAAGAAGCCTGCTGCTAAAAAGGCCCCAGCTAAAAAAGCGGCAGTAAAAAAGGCACCAGCTAAAGCGGCCGCTAAAAAAGCGCCTGCAAAAAAAGCCGCAGCTAAAAAGGCACCCGCTAGCTAATAAGAGCGAAACACTGGACTGATTAATCGGCCCAGTGTTTCGCGGCATTTAATGCGGCAGAAACTCCCCACCATTAACATCTAGCGCTGCACCAGTAACCGCGCAGGCGTAATCAGAGCCCAAGAAAATAGCGGCTTTTGCACAGTCAGCATCATCAGGTATATCCCCCAGCGGAATATTCTTTGCCACTGCTGCACGCTGATCCGCCACACTCGGACCACCAGCATCGGTATTCATTTGCAAGTAGCCCTCAACTGACGGCCCCCACATCCAGCCCATATACGCTGAGTTGACGCGAATATTATACTGCCCCAACTCCAGCGCCAAATGTGAAGTCGCGCTGGCTAGGGCGGCCTTAGATGCACCGTAGCCACCTTGGGTCTGCAAAGGCTTACGGGTGACCATGGTATTAATCATAACGATCGCCCCACTACCTTGTGCCTTCATATGCGGAACCACCTCAAGGGTTAAAGCCATAGTGCCAAACAAATTTACGTCCATTGCCGCGCGCCAGCTATCTAGATTAGCCACTTCTATCGGCTCAAAACTGCCTGGGTTATAGGCGCTATTAAACAAAACATCTATACGCCCAAATCGCGCAATAGTCTGCTCAACCAGCTCCGTACACTGTTTGCGGTCACTTATATCAGTCGCCACCTTCAAAATCGGTGTATCCAAGCCCAAGGCCACAATCTCGCGTTCGGCCTCATCAAGTTTTGCTGGCGTACGCGCGCACATCGCCACCGCCGCGCCCTGCTTAGCCGCTTCTACGGCAAGCTCCTGTCCCAAACCTGGGCCAATGCCCGACACAATCACTACCTTGCCTTTTAAAAGCATATATCCGTCCTGTTATTGGTTTTTATGGCACCAGCTTAGCGGAGCACCTCCAACTGCACATCATCCATACAGAGGGGATTTAGCAGGACCTATTGACATCTGACTAGCACAAGACCAATATTAAACACCTGTTTAATATTGGTCTTGTCGATGAGCCTAACAAGCACACCAACACGAAAGCGCGGCCGCCCGCGCAATGATGAAGCGGCCACGCCATCTATCGACGCCCTCCTAGAGGCATCAGCCGATATATTTGCTCGCGATGGCTACGACGGTGTCTCTCTGCGCAAACTGCAAAGTGAGCTGAAGGTCAGCTACACCTTTTTCCATCACTACTTCGACTCGAAAGAAGCGCTATGGAAAGCCGTTGTCGATAAATTGGCCGGTATGACCACCGCAAATGTGCTTGAAGCCCTCAATCATATTGATGAGGAACACAGCGAGCTTGATGCACTTAAATCAGCAATTACTGTTTATATACGCAGCGCATTTCAATACCCGGCGATTTATCATATTTATCAGCAAGAATCTCAGTGCTCGGGCCCGCGATTGGATTACATATACCAATGTTATTTTGAATCGCCCTGGCAATATATTCGCGAGCTGGTGAGTAAAGTAAATCGCAATGGCACGCTAAAACCTATCCCCATCGAAACGCTGTTCTTTTTCGTTCAATCGGCGACCGCCCCCGTCGTGCAATACCCCTTTTACCAAAAACTCACCGGTAGCCCCGCGCTCAACCCCGCGCAGATTGAAAATCACATACAGCAATCTATCGACCTACTCTTTAACGGCTGGCATCTTTAAATAAGGAAATAATAATATGAAAACATCAACTGACTATCTGGACATGCCGCGCAAATCTAACTCCCAGCTCAGTCATATTCCAGGTGACAATGGTGCGCTGCCAATTCTCGGCGATACCGTGAAATTTTTAAAAGACTACCACGGCTTAATTAACACCAAGTATAAGCTCTACGGACCGATCTATCGCAATCACGCCCTTTTGCAACACAATATTGCGCTGCTCGGCCCCGAGGCCAATGAGCTGGTACTCAAAGACAGCGACAAAAACTTCTCTAGTAAAAAAGCCTGGGACCCACTATTGGAGAAATTATTCCCAAATGGCTTAATGCTGCGCGACTTTGACGAGCACCGCTTCCACCGTAAAATTTTGCAAGCTGCCTTTAAAAAAGAGTCTCTGCAAGCCTATCTCCAAACCATGAATCCACGCATGCAGCAGGGGGTGATCGATTTCCCCAAAGACAGTGAATTTGGCTTTAAAGACAGCATCAAATCCCTGTTACTCAACGTTGCCGCGCAAGTTTTTATGGGCGTGGAAATGGGTAAAGAAGCCGACAAAATCAACAAGGGCTTTCTTCATGCCATGGAAGCCTCTATGGCAGTTGTGAAACTGCCAATTCCCGGCACCACTTGGTATAAGGGCATCAAAGGCCGGCAAGCTCTAGAAGAGTTCATTCAAAAGCACATCACCGCCAAACGCGCCACCGAAAGCGAGGACTTTTTCTCGCAGTTTTGCCATGCCAAAGACGAAGATGGCAACGAGCTCAGCGACGAAGCCGTGCGCGATCACATCATTTTCTTACTATTTGCGGCCCACGACACCACCACCAGCACACTTTGCTCAATCATTTACGCACTGGCCAAGAACCCCGAATGGCAGGAGATTCTGCACGAAGAGTACCAACAGGTCTCGAGTAATGAGCTGCACTACGACGATTTACCCAAACTAGACAAAACTGCCCTCGTCATGAAAGAGGCCTTAAGGATGTACCCACCGGTGCCCGTCATTCCCCGCCGAACCATTAAAGAGACGGAAATCATGGGCTACCGCATCCCCGCCAACACAGGTATCGGCATATCTCCGCTATTCACCCACTACATGGAAGAATGGTGGACCGAACCCAAAAAATTCGACCCAGAGCGCTTCTCTCCCGAGCGCTCAGAACACAAAAAGCATTTCTATCAGTGGATTCCCTTTGGCGGCGGTCATCACAAATGTATCGGTCTTAACTTTGCAGAAATGCAGGTAAAGTTATTCCTCTTCCACCTACTGCGGGACCACAAAATCAGCGTTAAGCCCGGCTATGAAATGCAATTCAATGTCGTACCCATTGCCTTCCCAACTGACGGCCTGCCAATCACTGTAAGCAAATGGAAGTAAGCCATTTCAAAAATTACTAACGAAGGATAAACAAGAGCAGTAGGCACGGCATTACTATACGGCCGCGCCTACTCAGGGGCTTAAAATTTGAATAGTTTCAACCCAAATTAACTCGCAGGCGCCTGCTCCGGCATCGCCGCGCGTCAGCGAGCTACGCCAGCGCCAATCATCATTGACCGAGACCGCTTCCACCAAACTCCCCGATAGCGAAATAAGATCGCCTTTGCGAATCTTTTTAATTACCTTTGCCACGGAATCGTTTGCCGGAATCAAATGCATATTCGCACTGGATGACACGATTTCATCATGCGGAATAGGGTATTCCTTGACACGCCAGCGATAGAAACGCCCCGATTGAGAAATGCTAAATTGCGCAAGCAAAGCTTCATCTGACATTCTTCCCCAGCCCAGCGCTAAATCAGTAGGTGAAATATCGGACTCGCGATCAAAATAATAATTTGTCTTCGACAGCACCTTAGCCTGAAGTTGAAACGCAGCCAATTCAGTAACCGCGTAACCCTTGAGCTGATAGCTCACCGGCGTCGCAATCGCACTCTGAACAGGCGGAGCAGCAGCCAACACCCCTGGGCCAAGCGACACCTCCCCAGCTGGCGAGCAAAACTTCCAGACTAAAATCAGCGCGCTGATAAACAGCCATTTTTTCATTTATAACCCACTCGGTGACGCCAAGTTCGGCGGCGCAGCAAAATAACACCCAAAACTGGCAGATATATGAAAATAGCATCACGACCATATACAAATCAAAACCATCACTATAAGTGGGAGCGCGCCGCTATACTCCCTATCTGCTAACCGTACTTAGCCGGCCGCAGCACTTCCGGCCTTTTTTCTAAAGCCAACACACCTCAATAGTGGCAAAATATAGGCCTATACCGCTGAGTCGACGTGGCCCTTACCTAATGACATCTAACGCGCTTTACACCGATCTGTCGGGCTATTACGACTTAATGTGCGCCGACATCAATTACGAGGCCCAAAGCCATTGCGTGCACAGACTGCACCAGATCTTCGGCAACAGTGGTCACCGCCATTTGGATCTCGCCTGCGGCACCGGCCCTCACGTCCAACATTTTATTGATTTCGGCTATCAAAGTAGCGGCTTAGACATAAACCAGCCCATGTTGGACATCGCCCAGCTGCGCTGTCCAAGCGCCAAATTCAGCCGCCAAGACATGTGCACTTTCCAAACTGATGAGCCAATCGATTTAATCACCTGTTTTTTATACTCTATTCACTACAGCCCGGACTTAACGCAACTAAAAGCCTGTATAGCCAGAGCACACCGCGCACTAACAAACGGGGGGGTGTTTTGCTTCAACAGCGTCGATAAACATAAAATCGACACTAATGCCTTTGTTCGCCACACTGCCACCCAAGGTGATAGCCACTTTGCCTTTAGCTCTGGCTGGCGTTACAGCGGTCAAGGCAGTGAGCAAGCCCTACGCTTAAAAATTGAAAAGACCACGGG
>NZ_JBFJWS010000077.1:0-11784 GCF_041623545.1 Zhongshania sp. | reverse complement strand
GCGGCCTTCGTTGGGGCGCGCGAGCAGAAAGATAAAATCGAGATCAGTGCGGCGGTAGGGCTCGTAGTTGGGTCTTATGCCGATAATTTGTTGTAAGCGTTGCAATCTCTGCTGGCTTTTGTCGATGTTGAGAATACTTTTTATCTGTTTTGAATAGTTATTTTTACTCGAGTCAAAGGTTTGGCTCGCTACTATTTTGCCACCTAATTGCTGCCAGCGGTCGGTAAACGCGACGGCCACTTTTTGACCCCAAGAGCCTTCTGGGGTAATCACTAACGCGCGTTTATGGCCTTTGGCTAGCGCGATGTCGGCAATTTGCGCAGCTTCGTCCTCTGGGTTGAGCCCGAATTGATATAGGCCGCTAGGGAAACTATTTCCTTCAATTCGGTTTAGGGCAAGTGTGGGCAGTGTCATGGCTTGGGGATGACTTGTGCTCAATGCACTTACTTGCTCTTTTTCCAATGGGCCGATAACTAATTTGTTGCCGTCGTTAACTACCTGTTGATACAGCGTGTTTATGTCGTTGCTATTGCTGTCGTACAGTTTGATTTTAGGGACGCTACCGCCTTGATTTAAGGTCTCGTAATAAGCGGCGAAAAAGCCGTCGCGAATCGCTTTGCCATACGCGGCGAGGCGGCCGGTTACCGGGAGGATTAGGGCAATTTGATTGGGTCGCTCGACAATTAAATCATCTAATTTGTCGAGGCCGCCAGGGAGAGAGTATCGCGCGGGGTGGGTGGGCCAGCGGTTTAGCCAGGCATCGCGCTGACGTACTTGGGCTTCGATGTCGCCCTGATTGTCTTTGGCCACGGATGCAAGTTCAAGCCAGCCTAGATAATCGCGGTTGCCCGTGCTACCGATGTTCTCGATCAGTGTCGCAGTGGGAATCTGCATTAAGGACTGCCAGATTGACTCGCGATTTGCTGCTTGTTGGCTAGGATTTAGCATGGGGTCAATAAATATCCACTCCCTCGCGGCAGCGAGATGGTCGCCTTCAATTTGGAATAATGAAGCGCGCAATTGGCTGTATTGCAATTGTTGACGTATCGGCGCGTCGATCACTGAGGCTTCAATAAGTGGATCTGATAATTCGGCGAGGGCGCTACCAAATTCGGCGTGGCCGCGCTGAACTCTTGCACGAATAATGGCGAGGCGCAGGGCCTGTCCGGAGCTTAATTCGGGGGGGATTAACTCGCCAACGACGTCATCAGCGCGGGCAAGCTCGCCTTCGCGAAGCAGTACTTCGGCGGCGCGGAGCAATAGATCTGCCGCGTCATCGCTATCGAGGGTTGTGGCTTCAAGCAGCCATTGTTCAACCAGGGCCACATCAGCGGTTGCCGGGTTGAATTCGCCACGTTGCTGTACTTCCGGTCGAGCTTGCACTGGAACCCGCTTAATATCAGGCCGATTGTACACGCTGATCGGCGGAGGTGCGGAAGCACAGCCGACAAGTACGCCACAAGTGAGTGCAAAAGCAAAAGTTCTTGTCTTCATTGATCAGCCATTGTTAGTCTGCGCGGTCAAGTATCATGAATGAGGCAGTTGTTGTGGAAATTAGCCCCACCCTTTACGTTGTTGCGACGCCAATAGGGAATTTGGCGGATATGGTACCCCGAGCCGTAGAGGTCCTACAAACAGTTGCGCTTATTGCGGCGGAAGATACTCGCCATAGTCGAAGCTTGCTGACGCATTTTGACATTGATACGCCCTTGGTGGCCTATCATGATCACAGTAATAATGCCGCTTTGGAGCGTTTGCTCGACCATTTGCGGGGCGGGAAGGACTTGGCCCTCATTTCTGACGCTGGCACGCCGCTGGTGTCGGATCCTGGCTATAAGCTTGTTGATTTGGCGCTGCGCGAGGGGTTTAAAGTCGTGCCAATTCCAGGGGCCTGTGCAGTGATCGCCGCCTTGAGTGTCGCAGGTCTGCCGTCGGATCGTTTCATGTTTGAGGGTTTTTTGCCTGCAAAGCAGCACGCGCGACAGGGGGTTTTTAAAACACTGCTTAGAGAGCGGCGAACCATGATCTTCTACGAGGCGCCTCACCGTATAAAAGACTGTGTCGCAGATGTGGTAGCGGTGATGGGGCCTGGGCGGGTGCTGGTGTTGGCGCGGGAAATTACCAAAATGTTTGAGACGGTCAAGCGCCTCCCCGCTGCAGAGATGCTGGAATTTGTCAGTGCTGACAGTAACCAGCAGCGCGGTGAGTGTGTGCTTTTAATTGCAGGCTTTGCCGGAGATGACGGTCTTCCCGTGGAAGTGATCGAAATGCTCGATATATTGCGCGAAGACTTACCTTTAAAGCAGGCGGCAGCACTGTGCGCGAAAATTAGCGGCATCAAGAAAAATCAGCTATACCAGTACGGCATTGAAAACCCTTTGTGATTGCTAGTGTAAATAGCGCTTGCGTCAGTCCTGACTACTGGTTATTCTTACAGTTGAGTCGGCCAGACGATCGCTCGGCAGTTCGCTGCAGGGAGGAAAGTCCGGGCTCCGCAGGGCAAGGCGCCAGGTAACGCCTGGGAGGTGCGAGCCTACGGAAAGTGCAACAGAAAATACACCGCCTACGTAGCGCAAGCTGCCGGTAAGGTTGAAATGGTGCGGTAAGAGCGCACCGCGCGACTGGTAACAGTTCGTGGCATGGTAAACCCCGCCTGGAGCAAGGCCAAATAGGAATCCAATGCTGTGGCCCACAGTGGATTCGGGTAGGCTGCTAGAGGTCTGCGGTGACGCAGATCCCAGATGAATGGTCGTCCAAGACAGAACCCGGCTTATCGGCCGACTCACCTTTTACCCCCCTCTTCTTTCGCAAAAATATGCACAACTTAATGTAATTCATTAAGTTGCTGTCTCATCTTGTTGTTCCTGCAAGTTAAGCTTCGAACTGCGTGGTCTCGTTAGCGAGTTTTGCACGCAAGTTACTGACATTTTTAAGAAAAATCCCTCTATTTAGCTCCTATCCTCGCTTGACACTGGGGCTTGCAAGTTCCTATAGTGTCGTTTAGTGGGTAGAAGTGGTTTTTTGTGGTGTTTTGGGGTTTTTGAAGCAGAGAAGGTGGGTTTTGTGTTCCTAGGTAGTCATGCAATCACAATGGACAGTAAGGGGCGTTTGGCAATTCCAGCCAAAATACGCGATGCCCTCGTGTCTGTATGTGAGGGCCGCTTGGTGATCACGGCGCACACTGAAGAGCGCTGCTTATTAGTCTATCCCGAGCCTCAGTGGCTAGATTTGCTGCCAAAAATTGAAGCCTTGCCGAATATTCACCGCAAAGCGCGGCTGGCGCAGCGGTTGTTACTCGGCTATGCCACCCCTCTTGAAATGGACGCGAATGGCCGAGTGCTGTTGCCGCCGCCATTACGCGATTACGCTGATCTTGAAAAGAAATTATTACTTGTCGGGCAGGGTAAAAAATTAGAGCTGTGGAGCGAGTCGGGTTGGTTCGACTGGCTTGGTGCAGCGGGAGAGGGTGATGATATGCCGGACGAGATGTTGTCACTGTCATTGTAGAGAGTGAGTCATTTGGAACAGCATTTAACAGTACTGCTCGACGAGGCCGTGGCGGCACTGGTAACGGATACCAGTGGTCGTTATATCGACGGTACCTTTGGTCGTGGCGGTCACAGTCGCCAGATACTGGGGCGCTTGAGCGCCGAGGGGCGCTTGCTGGGAATCGATAAAGACGCCCACGCATTTTCTGAAGGACTTGAGTTAGCAGAGGCGGATCAGCGCTTTAGTATTGCCCGTGGGTCCTTCGCCGACTTTGCCGAACTCGCCGAGTCGAGTGGTTTGGTGGCACCGTTTAGCGGTGTGCTATTAGATTTGGGTGTTTCGTCGCCGCAACTGGATCAGGCGGAGCGCGGCTTTAGTTTTATGCGCGACGGTGATTTAGATATGCGCATGGACGTCGATCGCGGTATGAGCGCTGCTCAGTGGATTGCTGTTGCAGATGAAACGGAGATTACTAAAGTTCTGCGGGATTACGGCGAAGAGCGCTTTGCCAAACGTATCGCTAGAGCAATTATCGCTGCTCGTGAAGAGCAGCCTATAACTCGAACACTGCAGTTAGCCAAAATTGTTACTGAAGCTAATCCTGCGTGGGAAAAGCATAAGCACCCGGCGACCCGGAGCTTTCAGGCCATACGGATTTTTATTAATGACGAGTTAACGGATTTAGAAAAACTACTAAACAAGGTTGTTGATAATTTAGAAGTGGGTGGTCGTCTGGTTGTTATCAGCTTTCACTCGCTGGAAGACCGCATTGTGAAGCGCTTTATGCGACGCCAAGCCGAAGGCGAACAGGTGCCCGCTTATATTCCGGTTACTGAAAGTCAGCGGAATCGGAAATTGAAGATTATTGGTAAGGCGGTTAAAGCCACTGATCACGAAGTTGCATTAAACCCAAGGTCTCGCAGCGCCGTAATGCGAATTGCAGAAAAACTCGCATACGACGAGTGTGCCTAAGGTTGAGCCATGTTGGAAGGTAAGCAGCGCAATAGTATGAGGAATGTCGCTTCAACGCCGGCCCCGCTGGGCGGCGTGGTGGTGCCGGCGCTGCTGATATTAGTGGTTTTGTCCTGTGTAGCCGTGATTCAGAGCTCACATAAAAGCCGGAAATTGTTCGGCGAGTTACAGGATTTACGCCGTGAGGCAATGTTGTTAGAAGAAGATTGGGGACGTTTATTGCTAGAACAAAGCACCTGGGCTTCGCCGGATCGGGTGCAAGATATTGCAGTACAAAAATTGAAAATGCAGGCGCCCAAAATGCGGGAGGTCAAAATGGTTCGGGGTTATGGTAAAGCAGGCTAAAGTTCAAATATCGCCTTGGCGCTTCCGAATTGTGGTCGGCGGCCTTTTGCTGCTTGCATTTTTGTTGGCGTGGCGGACGCTTACCTTGCAGGTGCTGGATGTCGATCGTGGCTACCAGTTTCTTCAGGGGCAGGGTAATGCCCGCACTAATCGTACCGAAGTCATTCCTGCGCACCGTGGGATTATCAGTGACCGCAATGGTGAGCCCCTCGCAGTGAGCACACCGGTGGCCTCGATTTGGGCAAACCCCCAAGAGTTGCAAAATGCGAAAGGCGACTGGGCAAAATTGGCCGGTGCGCTGGATATGTCTACAAGTGAACTATCGCGGCGTGTTGAGCGCTACCGTGAAAGTCAGTTTATGTATTTGCGTCGTCATGTGGCACCCGCAGCGGCCCAAGCCCTTATGCAAATGAAAATTCCCGGTGTGTATTTGCAGCGGGAGTACCGTCGCTTTTACCCAGCGGGTGAAGTGACTGCGCATATATTGGGCTTTACCGACGTTGATGACCGAGGGCAGGAAGGTCTGGAATTAACCTACGACGAGTGGCTCAACGGCACCCCGGGAAGGAAGCGGGTGTTGAAGGATTTGTACGGGAATATTATTAGAGAGATAGACGCCGGGGAGGCGGCCAGCCCAGGCAAAGATGTTCAACTGAGTATAGATCTGCGCTTGCAATACCTAGCGTATCGCGAACTTAAAGCAGCAATAAACCGAACCGGCGCTAAAGCCGGTTCGGTCGTTATTATTGACAGTGAAACGGGCGAGGTGCTGGCGCTGGTGAATCAGCCCTCATTTAACCCGAATAACCGCAGTCAGTTGAGCCCAGACGCACTGCGTAATCGCGCGGTGATTGATATGTTTGAGCCCGGTTCTACCGTAAAGCCTTTGACCATGGTGGCTGCCTTAGAGAGCGGTAAGTATCAGCCAGATACCCAGATTAATACTAACCCTGGGTACATAAAGGTCGGTCCAAAAGTTTTGGAAGATCACCGCAATTATGGGGTGATCACCGTCGCTGAGGTCTTGAAAAAATCCAGTCAGGTCGGCACGACAAAAATAGCGCTATCTCTCGATGAACACGACGTCTGGGGTGTTTTTGACCGCTTTGGCTTGGGCCGGACGACGAGCTCAGGGTTTCCCGGTGAAAGTAACGGCATGCTGCCAAATCGTCCTAACTGGCGGGCAATTGAGCGCGCTACGTTTGCCTTTGGTTACGGTATTACGACGACAAATTTACAGCTGGCTCAGGCCTACTCCGTTTTCGCCAATCGCGGTGTATTTCAGCAAGTAACCATGCTTAAACGCACGGAAAAAGCGACTCAGCAGCAAGTTATTTCCGCCAAGATAGCCCGTCAAATCGTCGATATGCTTGAGGAAGTGACTGAGCTGGGCGGCACGGCAACCCGTGCCCAGGTAGATGCCTATCGCATTGCGGGGAAAACGGGTACCTCCCACAAGGCGGTAGCCGGTGGTTATGCTGAAGATCGCTATTTCTCCATTTTTGCCGGTGTAGCGCCGGCCAGTAATCCACGGATAGTCGCCGTGGTGACGATAGACGAGCCCAAGGGTGATTATTTTGGCGGCTTGGTTGCGGCGCCGGTCTTTTCCAAAGTGGTGTCCGACGCTTTGCGCTTATTGAATATCGCTCCAGATAATATTGAAGCAGCTGAGCCTAAACCTAAAATTAAAACCAAAGGAGATGCGGCAGCGTGATGGTAGACCAGCAGAACTACACATTACCGCGCTTATTGGGCGATTTGCTTCCGGGCCTCAGCCACGAAGTTGCCGCCCTTCCCGTGACCGGACTAGCGCTAGATAGTCGGAAAGTACAGGCTGGCGATGTGTTTTTAGCCATCAAAGGTCGTGAAGTGGACGGTCGTGATTATATACACGCCGCCATTTCGGCAGGCGCGGTGGCGGTGATTGCTGACGCGCCGTTTGATGCTGCGCAGTGGTCCTTGCCGGTCGTCGTTATTGAACGCTTAGAGGCGCACATTAGTGAGATCGCGGGGCGCTTCTACGGTTTGCCTTCGCGACAGCTGCAACTTATAGGCATTACTGGGACCAATGGTAAAACTTCCTGTGCATGGATGGTCGCCCAGCTGCTAGAGGCGATCGGCCAACCTTGCGGTTTGATTGGCACGCTTGGCAATGGTCGCTTTGGACGTTTAAACAGTGGCAACAACACCACTCCCGACGCGGTATCGGTTCAGGCACTTTTGAGTGACTGGCGTGATGGCGGCGCAAATTGGGCAGCGATGGAGGTGTCCTCCCATGGTTTGGCCCAGCATCGCGTGGCAGCCTTAAGCTTCGCCGCCGCTGTATTTACCAATCTAAGTCAGGACCATTTAGATTACCACGGCTCGATGGAAGCATATGGCGCACAAAAGGCGCGCTTGTTGAACTGGCCGAGTCTGCCCCTAGCGGTGATCAATCGGGATGACGAGTTCGGTCGCAAGCTAATGACTGAGTCGACAGCAAAGCAGTTAGTCGACTTTAGTGTTGCTGATTCGCAAGCCAAGGTTTACGCCCAAAATGCACGCTGCGATATGCAGGGTATTGTGGCGAAAATCCAAAGCCCCTGGGGCAGCTTTGATCTGCAGTCGCCGTTGCTGGGTGAATTTAACTTGTCGAATTTGATTGCGGCAACGGCGGTATTGCTCGGCTTAGGCGTAACGGTAGAGGCCATTGCCGAGGCTATACCAAAATTAAAGCCGGTTCCTGGCCGTATGGAATGTCTGCGCTCCGCCGATGGCGTGTTGGCGGTAATCGACTACGCCCACACCCCAGATGCCCTTGAGAAAGTTCTCAAAACCTTGCGTCCCTTAAGCGCGGGAAAATTGCTGTGTGTAATGGGTTGCGGAGGTGATCGAGATCGCAGTAAGCGCCCCTTGATGGGAGCGATAGCAGAAGAGTTTGCGGACGCGGTGGTGGTGACTAATGACAATCCGCGTTCGGAGTCGGCAACGGCCATTATTGCCGAAATCTGTTCGGGCATGCGCAGTTCGCCGCAGGTGGTATCCGAGCGCGACGCCGCGATTGCGACTGCTATTGCGGCAGCTAAACCTGGCGATGTGGTGTTAATCGCGGGCAAGGGCCACGAAGAATATCAAGAGATCGCAGGGCATCGTCTGCCCTTTAGCGATATTCAGTGTGCGCGACTGGCGCTGGCGGCGAGGCCGACCCTATGATCGGGCCATTAAATCTACAGGCAATTGCGGTGGCCACGGGTGGCGTGTTGAGTGGCGAGAATCTGTCCGTTGAGCGGATTTGCACCGACAGTCGTAAAGTGCAAAAAGGCGATCTTTTTGTTGCCCTTAGCGGCGACAAATTCGATGGTAATCAATTTGTTGGGACGGCTAAACAAGCAGGCGCGGTTGCCGCTATTGTTAGTGCCACAACGGATCTTCTGCCCAATGTTAGGGTCTCAGATACCCGTCGCGCTTTGGGCTTGATTGCTCGCGAGAATCGACGCCGTTTCGGCGGCCCTCTGGTCGCTATTACTGGTAGTAGTGGAAAAACCAGTACTAAAGAAATGTTGGCGGCTATTTTTGCCCAGTGTGGTGAAGTGTTCGCCACAGCTGGCAATTTAAATAATGAGATTGGCGTGCCCTTAAGTTTGCTCGCGATCTCTGCGCAACACCAGTTTGCGGTTATCGAAATGGGTGCCGCAAAACAAGGTGATATCCACTACCTCTGCGAATTCGCCGAGCCAACGATTGCCGTGCTGACAAATGCTCAGCGTGCACATATTGAAGGTTTTGGTTCATTGCAGGGTGTGGCTGAAACCAAGGGCGAGATATTTCGCGGTTTAGCGAAGGGCGGCCTCGCCATTATCAATGCTGATGATGCTAATTGCGCACTGTGGCAGTCCTATGCCAGTCATGTGCAGCAACGCCTATTCAGCCTGGTACGGGAGGATGTCGATGTGTTTGCGCGTGATATTGATCTGAGTGAGCCGGGCCGAGTTCGTTTTGAGTTGGTGAGTTTTGCCGGTAGTGCCAAGGTATGTATGCCCCTGTCGGGTCGGCATATGGTGGCCAATGCCCTAGCGGCAGCAGCGGCAGCGCTGTCGGCCGGAGCCAGTCTTGGTGAGGTCGTTTGTGGCTTGGAGTCGGTGCGTGGGGTAAGCGGCCGGCTGTTGCGGCGCGATATCGCGGACATCGCCGTGATTGACGACAGTTATAACGCGAACCCTGGTTCGGTGCGGGCGGCGATAGAGGTGTTGGGTGCGAGTAAGGGGCGAAAGATTCTTGCGCTTGGCCACATGGCTGAATTGGGCGCAGAGGCAGCTCAGCAACATCGAGAGATTGCGGCGTACGCTAGAGAGAACCGTCTCGATGCCGCTTTCTTTGTTGGTGAATACGCCAGCATGATGGCGACCGAATTTGGTCACAATGGCAGTGCATTTAGCGATAAGCCGAGCTTGATCTCGGCCCTGAAAAACTATTTACAAGCAGGGGATACGGTTTTGGTTAAGGGTTCGCGCAGTGCAGAAATGGAAGTGGTAGTCGATGTGCTGGCTGATGATTTAGCGCAGAGGGGCAACTGAGATGTTGTTGCTACTTGCCGAATATTTAAGTCAGTACGTCAGCGCGTTCGGGGTTTTTCAGTACCTGAGTATCCGCGGCATACTGGGGGTGTTAACTGCCTTGGCGATTTCACTGATTATTGGCCCAGTGATGATCCGCAAGCTTAACTTTTATCAGATCGGCCAGTCGGTGCGCGATGACGGTCCCCAGTCGCACCTCAGTAAGTCTGGCACGCCAACAATGGGTGGTGCGCTGATTTTGGTTGCAATTTTTATCAGTACCTTGCTGTGGTCAGACCTCACCAACCATTTTGTGTGGACAGTGTTAATTGTGACCGCCATTTTTGGTGCGGTGGGTTGGGTCGATGATTACCGCAAGGTGATTGAGCGCAATCCTCGCGGCTTGCCCGCTCGCTGGAAGTACTTTTGGCAAAGCGTGGCGGGGCTTGGCGCGGCGATTTATTTGTACATCACGGCAGACAGTGCCGTTAGCACGCAGTTGTTTTTTCCCTTTTTGAAAAACCTCAGCTGGCAAATGGGCCCTTTATTTATATTGCTGACCTATTTTGTCATTGTTGGCGCGAGCAATGCGGTGAATTTAACCGACGGTCTAGACGGTTTAGCGATTTTACCGACGGTCATGGTCGGCGCCGCACTGGGCTTAATCGCGTATTTAACCGGTAACGTAAAATTTGCGGAATACCTGCACATTCCCTATGTGGCAGGCGCCGGTGAACTCATCGTAATTTGTGGGGCGTTGGCGGGCGCGGGGCTTGGCTTTTTGTGGTTTAACACCTATCCCGCGCAGGTTTTTATGGGCGACGTCGGTGCCTTGGCGCTGGGTGCAACACTGGGCACGATCGCCGTCATTACCCGCCATGAAATTGTCTTTTTTATCATGGGCGGCATTTTTGTACTGGAAACCGTGTCGGTGATTTTACAGGTGGCTTCATTCAAATTAACTGGACGGCGTATTTTTCGTATGGCGCCAATACACCACCATTTTGAATTGAAGGGCTGGCCAGAGCCGCGGGTTATTGTTCGTTTTTGGATTATCACCGTCATGCTGGTGCTATTTGGTCTAGCAACACTAAAACTGCGTTAAGGATTGGGAGTTAGAACGAAAGTGAGTTTAATCGCATCCGACAATAGGCGGGTCATTATTGGTTTAGGTAAAACTGGGCTTTCTATCGCCCGTTATTTTACCAGCCGAGGCTTGTCTTTTGCGATTGCCGATAGCCGCGATGCGCCGCCGGAACTCGATTTGTTTCGCGCGGAATTTCCGCAGCTCACACCTATTCTAGGCGCGTTTACTAAAGACCAGTTTTTGTCGGCGACGGAGCTAATAGTCAGTCCCGGAATTTCTTTAGCTGAACCGGCGCTGGCCGCAGCGAAGGCAGCCGGTGTAGCAATTACTGGTGATATTGAATGGTTTTGCCGTGAGGCCAAGGCGCCCATCGTGGCTATTACTGGCTCGAACGGTAAAAGCACCGTCACGACACTCGTGGCGGAAATGGCGAAAAGCGCAGGGCGGCGCTGCGCGGTCGGCGGCAATTTAGGGACTCCGGCGTTAGATTTACTGGACGACAGGGCCGAGCTTTATGTATTGGAGTTGTCTTCGTTTCAGTTGGAACGCTGTGCATTTATTGGCGCCGAAGTGGCGACGGTATTAAATGTCAGTGAAGATCACTTAGATCATCACGGCAATATGATTGCTTATCACCAAGCTAAGCATCGGATATTTCGCGACTGTAAGAAAGTGGTTATTAATCGGGACGACGCCCTGAGCACACCCTTAGTACCCGATGCGGTAGAGAAATGGAGCTTTGGTTTAGGCCGTTCAGATTTCCGGGCATTTGGTTTAATCGAAGAAGACGGCGTGCAGCACTTGGCCTTGGCTAGAGAAGCCTTACTGCCTGTGTCGGCCTTGAAAATCGCCGGCTTACACAATATTAGCAATGCGCTAGCGGCCCTAGCTTTAGGCGCGGCGGTAGACTTACCGATGAGTGCCATGCTGAGTACGCTGACGGAATTTACTGGCTTGGCGCATCGCTGTCAGTTTGTGGCGCAGTGGCAGGGCTTGCGTTTTTACAATGATTCGAAAGGCACCAATGTTGGCGCTGCGGTTTCTGCTTTGCGGGGTTTGAGTGGCGCCGGCAAGGTGGTGCTCATTGCGGGTGGTGTTGGCAAGGGCGCGGATTTTAAACCCTTAATAGAAACCCTAGTCGATGTGGGGCGAGCGGTGGTGTTTATTGGTGAGGCCGGCCCAGCCATGCGCACAATGTTGGATGGCCGGTTGCCCGCCGAACTGGCTACAGATATGTCTTCTGCAGTTCGCGCGGCGGCCGCCTACGCGCAGCCTGGTGACGTGGTGTTACTGTCACCAGCGTGCGCGAGTTTCGATATGTTCAAGCATTACGAACATCGCGGTGAGGTTTTTGCCGAG
>NZ_JBFJWS010000076.1:0-11822 GCF_041623545.1 Zhongshania sp. | reverse complement strand
GGGCCAGGCGGCCTACTCGGCCTCTAAGGCTGCTGTTGTCGGTATGACCTTAACAATAGCGCGGGATTTGGCGCGGGAAAGTATTCGGGTTAACAGCATTCAGCCGGGTATTTTTAACACCCCAGCCATGGCGCGGGCGACTCCAGAAATGAAGGAAGCCCTTGGTAAAATGGTTCCTCACCCGCCTCGTATGGGGCACTCGGATGAGTATGCAAGTATGGCCTTGGAAATGGTTCGCAATGGTTATATTAACGGTGAAACAGTGCGCTTAGACGGTGCTATTCGGATGCAGCCACGTTAGTTTTTGATTGACGTTTAGACTGAAGGAGCTAACCCCGCGTGGTTAGCTCCTTGTAATGCTGTCTCGTGGTTTTAACCGGTTGCGCGATGGGTATTAAAACTGACTTTCTGGCAATCTCACAATCATCCCTTCGAGATCGGCGCTCACCTTGAGCTGGCAAGACAGGCGACTATTGGCCTGTGGCTGGCAGACTTCTTCAAGCAAAATTTCCTCCATTTCAGACTTGTCGCCAAGTTTGTTCAGCCATTCTGGTTCAACGTAAACATGGCAGGTTGCGCAGGAGCACGCGCCGCCGCAATCCGCAGTAATGCCCTGTACGCTATTGTCGACGGCACCCTGCATGATTGATGTGCCTATCTCTAAATCGAGCACGTGTTCTTCGCCGGTGAATTCAATATAGGTGATTTTCGCCATCTGCTTAGATGATCCTGTCTGATTAAATGCGGTCAGTTTAATTACTGTGAAGCTTGTCAGCAAAAATAAGGTGGCCCTATAGGATTAGGGCCACCTCGTTGCTTACCGTGTAAAGGTGGGAAGTGTGTCCCAGCCTCTGGTGGTGGTAGAGGATGACAATTTTGCATTGTCAGTATCTACCGTCCAGTTGGGGAAGCGCTTTAGGATTTCATGCAGTGCGACCCGCCCCTCGACCCGCGCCAAGGCGGCACCAAGGCAGGAGTGAATACCTCGGCCAAAGGTGATGTGGGGTGACCCTTTGCGATGAATATCAAAGCGATCGCCGTCGGGGAAGCGTTGGTTGTCGCGGTTGGCCGAGGCCAATAGGAACAACATCACACTGTTCGCAGGGACAATCTGACCACGTATCTCAACGTCTTGGGTAACATGCCTGGCCACTGACGGCCCCGGTGGCTCAAAGCGCAAGATTTCTTCGATAGTCGCGGGAATTAAGCTTGGGTCTGCCGCGACTTGTTTACGCTGCTCGGGGTGATCGCCGAGGATTTTCCCCGACCAGCCGATCAAACGTGAGGTTGTTTCATTGCCCGCTCCGGCGAGCACATTGACAAAGATGAGAATCTCTTCACGAGTGAGGCGCCGCTTGATACCTTTAGCGTCGGTAAACTCCACGCCAAGCAGTTCGGTCATTAAATCGTCACCGGGGTTTTTGGCGCGCCAATCTAAATATTCCTCAAAGCCTTCACCCGTCATATTGGCCTGTTCGGCCTCCATGGGTTTGCCAGTTTCGGTATGGAGCGCAGCTTCAACTTGGTCGCGAACTTTGTCGCGGGCTTCGTCGGGTATGCCTAGCAACATACCGATTACGCCGCCGGGCAGTTTGTCGCCGAGGTCGGCGATAAAATCAAATTTATCTGAGCCGATCATCGGGTCTAGGCAGCGAGCGCAGTAGGCGCGAATTTGATCCTCAAGGGCATTCATGCGCTTTGGCGTAAATACTCTGGTGACGACACTGCGGTAGGCGGTATGAAGTGGGGGATCATGCCATATAAACATGCCGTCGGGCACATCCATATCGGCGCGAATAAATTCCATAACGTCGCTGCGCGCGGAACTGAAAATTTGGGTATTGGCGAAGTGGGCGTCAATATCCGCAAATTGGCTCAGTGCGTAAAAGTCGTATTCTTTGTTGTAATAAAGTGGGGCTTCTTCGCGGAGGCGTTTAAATGTGGGATAGGGATTTTCGTTCAAATCAGGACGGTAGGGATCCCAGTAAACTTGGTCCTGCAGACTGCTTGCGTTTTCGCTCATAGTTAGTGTCTCGTCTTGTTTTTATATGAACCACTATGGTTCACAATAATCAGGCGAGATGTGAGTGTCAAGCTATCTCTAGGATATTTGCTAGGAGAAGGTCGACTAAGCTGGGCACGCTTTGCGTGAGTGAAGATCCGCCCCTCTATTTGCCTAGGGGGCGAAAGGTAAATGTAGATCGCTAAATCTGTTTACATCGTTGGCCAGTGATTTTAGAACTGCTTATACGGCGCTGGCCAATGCGGTTTCAACGGCAGTAATCTCCGATTTGAGCCACATTACTTCACTTAAGTTGTTGCCGCCGGACAAGCTTAGCAGCTGGGATAGCGCGTCTTTTTTGGTACTAAGGGCAAGGCTGTTACTGGGCTCTGCGCCCAGGGCTATATCGAGCAGATGTATCGCTTCCAGTGGCTTTGATTCGGCCACTTTTTGTGCGGCGCGATGCGCAAGGGCATTTGAGCCACCCGCTAATTGGGCCAAATCCCCGTCAATGCTACTGCGGGGAACTCCGTACATTGACGTGGTAGAGTCGTGGTGGAACCAGCCGGAATGCTCCTCCCAGATGGTGCGAACCGCCCAGCTAACCTTGCCGTGAAATTCAGCAATTTTTAGTTCGTCCGGCAGGGTGATTTCGCGCATGAGGCTATGTACGTCTTTGCCAGCGTTCATACCGGCGATGGTCGCTTCTTTGACGTAGCTGACCGCGGCGTGCAATTTGTCGAGATCCTTGCGAATTTTCTCTGCGCCGCGGATGGGCTCGCCGTGGCCGGTAATTAATAGTTCAGCGTTTAGTTGTCGTATGTCGTTTAAGGAGTCTAAAAAACGCTGGGCTGACCGAGGTTTGTCGCCGCGCAGGGTGCATAAGTTTGGCATTGACATAAACACTGGCCCGAACAAATTGCCGGTGAACACAACGCGTTCATTGGGTAGCCACACGCAAAGCGAGTCTAATGCTTCTCCGCCGGGAGTGGAGATAAGCTCAAATTGACGGCCGGCAATGTCCATTGTCTGGCGGCCACTGCTGGTAATGTCTGGGATGATTGTTGGTACTACGATGCCTTCGCGCTTAATGGTCCCTGTCCATAATTTTCCGGAGCGGCGACCAAGATAAGGCATGAGCTCAGTGAAAAAATTGCAGGTCTCAGTAAAGCGTTGCTCGGCGATGACCTTGGTGTCGGCTTCGCGTAGCTCAGGCACGCCACCGTAGTGGTCGGCGTGGCCTTGGGTGAGAATAATGGCTCGCAGTGGCCCGCTGCGCTTTGCTGAAAATACCGCCTTATTGCGCGGTGCGCTGTTCATGAAGCCCGCATTGATCAGCACGTCGCCGTCGGGGCAAGTGACGAGGTAGGCGTTGGATATATCCTTGGCCATAAAGATGAAGTCGTTAATGACCTCGGCTTCGGTTTGTTGATCACCTGCCTGAACCAGGGCGGCAAGCATGGGCTGGTCGCCCTTGGCATTGGTGCTCACAATATCAATCCTCGTTGATGTTGATCATGACCTTGCAGGATTGCGGGGTCGCGGCAATTTTTAGACCTTCCATGACCTCGCTCAGGGGCAAGCGGTGGCTGATCATACTGGCAATTTTGTCTTTTAGCCTTGGCATTGCGGCAATGACGTCGGGCATTTCAGTGGGGTAGCCCATGGCTGTGGTGATCGTCATTTCGCTGGTAAGCATGCGGCCGGCAGGAAATTCAATCGGCTTCATGTGCGCGGCGGTAATGACCATGCGGGAATGAAATTTGGCCATTGCGATAACGTCGGAGAGGATATTCGGTGCTCCAGCGGCGTCAATATAGGCGTCGGTGCCCACGCCTACTCGGCCATAAGAAGGCACTTCACCGTGCAGTTTGGCCAGCTCAGCGCGTAAGTCTACTTGGCTTGGGTCAAGGGCAGCTTGGGCGCCCAGTGCCATTGCCCGCTCGCGCCGCTCTGGCGAGAGGTCTAAGGCGACCACATCGCGGATGCCGCGATCGACTAGCCAGAGCACCATGCCTAGGCCAATTGGCCCACAGCCGAAGACCACGACTTTGTCGCCAGCGTTGACGTTTGCACGGTTAACGCCGTGCATAGCCACCGCCAAAGGCTCGCACATGGCGGCAATTTCATAAGAGATGTCATTGGGAATGGGCAGAATAGATGCGCCCAAGCGTGCTTCGCGCACTAATAATTCTTCGGTGAAGGCGCCCTCTGGACCGCCGCTGCCGATATTGCTGGGAGTCATCATTGGGTTGACAATGACGCGGTCGCCAACAGCAATGCCTTCGACCTTGGCGCCTACTTCCATGACTTCGCCAGCGCCTTCGTGGCCCAATGGGGTGATGGTGCCGGGGGTGGGGATGCCACCGATTTTGATGTAGGAGAGGTCGCTGCCACAAATCCCGCACGCCTTCATTTTAACAACAAGGTCAGACGGCCCAGTCGCGGGCCTTTGGTAGTCGTCGAGCCTTGCGTCCCCGGAACCGTGGATTTTTAATAAGTGCATGATAACGCTCCTATGTATTGGTTAAGTGCGAAATCGCGTGATTAAAACGCGTAGGCTGGGTAAATCAGGCTGCCACCGTCAATCACAATGGTGTCGCCAGTATGGAAGGACGAGGCGTCGCTGCATAAATAGGCGCCGATGCCTTCAAAGTCGTCGGGGGAACCGACCCGGTGAATGGGGGTTTTGGCTGAAAAATGGGAGTCGACAAAGGCCATGCGTTTGGCCATTTCCTCATCGACTTCACCGTCGCCGCCAATATTGGTTTTAACATAGCCGGGTGCAATGGTATTGGCACGGATTTCATACTTGCCGAGCTCCGCTGCCATACCGCGTACCACCGCGCCCATGCCACCTTTGGAGGCGGCATAATTGTTGATACCCGCGATGCCTTGAAACATGGATAAACTACCGCAGTAAACTAAGGAACCGCCGGGTTCGCCAGCTTCGGCGCGTTTGACCATTTGCTTGGCGCCCTCGCGGAGGGTGAAGAAAGCGCCATGTAAATTCACATTGAGTAGGTCGTGCCATTCTGCTGAGTCTAGGCTAAGCACTGAGCGCGATTTTGAGGCCCGCCCGGAGTTCGCGAAGACGCAATCAATGCGGCCAAAATCGGCAATGAGTTGTTCGTAACCATCAATAATGGCCTGTTCGGACGTAACGTCAACTTGGTAGCTAATTACTTGTCCTGCGCCGCAGGCTTCTAATTCGGCTTTGGCCGCAGCGTTCTTTTCAGCATTGCGGGCCCAAATAGCGATACTGCCACCTTGTTTGGCAATGCCTTTAGCAAATCCGAGGCCTAAACCGCTATTGCCGCCGGTGACGAGTGTTACTTTTCCCGTGAGGTCGAAGAGACTTTTAGTCATGTTTTATTCTCCTGTAGTGCCTCACTTCACGTTCGGCATCGTCGTCAGTCTTATAGCAGTATAGTGTCGGCTGCAAATTAGCTAGGCTCAAGAGTGAACAATATCGACAACGGGCCGCAATGCGCCGGGCGGGCCGCGGCGCGATTTAAGTGCAGTGATTAAGTTTGGCGGGAGGTCTTGTGCGATGGGGGTTAGTTGTTGGGCATAACTTCTAGGGCGGCTATTTCGCCGTGGGCATGATGAAGCTCTATGCCAAAGCGGCCGGAGTGTTTTGCCGTAAAGGCGAGGGTGGCGGTTTCCTTGGCCTTGAGCTTTAGGGTTAGATCGTAGCCATGAAGGTGCAGCTCATCGGCATGGTTAGATACAATATTGAGTTTAATTTCTTCGCCCTGCAGGACCTGTATTCGTTGCGGGCCAGATATCAGGGCGCCATCTTTAATACTAAGTTCAATTGTTCGTGGTGATGGGACTGACGTCGACTCTGCGTTTACTGTGTCGCTTTGGCTAACGGTTGCCTGAACCTTGGGAGGCTCGGCGGTGGGCTTTAATAATAAGAATAAAGCAGTTAGCGCGATGGCGGAAATAAGGATAAATATTAGGGCCCGATAATTCATTGCTGTCTCCAGTGCTTTCTTTGTGGCTATATGCTGGGTGTATCGCGCTATATTATTTTGACGAGGGGATTGTCTGGTTTTAGTTGGGCTAGAGTCAACACTCGACTGATTTCGTCTATTTGTCGTGATGGTAAGCAATACGGCCAGACGCAGACATTGTGGCCGAGACTCGAAGCCAACGTGTATTGCCTCTAACACTACAGCGACTCATCATAGTGTTCTAAGTCTGACTGCGTGTGCGTCAGCTATAGTAATAATAGATTTCTGAGCAGCTGAGAGGGTAATAGACCATGGCACAGCAATTTGTCGCGGATCAACTGATTGAGCAGGCACAAAAAGCCACCGGATTAGAAGAGTTTGATAGCAATAGTTATCGTGAAGGCCTCGATATTTTTCTTGGTGATGTCAATAAAAATACCGTACCGGAAGCCGCTGTTGAGCGCCTGGCCGGCGGTGTGGTAATGGCGCTGGCAAATCGTCTCAAAAGTACCGCCTATCTCAAGCAGCGCCCCGAACTATTGGCGCGACCAATCGAAAAACCCGTCTTTGTATTTGGTGTGCCGCGCACAGGCACCACGTTGCTAAGCAACTTGCTAGCTGCTGATCCAGCTCGTCGCTCGCCGCTCACCTGGGAAATCGACGATCCAGTGCCGCCGCCGACGTCGGCGACACTTTACAATGATCCGCGGGCGCTCGCGCGTTTGGAAATGGAGCGGCAAATGTTGGCTGCTCGGCCGGAAATGGGTAAGTACTACCGCAGTTCCGCAATTTACCCTAATGAATGTGTGTTCTTTATGGCGCACGACTTTAAAACCCTGATGTGGGAGTCCCGGGGGAAATTGCCAAATTACCGCGACTGGTTGCTTCAGACGGATATGACCTCAGCCTACGAATATCACAAGCGTTTCTTGCAAATGTTGCAGGCGGATGCGCCGGGCGTGTGGAATTTGAAAATGCCTTCCCACGCATTGTGGATCCCGACCCTGCTAAAAATTTATCCTGATGCGCGCTTAATTTGGACGCATCGTGATCCACTTACTGCGACAGGTTCGTTTTGCAGTTTACTGTCGCTAGCCCACCAAACCTTTTCTGGCGACGTCGACAAAGAGTACTTGGGGCAAAACTGTCTCTACCAAGCGCAACAACATGCAGAGCGAATCATGGATGCGCGGGATAAATTTGGCGAAGATCGGATAATCGATGTTCATTATTCTCAGTTAATGCAAAGCCCCATCGAAACCATGCGCGCGCTTTATAAGACGATGGGTGATGACTTTAGCGCTGAGGCGGAAGCGGGTATGCAGGCCTGGGTCGATGATAACCCCCAAGATAAATTCGGGCGCCACGAGTATAAGTTGGCTCAATATGGCTTAAGCGAAGCGAACGTGAGGAAGGCGTTCGAGCGCTATCAAGATCGCTACGATGTTGAAAGCGAAGGCTAATATTTTCTCTTTATAGTGGGCGCGCCATGCATCGATAAAGCATGGTGGCGTCCGATATCCCCTTCTGTTGATACAAAGATGGCAATCCGAAACTCCCAGCAGTGCCATCCTCTTTTCTATCACCCCTGTAGTGATTGCAGACGCCTTAGTGATTTTTCGGTACAGTACAACACTGATGCTTAATAGAGTGTGCTTAAATAATGATAAGTCAGGTATTCTGTTGTGCTGTTTCTTGTACGCGTGGCGGAACACTGGGCTAGCGAGGTTTTTTAATAAATGGACGAATCAGAGTTTACATTTCGGCTAGATGGCAAAGTAGCCGTGCTCACGGGCGGCGCCAGCGGTATTGGCGCGGGGATCGCCAGGGCCTTAGCGCAGGCGGGCGCCCATGTGGTGATTGCCGATATCGATCAGCAAGGCGCTGAGCGCCAAGTTGGCCTCTTAATAAATGACGGACTTAGCGCGTCGGCAATTGCACTTAACCTAGCTGACGAAAGCGCAATTATCGCTAGCTGTAAGGACATAGTCAGTCGTCATGGAGCCCCTTGGATTTTAGTGAATAACGCCGGTTTGCAGGATCGGGAGGCTCTGTTAGAGGGCTCATCTTCACATTGGGAGCGCATGCAACAAATCAATAGCCGAGGTCCGTTTTTTATGACCCGCGAGCTTGCTCAGACAATGGTGTCAGCGGGGCGGGGCGGTCGTATTGTCAATATCGCATCAGCGGCCTTGCGTGGCAGTATCGTTAAAGGTCTTGCTGCTTACACGGCTTCCAAGGGCGCCTTGTTAGGCTTAAGTCAGGCAAGCGCCTTTGAATTGGTTGAGCACGGCATAACCGTGAATACGGTATTGCCCGGTGGTGTGGCAACGCCGGGCGCAATTGCGGCAACAGGCCCAGTGCCGGAGGGGCCGGCGCGACGGCCTCCACCATTGGGGATGTGTGCTGCCGAGGATATTGCTGCGGCCGTGGTGTATTTTGCCAGCCCAGCGGCGCGGCGGGTGACGAATCAAGTCTTGGCGGTTGATGGCGGTTTTTCGGTCAGCTGAGATGGCCTTTGTTATACAAAGACACCAATTGCTAGAGAATACTCATGACAGACTGCACTACAATTGAAGATTGGATTGCGCTGAGCGAAGCGAAAGCTCGTTACTGCCGATTCCTAGATACCAAAGACTGGGCGAGCTTCACCGAACTGTTTACCGAAGATTACGAAATGGATGTTTCTGAGGGCTCGCAAGTACCTGTCATTCGCGGGCGCGCGGCGGCAATCAAACAAGTGCGTGCATCGATTGAAACCGCGCGAACCGCCCATCAGGTGCACTCACCTGAAATGGACATTAACGGTGACGAGGCCTCGGTTATTTGGGCTATGCAAGATCGAGTAGTGTGGGCTGAGGATAAGCCCTCCATTGTCGGCTATGGTCACTACCATGAGCGCTGGCGTAGGGAAGGTGGCGAGTGGAAAATCGCGGCACTCCGGCTTACCCGGCTGCATATGGATATTCTGCCGCCGAGCGCCACCTGAGCTTAGTTAGCGCTATAGGCTTAGCGCTTCAGCGTGGCCAGATCGTCGCCTAAACGGGTCATTGGGCGCAAGGGGTCTTGGCCGTCCCACATTTTATGGGCTGCTTGCATACCGGCAAAAGCCGCTTCAGTGTCCGCCTGTGATTCAATGAGTTCCAGGTGCTGGCCGCCGGGCAGATAGTTTTCGAGGTAGGCAAATTGTAGCCCGGTCGGCATTTTCCCGCGATGAATAAGCTTGTCCTCAAGTTTGTGTTCGGTCAGTAGTTGGTCGAGGTTGGGGATTAGCGTGGCGCAGTGATTGAGCTGGCCTGCGCCCTTTTGCAGTGCTTCATTATAAAAAGTATTCGCTTTGTTAATGGGCTGAATCAACTCAATTTGCATCGCGCCCCAGTAACCAAAGGCGAGCTTTAATTCGACTTCTTCAGGATTACCGCGATAGAAATAATTGTCGATGGTTTGGCTTTCGATAAGATAGAACGGGCCGGCACCTACGCGCGCTGCCCAATCGTGCGCCGCGTTCTCTAGATCTTCAACTACGTAACCCAACTGCATAATGTCGCCAAAACCTGCTGTCATGGGGGGTTCCTCTAATTGCTTGCATTGCCGCTGGGTTCAGCGAGGGATCTTTGTAATAGCAAAAATTACAACACTGTTGTTGTAATTACAACAACAGTGTTGTAATTTTGATTTATCCCTTACGTGGTGAGGGTTGCGCAGTATGCGTTTGAACTAGCTAGGCAGCGAAGACACTGACATATGACCGAGATTAGCGGTAAGGCCCCGAAGCGGCACAAATGTTATGAAGACAGTCATCGTGACATGATTGAAACTGCGGTGGGCTTGATCTCTGAAAAGGGATTGGAATCCTTGTCGATGGCGGGCGTCGCCAGGGTTATGGGGGTGAACCGGACCACGGTTTACTACCACTTTAAAAGCCGTGAGATGCTCGTTGAGGCCGTTAAGTGTTGGTCCTCAGCCCAGCTATCCAAAGCTTTTGAAATAGCCGGTCCGCAACAAGAACGTATTGACTATATCAACCGTTTTGTTTTGGAAAACCCCGAGTTAATTAAGTTGTGGATTGAGGATTTGGTTTCTCCCGGTGATATCCGTAATAGCTACCCCCACTGGGACGAGTTTGTTCGCGGCGTTGGCGAAAGCTTTAAGCGCAGATGCGACAACGATGTTATCGACGCCGAAGTATTTTGTGTGATGTTGTTAACCACCTCAATTATTGGCGTCAGGGTGTTTAAAAATAGTGTATGCCCTGAGGCCGACAATGAAACGGTTATTGCGCGCTTTCGTGGTGAAAATTTGCGCATGCTAAAAGCAGCGAATTTGCTCGTTATGTAATCGGGTAGCGGCTACGGGCCGAATTCTTTTATTCAGCGTTTATTTGCAAATAATAATGAAAGGAGTAAAAAGAAAATGCGACTCCAAAATACAGAGCTAATGCATGTCGAAGCAGAGCTGCGCGCGCCGGTGGCGTCGGCCCAGTTAGTGCGGTTCCATTTTGACAAGCCGATTAATACGCTAATGCATGATGATGGTAATTACCGTCTAGACCTTTGTCTCACACCTCGCCCCCAAAATGCCCGAGCTTGCTATCCAAATCGCTGGAATCCTAGCCGCTACGAGCGGATTGGTAATTTATTTGTGGTACCGCCGGGTGAGGCAATGATTGCCCGCAGCGACGATTGTGGTGAGCAATCTTCACTCGTTTGCCAACTTGCGCCGGAGCCTATGCGCAAACTGTTTGATACCAAGTTGGAGTGGACTGATAAGCGGCTATTGGCTGGTTTGGATATTCGCAATGCGAATATCCAAGGTTTGCTATTACGATTAGCGCAGGAGACGAAGCATCCGGGCTTTGCCAGTGAGATGTTAGTCGAATTGATCGGTGCGCAGCTTGCCATTGAGTTATCGCGTTACTGTTCGGATAGTGGCGAGTCAAATGTCGCCGGCGGTCTATCCTCATGGCGACTGCGAATTATTGATGAGCGCCTTCGTGAAATCGACAGCGTGCCGACGCTAACTGAACTGGCCGAGTTGTGCCGATTGTCGGTGCGTCAATTGACGCGGGGCTTTCGAGCCAGTCGCGGTTACTCAATTGGCGACTATGTCGCCGAATCCAGAATTGAACAAGCTAAGCGCCTATTGGCCACTGAGCAAAGCGTGAAAGCCATCGCTTATACCTTGGGATTTTCATCGCCGTCTAGTTTTTGTTATGCATTTCGTCGCGCTACGGGAGAGACCCCAGGCCAGTTTCGGCAAAGCTTGTTAAAGGCTCATTGACGAGTCGGCGTTAAAAGCCGATATGCCCTCGGTAAATTTAAATCAGATAGCGCATGTGGGAGTAGGAGAGTGAGTAAAAAATTAGCTAATCGCCGTGTTGTAATTACAGGCGCTGGCAGTGGTCTTGGTCAGACGAGTGCGCAATTATTTGCCCGTCAGGGCGCGGAATTAATTTTAGTCGACATCAATGCCAAGGGCATGGAAGAAACATCTGTTTTAGTCGAAAAGGAAGGCTCTCGCAGTACTAGCTATGTTTGTGATGTCGCAATCGAGAGCGAGATACAGCGTTTAGGTGAACAGCTGTGTAAAGCCTATCCCAAAATCGATGTCCTTTATAATAATGCCGGCATCGCCTACGGCGAAATCAACCAGATGGTCAATACGATTAATCAAGAAAAGTGGCTGCGTTATTTGGCGATCAATACCATTGCGCCCTTGTTGATTGCGGAGGTCTTGAGATCCTCTTTGGCTAGCGCCAAGGGGCTGATTATTAACCAATCTTCGATCGCTAGCTATGCGCCAGCGACCGTGTACGGAGTGACCAAAGCGGCGTTGAATTCGCTTACCTACGGTATGGC
>NZ_JBFJWS010000075.1:0-11863 GCF_041623545.1 Zhongshania sp. | reverse complement strand
GACTCAGACGCCTGCAGCCATTTATTGAAATAGATAATGTCGGCGGGGCTTAGGGTGCCGGCGTTCAACTTCAACTTCAGAACATTAACCACATAGTCATAGCGGGCATTGGTGTAGTCCCGCATTGCGGCGTAGAGCCGGCGCTGGGCGTCTAGAACATCCACAATATTGCGGGTGCCCACTTCATAGCCCGCCTCGGTTGCATCGAGTGCGCTGCGAGTAGAGATAATATTTTGATGGCGGGCATTCACCGTCTGCACATTGGTGTAGACCGCAATATGTTGTGCTCGCGTGCCGGTGATGACTTGGCGCTGGGTGGCTTGAGCATTGTAATTGGCCGCATTGTACTGCTCGTATGCTTGGCGGCGACCCGCGCTGATACCGCCGCCGGCAAACAGTGGCATGGTCAGCGTAATACGCAGGGCTTCTGATTCGGTGTAGGTATCTGGCGGCGTAGAAAAGGTACTGTTCGGTATAAAACGTGTGCTGCCATCGAGATCTTCCTTGCTGGCCGTAAAGCTGCCGGTAATCTTGGGAAGGTGGCCCATTTTCTTGGCTTGCGCAGACTGGTAGGCTGAGGCAGCGCCGGCGTTGGAGACTTTTAGCAACTTATTGTTGGCGAGGGCAAAGTCGACCCATTTGGCGCGATCCAGTGGTTCGGGCATGCTGATGGGGAAGTCGGACTTGAGCGACCACAAATTGCTGTGCTCTTGTCCGGTTAGGCTGCTGAGATTTGCTCTGGCGATGGCTAGATTGCCTTCAAAGCCAAGGCGCTGGGCAACGGTGCTGTCGTATACCGCGCGGGCTTCGTGAACGTCGGTAATGGCGATGAGGCCAACGTCAAAACGCTGTTGAGTCTGTTCGAATTGGCGTTTCGCCGCCCGCTCTTCGGCCTTAGAGGCATCTAAATTTTCACGGCCGCGTAACACATTAAAATAGGCTTCGGAAACGCGGATGATCAATTGTTGCTGTTCATACGCTAATTGCGCTTCGGCCTGCTCGGATATTTTTTTGCCGGCGCGGAAGGTAAACCACGCCGGTAGGTCAAATAGAGCTTGGTTCAGCGACACGGAATAGGATTCGGTTTCGCTAGTGCTGTTTGTTTTTTGATCAATAACGTCGGCGCTGCCGGAACCACCGAGGGTGCCCGTGGTTGAAGAAAAGTTCACGCTTTTGCTTTCGCGATCCGCTTCGGCGTCTTGATAATACGCTTGGGCGCTGATCTGTGGCAGCAGGGCGGCGCGGCCTAGCTTCTCGGTTTCAATATTGGCGCGATAGCTGGCTTCGGCGGCCTTTAACTGGGGATCGTTTTTCACCGCCAGTTCGTAAACATCGATCAGGGTGTCGGCGAAGACGGTTTGGCTGGCAAGTAGCGCCGCGATAGAAACATTGAGAAGATGACGTTTGGCAATCATAGAGTTAACCTGTTCTCCAGCGGGGAGGTTTGGATAGCCAAGGAGTGTACCAAACTACAGCTGTATGAGAATGAATATTAACTAAAGTTATGGATTAGACCGCTAATTATTGGGAGGCGCGTGAGTAGTCAACGTTATCAAATCGATCTCAATGGGCATCTTGCCGATTGCGAGATGAATTTTCGCCGCTTGCAGCAGCTATTGCCCGCTGATGCTGAGGCGGGCGATTGCCTGCGATTTGGGGTGGGGGCGAATACCGTAGAGCTGTTGATTAAAGAGCGCGCGCCCTACACCACCATGTTGGAGTTGCGCTTGCACAAACCCCTGTTTGCCGGTTTGCCGGCACCCTCTTTGCAGGTGCGGGTTTATCACGACGCCAGATTGGCCGAGGTTATGGGCGCAAGCGGTTTGCGCCCGCTAAAAGCCCGCTACACTTACCCCAACGCGGGCATGTTTCAGCGCGACGAAAAGGCCCAGCAAAATACCTATCTTGGTGAATGGCTGAGTCTGTGTTTGGAATTGGGGCATTCCCTTGAAAACCCGCTGAATCTTCTCGAAATATGATGGCTGTCGCGAAATTTGCTGGTGCTGGCAAGGGTCATACCGTATAAATCAAGCAATAGATAATGGGGTAACGGTGAAATTGCCTGTTCAGTCTAACAAGGCGCCGCTCTGTGTGGTGCAAATTAGTGATTGTCATCTGGGGGCAGATTCCGGTGACTGTCTGCTCGGCATGGATACCGATCATAGTCTTGAAGCGGTCCTCCAGTCCGTGGCGGCAGATTGCCCGGAAATTGATATTTTAGTCGCCTCCGGAGACTTGGCTGCTCATGGCGATGCCAGTGCCTATCAGCGTTTGGCTGCGCGTTTAAAGGGTATGGCCAAGCAAGTGGTGTGGTTGCCGGGTAATCACGACAGCAGTAGCCTCATGCAGAGTGTCGTTGGCGATCAGTGGATGCCGAGTCGTTTGATGCTTGATGGTTGGCAGCTCGTTTTTTTGAATTCCGCGGTGCCGGACCAGGTCGGCGGCTTTTTGGCAAATGATCAACTTGCTATCTTAGCTGAAGCCGGACAGTTTGATTGCCCCACACTGGTTTTTGTACACCATCATTTGCGGCCGGTAGCTTGTGCTTGGCTAGATGAACAGCAGATTGCCAATGCTGACGCGGTATTTGCTACTATTGCGAATAAGGACCAGTTTAAAGCCATCATTTGCGGTCACGTTCACCAGCAATCAGAGCAGGTGTTCCAAAATATTGGCTTGCTGACGACGCCGTCGACCTGCGTTCAATTCGCACCTAATAGCGATGATTTTGCTTTAGATGATCGCAATCCGGGCTACCGCCGGTTTTGGCTTGGGGATAAGGGCGAGTTTCAGACGAGAGTGTCGCGGGTAAAGGGTGTAATATTCGCCGTTGATAATTTGGCACGTGGTTACGAATGACGCCGGCGTTAATCTATATTCATGGTTTTCTCTCGTCCCCGCTTTCTACTAAAGCCCAACAGTTGGGAGAGTTTGTCGCTGCTAAGTATCCAAGCATTGAGTATATTGTGCCTGGCTTGGCCAATAATCCCGGTGAAGCTTGTCGCCAAGTTGATCAATTAGTGCAAGATTGTTTGCAGCGCGGTTTTAAGCCTTTAGGCTTGGTTGGCAGTTCACTGGGTGGCTTTTTGGCGACGGTGATGGCAGAGCGCTATGACTTGTCGGCGGTATTGATCAACCCAGCAGTTGCGCCACATAATCTTGCCGAACATTTTATCGGCACCCACCATAATCCGTACACGGCCGTGGATTTTAGCCTTACGCAAGCCGATATTGATGCGCTGCGCGACATGGCGGTGGTGCCGCAAGCTCGTCGTTACTGGCTTATGGTTCAAGAGGCGGATGAGGTTTTGGATTACCGTCAGGCCGTCAATTTATATCGCGGCAGTAAAATGACCGTGGAAGCCGAGGGCGATCACAGTTTTCAAGGCTTTGATCGTCATTTGGCCGCGGTAGTGAATTTTTTGCAGTTGGCCTAGGGCCACGCAAAGTTGATATATAAGTACCGTCACTGCGCTGGTGATGGCGTTTCTTACATAAATAGATAATGCGGCGCGGCCGCTAAATGGTTTCAGATGTCACAATATAATGCACAGTCTATTGAAGTTCTTACTGGTTTAGAGCCAGTCCGCAAGCGGCCGGGGATGTACACCGATACCACTCGGCCCAATCACCTTGCCCAAGAAGTCATCGACAATAGTGTCGATGAGGCACTGGCTGGTCACGCCAAAGAGATTACCGTTACCTTGTACGATGACGGCTCTCTAAGCTGTAGTGACGACGGTCGCGGTATGCCTGTGGATATCCATGAGGAGCAGGGCTTGCCGGGGGTGGAAGTGATTATGTGTACCCTCCATGCCGGGGGTAAGTTCTCGAATGATAATTACCAGTTTTCCGGCGGTTTGCACGGCGTCGGGGTGTCGGTTGTAAACGCCCTGTCTAGCTCGCTTGAAATTGTTATCAAGCGTGACGGCCAAGTGCACCAAATGTTCTTTGCCGACGGCGATAAAGCCTCTGAATTAGCGGTAATTGATAGCTGTGGTAAGCGCAATACCGGCACTTTTATTCGTTTTACGCCCAACCCCAAGTATTTTGACACGGCTAAATTCTCTGTGCGCCGCCTTAAACACGTGCTGCGCGCTAAAGCGGTGTTATGTCCGGGCTTGAAGGTTAACTTCATAGATGAAACCGGCACCGAGAGTGAGGAGTGGTATTACGAAGATGGCCTGCGGGATTATCTCTCTAGCCATACCCGGCAGTACGACACCTTACCTGCCGAACCTTTTATTGGTCACTTTAGTGGCCGCTCTGAGGCGGTGGATTGGGCTGTGCAGTGGTTGCCCGAGGGTGGCGAGCCATTGGCCGAGTCCTATGTGAACTTAATTCCCACGGCGCAGGGCGGTACTCACGTCAATGGTCTGCGCAGCGGCTTGCTCGATGCCATGCGCGAGTTTTGTGAGTTTCGCAGTTTGATTCCTCGCGGTGTGAAATTAGCGCCCGACGATATCTGGGAGAAATGCAGCTACGTTTTGTCTTCCAAGCTGGCCGACCCCCAGTTTTCTGGGCAGACCAAGGAGCGTTTGAGTTCACGTGAGGCGGCCGCCTTTGTTTCTGGGGTGGCGAAAGACGCCTTCAGCTTGTGGTTGAACCAGCACACCGAAGACGCGGAAAAGCTCGCTGAATTGTGTATTAATAATGCTCAGTCGCGGATGCGCAAAGCCAAAAAAGTGGTGCGGAAAAAAGTGTCAGCGGGGCCTGCGCTTCCCGGTAAATTGGCCGATTGCTCCGGTGGTGATATTGAACGCTCCGAGCTATTTCTGGTCGAGGGTGACTCGGCGGGTGGCTCGGCTAAACAGGCGCGAGATCGCCAGTTTCAAGCGATTTTGCCGTTGCGGGGCAAAATTCTGAATACCTGGGAGGTCGAGTCCCAACAGATATTGGCGTCGCAGGAAGTACACGATATTTCTGTGGCGATGGGCATTGACCCAGATTCTGATGACCTAAGCGGACTGCGCTACAATAAAATCTGCGTACTAGCCGATGCGGACTCCGATGGGCTGCATATTGCCACCTTGCTGTGCGCACTATTTTTACGGCACTTTAGGCCCTTGGTTGAGAAGGGCCATGTCTATATTGCGATGCCGCCGCTATATCGCATCGACCTTGGTAAAGAAGTGTATTACGCGCTGGATGATGCAGAGAAACAGGGCATTATGGATCGCCTTGATGCGGAAAATAAGCGCGGCAAAATTTCGGTTACCCGCTTTAAGGGCTTGGGTGAAATGAATCCCCTGCAATTGCGGGAGACCGTTATGGACCCAAATACCCGCCGCTTAGTGCGCTTATCGATCGATGAGGGTGACGAAACCGATGGCCTGATGGATATGCTGCTCTCGAAAAAGCGGGCGCCAGATCGTAAGAGCTGGCTTGAGGCCAGCGGCGATGAAGCGGAAGTTTTGTTGTGAGCGTATTGTCGCGCTTATTTAAATTAGCGAGCTGATAAGCCCCTTATGGGGCTTTATTTTTGTGAGAGCAATTTGTCGATTTTAGCAGATCGCATTTTTCATTTTATTTTTTTCAGTTCATACAAGGATTTTGCAATATGTTCAGTCACATCATGGTCGGTGCCAATGACATGCAGGCGTCCAAGGCATTTTACGATGCCATTTTAGGCGCAATGGGGTACGACGCCGGAGTTTTTGACGACCGTGGTCGTTGTTTCTATTTTACTGATAGCGGTATTTTCGCGATTACACCACCAATCGATGGCAAGCCAGCAAGCCACGGTAATGGCACTACCATTGGTTTTGCCGCCAAAGACCCAGCCCAAGCTGACGCATGGCATGCTGCGGGTGTGGCTAATGGTGGCGTGAGTTGCGAGGACGCGCCCGGTGTTCGCGAAAGCGGTTTAGGGAAGTTATACCTCGCTTATTTGCGTGATCCCTCAGGTAACAAAGTGTGCGCTTTACATCGCATGGTGTAGTTTATTGGCCGATTACGGCCTAGCTTTTTCTCCTCTTCGGCGGTTTTCTGAACCGCCTTATTTTTTCCCGCTTCTCGTCGCGAACACCTAATATTTCTGCCGCCGCTATATTCTAATTTAGTTGTATTAAAGTTTGCTAAGAAAATATTTTTAATGCGGTAGTAGTAAATGTTATGGCGAGAATAAAAAACATAAAATATTTTATTATTTTACTTGCAGGCTAATGGCTGGCGGGGCTATAAGATGTAAATGCCGAGGCATATTTTTGTCGCGATTTTTATCGAATCTATATTTGTATTGAATTGTATAGCGTCGATAATTTTAAAAATCTTGGTGAAACTTTCGGTGTATAAATAAAAATAATATTTACGTTTCGCAACAATAGTTTCGAGTCCAAGGTTCCCGATGGATCCGTGCTGTGACCTGTGATGCATAGGGATCAATGCTGAAGCCGCAAGAACGCGGCGCTATAACTAGGGACAGTAATATGAAATCACTGCTACGTTTAACCTTGAGCGTTTTAATAATAAGCTTGGTGGCCTGTTCTATTTTACAACGGGAGGGAAGGTATTTTAGTCACGCCAGCACCATTAGCAAAGTCGATGCGATCGGTTCAATTCCCATGCGGATCAGTCTTGAACAGAACTGGACAGATCAAACGAGGATGGATTTTTGGTTTACCAGCCAAGGCTCGCGAATCATTCCCTACTCATGGTTTATGTGGCTGGAACAAGCCGACAGCCGCGCTCTTTTTCGCGATGCTGGGCATATGGAGCAATTGCGATACTTACCCGTGGCCTCGTCCGCCGTTAACCCGGCCGGTCTGCCAATTGGCTTTGCCTTAGATACAGATACGCAAACCGGTGATGCCTGGCTGGGGCTAACTTGTGCGGCCTGCCACACCAATCAACTGGATTATCAAGGTACAAAAATACTTATTGAGGGCGCGCCGACCCTGGCTAATTTTGTTCTATTTTATCAGCGATTGGTTAATGCACTGACTGTGACGGGTAAAGACGACGCTAAGTTTGAACGCTTCGCGAAACGGGTTTTAGCCAGTGACTACTCTGCGGAATCAGCGGCGGAATTACGCAACAGCGTGCTGCAAATAAGCTTGGCGGTGGCGCAACGTCAGCTTGTTAATGCGCTCCCTGCTACATACCCCGCCGACTTTACTAGCTATGCCAGATTAGATGCTTTTGGCAATATTCAAAATGCTGCCAGTGCGTTTGCCTTGCACGACCTAACAAATCGCAACCCGCCAACGGCGCCAGTGTCATACCCGTTTTTATGGGGTACTCATCAATCCGATGTGGTGCAGTGGAATGCGTCGGCGCCTAATACCCCAATTGTCGGGCCGCTTGTCAGGAATATTGGCGAAGTGGTGGGCGTTTTTGGGGACTTAAGTATTACTGAAGCGCCTTGGTGGCAGCGCGTACTCGGTAAAAAGAATAGTTATTCTTCGACCGTAAAAATGTTAGGCCTCGGTCATCTGGAAGCTTGGGTTAAGGACCTGCGTTCTCCCCAGTGGCCACAGCAGTATCTACCAGGTATCGACGCAACGAAGGCGGCTCAGGGCAGTGTAATTTATCAGCAACAGTGCGCAAGTTGTCATCAGGAGATTACTCGGAGCGATGAGGGACAGGATTACATTGCGGTAAAAACGCCGCTTATCGAAGTAGGAACGGACCCCGCTATGGCGTGGAATGCCGCTCATCATAAAGCTAATACCTTGATTTTAGAGGGGACTAAGAAAGATATTATTGTCGGGGATAAATTTTCTGTCCAGGCCCCAGCTATTGAACTTGCGGTGAACGGTGTGGTTGGTCTTGTGCTTAAAAATCCGGGCGAAGCGCTCAAGGCAGGATTGATTCCGGAGGAGCATGGTAAGCGCTCACTATTGGCAGATGAGTTATCCTCCATTGAGGACTATCTGCAAGTAAACTTGGCCGCCCGTGAGAAGCTAACCGTCGCGACCAAGGCTGCGTCATTGCTTTCGGAGTCAGAACTCCATGGCTTAGTGTATAAAGCTCGCCCTCTCAATGGCATATGGGCGACTGCGCCCTATTTGCACAATGGCTCGGTGCCTAACTTATGGGAATTGCTGCAGCTACCTGAGGAACGAATTGCTGAGTTCTGGGTAGGCAGTCGCGAGTTTGATCCGGTTCGAGTTGGTTATCGTGTCGATCAGGGTTTGTCGAAATATAGAGTGCGCGATGATGGGGGCGAGGTTACGCCTGGCAATTCGAATCTTGGCCACCGCTACGGGACCGAACTAAGTGATCAACAGAAATGGAGTTTAATAGAGTATATGAAAACGCTTTGATCTGTAGCGCCCCCGCGGCGGTGAGGTTAATAGTTGGGTCACGTAAAGGCTGATTTCTTTATTCATTATTTGCGTGACCTGTCTTCAACGACTAACAAGCCATACTAGCAGCAAAAGAGGAAATACGGCCCCGCATCTGGAATTATCATCGCGTATTGCCCCACCTAGAGCTAATCCACATATTGGCAATGTCGAAAAGTTAGGCGCCAAAGTATTTGCAATGTACTTGCGTATCGTGGCTATCTTACTAATCTATTTGCTGCCTTAGATTGGAACTGGGTAATTATGAAAATTAGTCTTTTTGGTGGCACTGGCGCGCTGGGCAGTGAGTGTTTGCGGCAAGCTGTGGCGGCTGGGCATGATGTCACGGTGTTGGTGCGCTCAGCAAATAAACTACCTGCAGACCTGTGCCGTCGTATCCGAGTTGTTGAAGGCGATGCCCTAAACGCTGAGGATGTTTGGCGAGTGATTGATAAGGATACCGAAGCAATTTTGTTTGCGATCGGCGTCGATAAGCGTTCGCCACCGGATCTCTGTACCGATGTCACGCGGATTATTCTCGAAGCGTTACGCGGCGATTGCGCTGCACGGTTTATATGGTGCGGCGGCGGCAGTACCTTTGTTGAGCAAGATGTGATCGGTTTGGGCGCGCGGTTTGTGCGTAAATTTGCCGAAACCTTTATGAGTCTGCGCCATGCAGATAAAGAGCACCAATATCTTTTGCTCAAGTCATATCCTGATATCCCACATCTTGGTGTGCGGCCGCTGCAAATGGTTAAGGGGCCAATGCGAGCGCAATACCGACTTGGCTTTGACCGCTTCAATGGCTTTTCGCGTATTAGCTTCGCCGATTGCGCCCACGCGATGTTGGCAATGTTAGACGATGATACCTGGCTGCACCAAGCTCCAATCGTGCAATATTAAATACCCGCCAAGCAGCGGTGATACTGGAGTAATTGATGATGGATCCACTCGCGGATTTCACGGCAGACTGGCAATTGGCGCAAACCCAGAAATTGATGAATGCGCGCTATTGTTCCCTGGCGACAGTGGGGCTTGATGGTAGGCCGGTAATGCGGACGGTAGTATTGCGCGGTGTCAGTGATGGCGCCTTGGTGCTGTTTGTGAGTGCCAGTAGCCCGAAGTGGCAGCAGCTTAAAAATAATGGGAATTTTGAAATTTTGGTGTTTTGGCCGGAGTTGCTGCGCCAATACCGTTTGGGTGGTCATCAACTTCGCGAATTATCGGCTGTTGAGATGCAGGGTCATTGGCAGCGCAAGCCCTATGACGCAAAAATCCTTGATCTCTACTATGTAAAACACCAAGCACAAAGTACCGCAGTAGACAGTAGAGAGGCCTTTCTCGCTGAGATCGCGAAGCTCAAAGCCGACTACCCCAGCGATCAAGATATTCCTCTGGTAGATAATGCCTTGGGTTTGCAGCTGTCAGTTAATTTTATTGAGCGCTGGCAGCTTGGTGAGGGTGGCGAAATGCATCAACGTACCTTGTGGACCCAGACCGAGCGCGGCTGGAAGCGGCAATTTTTGGTGCCGTAAACCGTTGCTTCGCGGTAATGGCCTTGGGCTTGGCTTTCGCATGCTTGGGGGCGTTGCCGTGGTTGTTACTACGTGAAGTGTGAACTCCGTCGTATTTGTAAATAATAAGTAAATCAAGATCTTGCCGGATGCTCCCAGTATCACTGGCGATCACTACTGCATAAATCTAATAAATTGTGACAATTCATTCAGCCTATTGGCCGATCTCTAGATCATCTCTTTAACTGTAGCGACTCGTTTTAATTGGTCACGGCATACGTGGACCAGTGGCGGGTAAACCCGAAATAAAGCAATGCATAATAAATGGGAGTTTTGCTATGAGATATTTATCCGCACTGCGTGCGGCCTTGGGCTTGTGTCTGTTCTTCGCTGTGAGTGACGTTCTCGCCGCGCCGTGTTTGATCTTTGTACACGGCAAGCAAACGGACACCAATACCTATACCAGCTGGAACTCAGCGCGTAATTACTGGGTAAATGGCAGTAACGATTTTATTCGTACCGCCACCAAAAATTACTCGGCGTCCTACTATGTGGTGGGTTACAACGGTACCAAACCTTATTGGGATGCTCTAGCGGCCGGCGAGGTAGCCAATGAAATTGTTGCGGCAACCAATGGGGTGGCTGACGGCGGTGGTAATCGCTGTGCGCAAACCTATGCCCAAGGTGGCTCATTTTGGATTATTGCCCACAGCATGGGCGGTACGGTAACGGATTATATCTTGGGAAATAATGACGCCTCTGACCCAAACTACAATTACAACGGACCTTATGACACTGTGGCAACACGGGTTGGCATGGCTATTACGCTAGGTGGCGCCCACCGCGGTTCGGAAGGTGCAGACGCAGTGTGCGGGGGGTCAAGCTGGGGCTGCAACTGGGCTGCTGGCTGGATTCAAAGCTGTGACGATGCAACATGGTGGCTGCGCAGCAGCGACGATGTGCAAGTCCGGACTTACGCCAGTGCGCCAGCGAAAAACATATACTTAACAGGCGGTTATGAAGCTATTTTCGGCGCTAGCGCCTGCTTGAGCGGTGAAGACGATGGGGTTGTCCAATACGCCTCTATTTTTGCTTGTAATGGCAGCGCGAGCGCGAGTTACAACAATAGCAATGTCTGCGGGAATAGCGCCAAACAGGAAGTTTCCGGCTTCCGGAACTTGGACGCGGCCCATGAAAATCACAGTGACGAACGCGACGCCAGCGACTCGGATGTACGTCGGCAAATACCCAATGGCATTTGGACATGTAGCGGCGCGCCGTGCGCACCCAATACCCAAGTCCAGAGCTCAATGACCAGTGCTAGTTTTATTAGCATTTTGTATTAATTTGCCGAATTTAAGGGAGTATCGCAATGAAAAGTAAACACATTAAGCCCCTATTGGCGGCATCGCTATTCAGTTTGGCGCCGATGGTGACAATCGCGGCGGTAACGCCAGATCTCGCGGCGCAGGCGGCGGCGGAATATCGCACCATGGCTCGCTACCCTGAGTGGTCGCAGCCAGTGTCCGGCGCCCTAGCCGACCCCTTGCTAGCCGGGCGTGAAGCCACAGTACAAACCCAGGCGGGGCCTGCGGGTGCCGGCCCCGCGCTGTCAGTGTGGGCCTCGGATATTCGTTATAGTACTGGCGATACGGCGTATTTTTACGCGTCGCTAGCTGAGCGCAAGGCAAGCCCGATTAATTTATTGGCGCCAGCGCCGACGAGTGCTACTGGTCCTTGGGCTGTGACTGGGGAGCTGGTTGATAATAATGGTCAGCAGTTGGCCATGCTGAGTTACCGCGATGATGGCAAAGCTGGCGATGAACAAGCGGGCGACGGGGTGTATACCGCAAGCTATATTTTGCCCGCGGCTCACCAGCCCGACTTGGGTAGCGCCAAGAATATCGCCATAAAAGTGACTGCGGTAAATGCGGATCAAGATCAGCGCGTGGCGCTGGGCGGTTTCCTCTATAGCCAACCGGGCGCACAGTTAACCGGTGAGTATCGCGATCGTCTGAGTGACGGTAGCTTGGTGATCGCCGCAAAGGTCGATGTCGCAGT
>NZ_JBFJWS010000074.1:0-11932 GCF_041623545.1 Zhongshania sp. | reverse complement strand
CATCCGGCCGAGAATTTTTAAACGGCTCACCACCGCGGTGAGCACCGTAGCCGGGAGTTCATAAACATTATAAAGCACGCCGTCGATACGAAAGCGGACATTACCCTGCTCACGGCGCGGCTCAATATGTATATCGCTGGCGCGCTGGTCATAGGCATACTGCAGCAGCCAATCGACAATATTGACGACGTGGCCGTCATTGGCGTCGAGGTCTTTCAAATTGCTGATTTCGAGGAGCTGTTCGAGATTATTAGTCCCATTGCCGCGGCGATTATTATCACCGCTGGCACCGCGCACCGATTTGGCCAGACTGTAAAATTCAACGGTGAAGCGATCTATTGCCTCGGGATCGGCTATAACTCGGCGAATAGGCTTGCGCAAAACCTGCTGTAAGTCCGCCTCCCACGCATTGACAAAGGGTTCGCCCCCGGCAATAACGACCTCTTTTGGCGTCACCGCCACCGCCAAAATACGATGGCGCTGGGCGAAGGCAAAGGACATCACTCCAGTGACGGCAGGCACGTCAATCTTTAAAGGGTCAATACGCAATGCCGCTTGATCGCAATGCGCTGCCAGCCAATCCAGCAGACTGTCCATCGTCAGGACACGGCCCTGTCGAGATAAATCGTGCAGCTGCTCGCCAGCAATATAATTGAGAACGTGCTGAAGTTTATCGCCGCTACGGGGCGGACTTAGCCGCAAACGTTTTGCGCTTGCTGCATCAATAATCCCATCGGACACCAATTGTCGGGCTAAGGTCCCAACGTCCAGCGGTCCAGTCTTTGTGATTTGGCTTTGCATCGCCGCGCTAATCCCTTGTTATCGTTGGATGATTCTAAAAAATGTGTGTTGATTTCAGCATACTCAGCATCACTCTTGCATTATGGCAAGTCCCAAGCAAATTACACACCTCTAACAGCGACGCGTTAAAAACTGGTTACCCATGGCCTAGGTCAGTATAATCCGCCCACTCATACGACTGACGATATGCAGGAGTCGCACCGTGCCATTAAATTCACTGGGTAATCTGTTCGGAAAATCCCCTTTCGAACCGATACAGGAACACATGAAGCAGGCGCAAGCCTGTGCTGCCGCACTAAAGCCATTTATTGATGCTGTGCTCGCCGACGACTGGGTGCTAGCTGAAAAAGCCCAACAAGTCATCGTTGACCTTGAAAATGAAGCTGACAAGCTCAAAAAGCAAGTTCGCCTGCAACTGCCAAACAATTTATTCCTCCCCGTGCCCCGCGCCGACCTCCTTGATTTAGTCAGCATGCAAGACCGTATTGCGAACTGCAGCAAGGATATTGCCGGCTTGATGCTCGGTCGCAAAATGCAAATCCCGCCATCACTCGCCGCGGCGCTCAGCGAGTACGTAATTCTGGCTATCGCTACCTCTGCGCAGGCAATGAAGGCTATCGAAGAGCTTGATGAATTACTTGAAACAGGCTTCCGCGGCCGCGAAGTGAGTCTAGTCGAAACCTTGATTGAAGAGTTAGACCGCTTAGAGCATTCGGCCGATAAGCTTCAAATCGATATCCGCGGTTCGCTGTATGAAATAGAGCGAGATCTGCCGCCAGTCGACGTTATGTTTCTCTACCAGACCATTTCCCTTATTGGCGAATTGTCTGATAAATCCCAAAAAGTAGGCTCGCGTCTGCAAATTGTTATTGCTCGCTAAACAGCTGGCACAAGCTTACAGAAGGAATTCACATGTCAATTATTGCTGAGCACGGGCAGTTATTGCTTATTTTAGCCTGCCTTTTTGGCTTTTTTATGGCCTGGGGCGTTGGCGCCAATGACGTTGCCAATGCCATGGGCACCTCGGTGGGCGCTAAGGCACTCACCATTAAGCAGGCGATTCTCATCGCCATGTTATTTGAGTTTTGCGGCGCCTATTTAGCGGGCGGTGAAGTTACCGAAACGATACGCAAAGGCATTATAGATCCCGCATTTGTCGCGGATAGCCCAGATTTACTGGTCTTCGGCATGCTGTCATCGCTATTAGCCGCTGGCGTTTGGCTATTTGTTGCCAGCATGATGGGGTGGCCAGTATCTACCACACACTCCATCGTTGGCGCCTTAGTTGGCTTTGCCGCAGTCGGTATCGACAGCGATGCGGTGGTCTGGAGCAAAGTCGGGCAAATCGTCGCCAGCTGGGTAGTCTCACCGGTCATGGCCGGGACCATCTCCTTTGGTATCTTCCTCAGCGCCCAGCGCCTGATTCTCAATACCCAAAACCCCTTTGAAGCCGCCAAGAAATACATACCCTACTATTTGTTTCTAGTCGGCTTCATGATCGCCATGGTCACCATGACCAAAGGCCTCAAACACCTCGGCTTAGGTTTAAACTTTCAGCAGTGCATGGGCTATTCCGTCATCGCTGGGATTATTGTTGCCGGTATCGGTCAGCTGTTTTTGCGCCGCATCAAAGACACACCGTCCGCCGATGGTCGCTTCCGCTTTGCCAGCGTTGAGCGCATGTTCGCGGTACTAATGGTGTTTACTGCTTGTGCCATGGCTTTTGCCCACGGTTCTAATGATGTTGCTAACGCCATTGGCCCTGTTGCCGCCATAGTAAGCGTCGTTCAGTCCGGCGGCGTAATCGGCGCAAAATCGGCCCTGCCCAGCTGGATATTACTGGTCGGCGCTGGCGGTATCGTCTTTGGCTTGGCAACTTATGGCTTCAAGGTTATTGCCACGGTCGGCACCAAAATCACCGAGCTGACACCGAGCCGCGGCTTTGCCGCCGAGTTGGGCGCCGCCTCGACTGTGGTTATCGCCTCCGCGACAGGCCTACCGATCTCCACCACTCACACACTCGTTGGTGCGGTATTGGGTGTTGGCTTGGCTCGGGGTATTGCCGCGCTAAACCTGAGTGTTATTCGCAATATCTTTATGTCGTGGATCATCACCCTACCAGCCGGCGCCGGCTTAGCGATTGTATTCTTCTTCATCTTCAAGGCTATATTCCTTTAAGTAAGTAAGCCTCTCGAGCAAACAATATCAGTGCGAGCCGCTGTTATTGTTTGCTCAACTCGCTACAATATCGCTTCAATCGCCAAGCGGCGACAGCGATAAATGGCGAACCCTATGAACACAAAAAACGTTCTGTCGATGCTGACAGAGCTGGTCAAACTCCCCTCGGTTAGCTCTACTCTGCCCAGTCGTGATATGGGCAATATCAAAGTAATTGAGCAACTGGCCAACTGGCTAGAACCCCTCGGCTTCGCTATTCGCATACTGCCGATTGCCGGAAGCCCCAACAAAGCCAACCTCGTTGCTACGCTAGGCAGCGGCAGTGGCGGCCTCGTGCTCGCGGGGCACACCGACACCGTGCCCTGCGACGACACGCTTTGGCATAGCGACCCGTTTACCCTTACAGAGCGCGACGGCCGCTTATATGGCCTTGGCAGCACCGATATGAAGGGTTTCTTTGCTATTGCAATCGAGGCGCTAAAACCCTTTTTAGAAAAGCCGCTACGTGCTCCGCTGATTATTCTGGCCACCGCCGACGAAGAGAGCAGCATGGACGGCGCGCGCTCGCTGGTTCACAGCGACGTGTCCGGCGCGCGCTACGCCGTCGTCGGCGAACCCACTGGCCTCAGGCCTATGCGCGCCCACAAAGGCATTGTGATGAAGGGCATCACCATTACCGGCCGCTCAGGGCATTCGTCTAACCCGCTGCTCGGCAATAACGCCATGGACGCCATGCACGAGGTCATGAGCGGCCTTATGCAATTGCGTCAGGAACTGGCTGCAAAATACCACCACCCGGCCTTTAGTGTGCCCACGCCAACCATGAACTTTGGCTGTATACACGGCGGCGATAACCCCAATCGTATCTGTGGCAAATGCGAACTGCACTTTGATATTCGCACCACCCCCGGCATGGACAACGATGAACTCGACACCCTCATTCAAAAAGTTCTCACACCGGTCGCCGAACGTCGCGCGATTAACATTGGCTTACGCGCCTTAATGCCGGGGCTAGCCGCCTACGAAGAGCCAGAAAATTCAGACATAGTTGCCTTGGTAGAACAACTGACTGGGCAGACCGCAGACACTGTTGGCTTCGCCACAGAAGCGCCGTTTTTCCAACAGCTAGGCCTGCAAACCATTGTCATGGGACCAGGCTCTATTGACCAAGCCCACCAACCAGATGAATTTATGGCGCTAGACCAGATTCGCCCCACTATTGATGTACTCCAAGCGATGATTAAACGCTATTGCCAATAAACTACTACGAACTAATTCCGCGAAAAACTTGATATACATCACATAAGGCGCTAAAACGTAAAGGCGTTAACGTGTCGTATCGCGTGAATAAAAATGTGTTTTCTTTTTGACTTCTCATTGTTGTTCCACCTGATTACACCGCAACACATAAAATACTATAAGCACCTAATCGAATTACTGCTGGCACAGGAGCGTGCGAGTAAATAGGGCAGGAGCCCTTAGCTTAAATATGGATATTAATAGCGCAGTAATACTGTCGATATAGGTAAACAAGGAGATGTTTCATGCGTCAAATTCCCAAATTTCAAAAATTCCTTCTACCTGTGGCCATCGCCGCGAGCCTTGCTGCTTGCGGTAGCGATAGCAAAGGCAGCTCAGCTGCGCCGACAACAGTTGCGGGCGCCAGCTCGAAAGGGATTATTATTGGCGGCATAGTCAATGCCTACCCTATTACTGCTACTGGTGAGGTTGATAGAAGCACCAGTCTAGCCGCCCCTACGACCACAGCCGCTGACGGCAGCTATAGCCTTAGCCTCAATAACAATTACGTACCCGGCAGCGCTATCTACGTGGAAATTACCGCCGGTGATGGCACTTTAATGCGTTGCGACCTTGCCAAATGCGGCGAGAAAAATTTTGGCGAGGATTACACCCTCGCTTCCGGCTTTACCATGTCAGCAACACTGCCCCAAGCCAGTGGCAGCAGTGTCGCAGTTAACATCACCCCCATTACCGATATTGCCGCGAAGTTAACTTTGCAAAAAGTTGTGAGTGGCGCAAACCCATCTGCTGCTGCGGCAGGCTCTAACGCCCAAGTCGCTGGCCGACTCGGCATCACTGGTGGCCTGATTGATCAGCCTATTGTTGATATCACCAGTGCCAGCGCAGTTAATGGCGCTAGCCAAGCCGCCCTTGAATACAACTTAAAATCGGCTGCTGCCGTTGCTGCGGCGCTTAAAGCAAGCACCACACCTAGCCTAGAAGATGCCGTAGCCAACTTTGTAAATCAATTCAGCAATGGCGGCATTGCGGATCGAGAAGAAACCAATAGCGATGATATCAGCCTCGAGGAATTACTCGCAGAGGCGCGCGCGCTACTTGAAACTGTCAAAACTGTTGACGGTGTCAATGCAAACAGCGGCGGCGTGAGCAGTTCGAGCACTAGCCTAGCGACGGCCGAATCCAGCGCACAAAATAGTAGCAACACCAGCCCAAGCCAGGGCGATGTTCCAGAGGATGTTGGCAGCGAAGGTCTTGTCGCCAGTAAAGCCTTTGTTAAGCAGGTTCGCAACTTAGCGAGCGCCGGTGTTGTTTCCGCCAACCAAGAGGCCTTTGCCGAGCAAATTGATCTGGCCAGCGAAGCCGTCTCAGCCGACAGTGACATTGTTGCCGAGGGCCTTGGCCTCGGCCTTAATGCCATTGCCAGTGCTTACGAGCTTTACCTCGACGCGCCAGATGAAGACAAACCAAACTCTGTAGAAATTAACGGAATCACCGTAGCCATCTCCGAATCAGCCGGCACGGTAACACTCGCAGTAGACGATACCGTGGTATTAAACGAAACCGAGGTTGCGATCAAATTAAGCGCCGCCGATGGCACTGTGATCAATGAAAACGAGCCCGTAGACAATACCGTTGATGGCACCAGAACTGTTTCGGAATCGGGCTCAGCTACGGCCGCCTTGTCCGTATCAGGCTCCGCCGCCAGTTCTGCGGTTTCTATCACCATCAACGAAGGCAGTTTTAGCGGCGCCTTAAGCTACGATAGCCAGTGGACCGAGACCGATACCTCATCAGAGACCGGCAGCGGCTACAGCGATACTTGGGACGATGAATTTACCGTCACCAATATCGACGCCAAGCTAAACATCACCCTTGCACAGCTTAATAGTGACAATAACATCGGTTTCACCGGCAATATGGCGCTTAAACTCGGAGAGCTAAAGGGCAGTGAAGAAGGCAGCTATAGCACCAGCTACAGTTATACTGAATGGTGGACTAACTCTAACCAAGAGCAATACACTGAAACCATCACTTTTGATGGCTTTGAAATAAGCTTATCAGGTGACTTTAGTGATGACCTCGGAAATGCGATTAGCGCAAGCCTAGCAGCCAATATCGATAACTTTAATGAAACCTGTAATCAGCAATCGAGCTACGGCCCAAATGGCGGCAGTTACAGCTACGAATGCGATCTCAATGAAACTGAGACCGATTACGCGATGGCTAGCCTGAGCATTGTCTTCAACTTGGACATCGACGGTGTCGATGACGACGTCAAAGTCGAGTTTAACGCCAGTCGTACCGGATTAGAAACCGGTGAGGGTTCATTAAAACTGAGCTACGGCGGCAAGCAGCTTAACTTGAACTACGAGGGCGGCAATACGGCAACCCTTAGTAACCACAACGGCGTGACCATGACGCTAACAGAGACCGAAGTCGATGAGGAAACCAGCCTTTCCGGTGACATCAAACACGGCGGCTCTGCTTTTGCCACTATCAGCGACGATACCGGCGCTGTTGTAATTCGCTACAACGACGGTAGCTTCGAAACGGTAATGTAAATCTCACCGCAGCGATATTAGGGAGGCTTTTGCCTCCCTTTTTTATTAATATGATTTTTAAATACTTCATATCGGCCGACTGGAATTTTTTATGCGTGCCTTGATCGCAACTATCTTTAGCAGCTACGCCTTACTATGCGCTGGCGCCACACCTGAAACCGAATATTATTCCAGCATCGACAGCCTCAGCTATAGCCAAGCAGCACCGATAGAACAGATGATTCACGATCTTGATGGGGCACCACTGAAATCTGGAAAATTTGCCTTTACGCACAATCAGTTTGAAATTGGTGTGCGCAAAAATGATTTTGAGTTCAGTTATTTTTATCGTTACGACTACTATTTAAAATTTAACAAAGACACTGGGCAGCTAGCCTATTTACAGCGCAACGATTTGCCCCTGCCGCAAAACACCCATTACAACGTTTACCTGCGCCCCAACCACCTCCGCGCCTGGGGTTTAAGCGCCGCTTATTTTTATGAGGTTAATCCCCAACTGTCCATAAAAACACGGCTGAACTACTTGCGCGCGACTCACACCACCGATGGCTATTTAAAAGGCCAATTAAACACCCTCAATGACGGCTACCAAGCGCAGCTCTATCTCAATTACGGTTATAGCCGCGACACCCTACTCGACCGCGCAGAAGAAGACAGTGATGGTCACGGCACATCCCTTGATATTGACCTTCACTGGCAAGTAAACAAACAGTTAAATATTGATTTTAGTGGCCGAGATATACTGTCATTTATTCAATATCGCGACCTCACCTATACCACGGCCACGGCCAATACTGACAACATCTCCTTTGACCAAAATGGCTCAATTGACGCCAAACCCACCGTCAGCGGTGTAGAGCGCTACCGCGATCAAACCCAGCGACTCGCCTCCCGTTACTCACTGCATGGCCACTATCAACTTGATAGCCAACACGCACTCACTAGCGAGTTATTTGCCTATGATCGCCACGTTTTCCCCCGCCTCGGCTACCAGAGACAATGGCGAGACAAACAATGGCAACTCAGTTACGACTTACGTAGCGATGCTTGGGGCTTAGGGCTGGGTGGCCAGTATTTTAATCTGCACCTACGCACTGATGAGTTAAACTGGGAAGACGCTAAAACACTGGAACTTAATTTTTCTGTAAAAGGTCGATTCTAATTTTTGGTATGAACACAAACCCAGTATCAGCAAGTTAGTGCTTATGCGTTTACAACGCCAGCGCCGGAAAAGGTAAAAAATGCTTAAGTAATTTCGCGGTTAACTCAATACGTTATAACCGCTTAGTTTTCTGGCAATAACCGAATTAATTGTCTAGAACTTAGTAGTGTTAACGTGTCTTATCCCTTAGGAATAGCAGGGCTGCGCTAAAGCAGTTCTGTTGCTCCATATGATTACACCGCAACTCCTGAAAAATCGATAAGTACCTAATCCGGCTACTGCAGGCACACAGGACGTGGCACAACTGGGCAACTGCCCTCCGTTTACTATGGATGTACATCGCGCAGCAGCCTCGCAGTATAGGCCGACTGGGAGATTAATCATGCGTCATATTCATAGCCTTAATAAATTAGTCCTACCCCTCGCGATTAGCGCCGCGCTCGTCGCTTGCGGTAGTGAAAGCAAAAAAAGTGCCTCGACAGCTCCGACCAATTCAATTGGGGGACAAAGCTCAAAAGGGATAGTCATTGGCGGTATCGTCAATGCTTACCCTATTACAGCGACCGGTACAGTGGACAAGACAAGCGCCCTGGCAAATCCTGCGACCACGGCCGACGACGGTAGTTACACGCTGTCGCTCAATAGTAATTATGTGCCCGGTACCGCCATTTACGTCGAAATTACCGCCACTAATGGCACTTTAATGCGCTGCGACCTTGTTATGTGCGGCGATAAGGATTTTGGTGACACCTACGCGTTAGCCTCTAGTTTTGCGATGTCAGCAACGCTGCCCTCGGCAACAGGAAACAGTGTCGCGGTGAATATCACACCGATTACGGATATTGCGTCTAAACTCACCTTACAAAAAGTTGCCGCTGGCGCGAACCCATCAGATGCCGCAGCTGGCTCGAATGCTCAAGTCGCTAATCGACTCGGTCTCACTGGCGGGCTAATTGACCAAGCGATTGTCGATATCACCAATGCCAACTCAGTAAACTCCGCTAGCCAAGCTGCCCTCGAATACAATTTAAAATCCGCAGCGGCAGTTGCCGCCGCCTTAAAGGGCAGTACTACGCTCAGCCTCGAAGATGCTACGGCTAACTTTGTAAACCAATTTAGTAACAGCGGTATCGCCGACAAAGAAGACACCAATACTGACTCCGTTACCTTAGAGGAGCTCCTCGAGGAAGCGCTAGCACTGCTCGACAAAGTAAAAGCGGTGCCAGGTGTAGAAGATAGCAATGCCGTCAGCAGCTCAAGTACCAGCATTACAGCTGCAGAAGCCGATGCGCAAACCAATGGCAGTACCACCGCGAGCCAAGGTGATGTGCCCGAAGATGTCGGCAGCGAAGGATTGATTGCCAGTAAAGCCTTTGTTAAACAAGTTCGACATCTCGCCAGCGCTGGCGTCATGTCCGTCAATCAGGCGGCTTTCGCCGAGCAAGTAAATCTCGCCGGCGCGTCAGTTTCGGCAGATAGCGACATTGTCGCCGAGGCACTTGGCTTAGGCTTAAATGCCATCGCAACAGCCTATCAGCTCTATCACGACGCCCCAGATGACAACAAACCAAGCGCAATCGAGGTTAACGGTCTTACCGTCTCAACCTTGCAATCAGGAACTAGCCTTAATCTATCTATAGATCAGTCGATTACACTTTTCGAGACCGACGTGACACTTGCTTTAAGTGCAGATGACGCCACCGTCATCGAGGAAAACTTTAGCGACACCACTACCGGCAATGAAACCACATACTCAGACACTGGCTCAGCAACAGTCGCCTTAACCGTATCGGGGTCGGCGGCAAGTGCGGACGTTGCAATGACAATTAACGATGGTAGTTTCACTGCTGCCCTGAGTTATGACGAACAAAGTACCGAAACGCAAGCACCCACCAGCTACAGTGAAACCTGGGACGCTGAAGTCTCCGTCACTGGGATAGATGCAACCCTCAGCATCACACTGGCCCAACTCACCGCCGACAACAATGTCAGTTTTACTGGCAGCATGGCACTTACACTCGGCGAGCTACTGGCGACAGAGGACGGTAGCTATAGCTCGGGATTCAGTAGCGAAACCTTCACCGAACAAGAACAATATGCTGAAACACTGGGCTTTGACGGCTTTGAAATAAGCTTGGCGGGGGAGTTTAGCGATTCCTCAGGAAATGCATTAAGTGCCAGCCTCGCCGCGAGCATTGATAACTTCAAGGCAAGTTGTAATGAAGAGTCCGCGTACAGTGAATTAGCTGGCTACAGTTATAGCTATGGCTGCCAGCTCGACGAAACACCGACCGATTACGCGATCGCCAGCCTCAGCATGGTCTTTGACATCGATCTCACGGGTGTCGACGACGATGTAAAAGTAGAGTTCAACGCTAATCGCAGCGGCATAGAAGCAGGCACAGCGACATTAAACTTAAGCTACGGCGGCAAACAACTTAACTTAGCTTACGAAGGAGAGAATACCGCCACCTTAAGCAATCACAATGCTGTGACTATGAGCCTGACCGAAACAGAGACCGACGGCGAAATCCGCATCTCCGGTAATATTAGGCACCGCGAAACGAGTTTTGCAACCGTCAGCGACAGTAGTGGTGCAGTGGTTATTCGCTATAGCGACGGTAGTTTTGAGACCATCCAGTAAAGTTAGCAGACTAGGCTAGATGCCGGCCTATCTGACCTTGGTGGTAGCCCGACCTTAGAAGTGACCGACACCGGACGCTTAAAACTGACGGTCACTGCCGAGGAAATTGCATTTTTTGATCGCCTACCGCTACCGGACGTGATTAAAAATCCAGTAATACCTCAATAATTGCGCCATCGGTATGCGTTTACAGCCAAAGGCACTGCAACCCAGCAGTGCCTTTTTACGTATCGCTCTTGATCGGCGCGTCTACAATGATCATCAATTTTTCACCGCTATCGATACCCATTGCTGGTAAACTGCTTAGACAACACCAAGTGATAAAAAATGGGTTCTAATCATGACTGCCGATACCACTGGCCGCCTCTGCTTTGTTCGCCACGGCCAAACCTTCGCCAATATCAACAAAGTGTGGCATGGCCAAACCGACACCGAGCTTACCGAAGAAGGCCATGAACAGGCCCGGCGTTTGGGTGCCTATTTTCCGCGCTACCTGCACGCGGATGTGATCTACACCAGCCCATTGCAGCGCGCGCGCATAACCGCTGAAGCCATTGCTAGGACCTTTAAACTTGAGGTGAATTTTGATCCTCGATTAATGGAAATGGATTTAGGCGATTGGGAGGGAAAAACATTTGCAGAGCTAATTGAAGCGGGCAATATCGTTCAAAAATTAATTGACGATCCGGACTTTGCTACCCCGAATGGCGAATCACAAAATATCGTAAAGCAGCGAATAGTTACCGCTGTGGACGAAATTTCAGCTAAGCACCCCAATGAAAACGTCATTATCGTTGCTCACGGCGTCACCATCAGTATCGCGTTTGCACACTATATTGATGACGACACCAAATTGTGGCCAAAATACGGCAAATCAAATACGGCGTTTAGCGAAATATGTCTGCAAACCAAGCAGTTGCTTAGCTTTAATAAAATTGACCATCTCAAGGAATAATTGCAAGCAACACCCGGTACAGTGTCGTTCAAGTCCAGCTCCAAGCAAACGCTGATTTCGTCGACCACAGCTCAAATCTGCATACAGACCCGCACCGAGAAAACGATGGCGAGATTTCCAGGTTTTGCTAACTCTATTGAGATTGCCAAAGGCTTTGATCACGTCACCGATGTCGAAGACAGCCTTCAGGTCGTCACTTAAACAGCATCTGCTGGTAACAATATGATAGCAATAAAAAAACCGCGCATTGCGCGGTTTTTTTATTGCTATACATCAAAGCACTTCAATAACGAATTACTTGATTTTAGCTTCTTTGTACATCACGTGCTTACGTACTACTGGATCGTATTTTGAAAACTCAAATTTAT
>NZ_JBFJWS010000073.1:0-12056 GCF_041623545.1 Zhongshania sp. | reverse complement strand
CCGCCAGAAGCAATTGATCGCTGAACGCGCCAGTAATAGTGTCGACGCTAATTCGCCCTGGAATAACGCCCATAGTTGGCGGATGAATCAGGCTGCCCAGCATAATTTTGACATCCAGTTTGGCGAAGAAATCGTCGCGGTCACCGCTACTGCGCTGTCGTCAGCCCCGAACGCCAGCTTTGTTATTCGCAGTGGCGACTTGGAGTCCACTGTCAATGGCCAACTGCAAGACCGCGTATTGTTCGCTGATATTGATGGCCACCGCCAAAACGCCAGCGTGTCCGAGCACGACAGCGGCTACAGTTTGTATAACGCCGAGCGCGCTATTCACTTCAATATAAAACGCCCAGATTTAGGCGACAACAGTGACGACGCGGCAGAGAATCAATTAGTCGCCCCCATGAACGGCACCGTCGTTAGTCACTTGGTGGCCGTCGGCAGCACCGTGAGCAAGGGCGACCCCTTGATGATTATGGAAGCCATGAAAATGGAGCACACCATTCGCGCCCCGAGCGATGGCACAGTGGCTGCTTTTTTCTATCAGCCCGGCGAGTTAGTGAGCGGTGGCGCTGAATTAATCCAGCTAGAGAAAGCAGAATAATGAACGCGAAACTTCCCAGTTCTGTCCGTATTGTCGAAGTTGGCCCTCGCGACGGCCTGCAAAACGAAAAGCAGCCTATTGATACCCAGACTCGGGTGCAATTAGTCAATATGCTCAGCGACGCAGGCCTTAAAAACATCGAAGCCGGCAGCTTTGTGAACCCGGTCTGGGTACCGCAAATGGCCGGCAGCGAAGACGTCTTCAGCCAGATCAAACGTCTTGACGATGTGCGCTATGTGGCATTGGTGCCAAATATAAAAGGTTTTGAGCGCGCCATCAGCGTTGGCGCCAATGAAGTAGCGATTTTTGCCGCCGCCTCTGAAGCCTTTAGCAAAAAGAACATCAATTGCAGTATTGAGGAAAGCCTCGATCGCTTTAAGCCAGTCATGAGCGCCGCTAAAAATTTAGGCATTCAAGTACGCTGCTATGTGTCCTGCGCGATTAGCTGTCCCTACGAGGGCGCCGTGGCACCCCAGAAGGTGGCCGAGGTTAGCCAGCGCTTGCTAGAGATGGGCGTTTACGAAATATCCCTAGGCGATACCGTCGGTACTGGCACGCCCGCTGACGTTAGCCGCATGTTGGAAGCAGTATTAAAAATCGCCCCGGTCAATAAATTTGCCGCGCATTTCCACGACACCTACGGGCAAGCACTGGCCAATATTTATGCCTCACTGCAAATGGGTATCTCCGTGGTCGACAGCTCGGTCGCCGGCCTCGGTGGCTGCCCCTATGCCAAAGGTGCTGCGGGGAACGTCGCGACCGAAGACCTTGTCTATATGCTCAATGGTCTTGGTATTCAGCACGGCGTCGATCTCGATAAATTAATCAGCGCTGGCCAATTCATCAGTGGTAAATTGGGGCGGCAAAGTGCTTCCAAAGTGGCCTTGGCTTCAGCTCGATAAATAAATACAAACCGCTTAAAGCGGCGCACTGCAGTATAACAGGAGATACATATGTCCGGTTTTGACAAGGTAGTTAGTAGCTACGAAGAAGCATTGGATGGCCTCGAAGACGGCATGACCATCGTTGCCGGTGGTTTCGGTCTGTGCGGTATTCCCGAGAATCTAATCAAGGAAATTCAGCGCAAAGGTACCAAGGGCCTCACCATCGCATCGAATAATTGCGGCACCACCACCAAAGGTTTGGGGCTGCTGCTACCGAATCGCCAGATTAAAAAAATGATCGCCTCCTATGTTGGCGAGAACGAACACTTTGAAGCCCAGATGATGAGCGGCGAACTTGAAGTCGAACTCACTCCCCAAGGCACTCTCGCAGAAAAAATGCGGGCGGGTGGCGCGGGTATTCCAGCCTTTTTCACGGCAACCGGCTACGGTACCGCGGTTGGCGAAGGCAAAGAAGTGCGGGTCTTTAACGGGCGCCACTATATTTTAGAAGAAGCGATTCAAGGCGACTTCTCTATCGCAAAGGCATGGAAAGCTGACCGCTACGGCAATTTAGTGTTCCGCAAAGCCGCGCGTAATTTTAATCCGATGGCGATCACTGCCGGTAGAATTGCGGTGGTTGAGGTAGAAGAAATAGTCGAAATTGGCGAACTCGATCCGGATGAAATTCATTTGCCCGGCATCTATGTAAATCGTCTAATCCAAGGCACCTTTGAAAAAGCAATCGAGCAGCGTACCGTTCGCAAGGCATAGCAGGAGAAATAATAATGGCTTTATCGCGTGAACAACTGGCGCAGCGGGTTGCGCAAGAATTTAAAGACGGCTACTACATAAATCTCGGGATTGGTATTCCGACTCTAGCAGCCAATTACATTCCCGATGACATGGAAGTGATTCTGCAATCGGAAAACGGCATTCTCGGTTTGGGGCCATTCCCGACCGAAGACGAAATCGACGCCGACCTAATCAATGCCGGCAAACAAACAGTGACCTTAGCGCCCGGCGCGGCATTATTTTCCTCGGCGGAATCCTTTGCCATGATTCGCGGCGGCCACGTTGACCTCACCGTGCTCGGCGCATTTGAGGTAGACTGCCAAGGTAATATCGCCTCGTATATGATCCCCGGCAAACTCATCAAAGGCATGGGCGGAGCCATGGATTTAGTGGCGGGCGCTGACAATATTATCGTCACCATGACCCACGCGTCCAAACACGGCGAGTCTAAATTACTGACTGAATGCACTCTGCCCCTCACCGGCAAGGCTTGCATCAAACGGGTGCTCACTGACCTTGCATTACTCGATATTGAAGACGGAAAATTTATTTTGCGCGAGCGCGCTCCCGGTGTGAGTGTAGAAGAGATCAAAGCCAAAACTGCAGGCGCCTTGATCGTTCCTGATCATGTGCCTGAGATGCAGTTTTAACGTACTTTTAACCGAAACATCCCGCCAATTTTATTGGTCGGGATGGTTTGTTTCTTAGCCGTAAAGCTAATACACCTGATCCGCCTGCATTGCCCACAAATGCGCAGCCACCAAAGCCCGCCACGGTGAGAATTGCGCCAGCCACTGTTCAGCCCCCCGCTCAGTCACTTTAACTTCCTGACCCAGCAATATTTGCAAGCTACGCCGCACTGCCACGTCGCCGTGCAGGGAACCGTCTAGGTAGGCAAAGCCCCTAAGCAAAACATAATTTACCGTCCACGGGCCTATTCCTTTAATAGCCAGCAACTGCCCGCGCAACACTTCAGCGCTTGCGTGATCCATCAATTTAGCGGCAGCCTTTGGCAGCAACAGTTGACCGGTATCAATGGCCTGCGCCAGTAAAATAAGCGTTTGCGCTTTGCTCTTGGATAAGCCGGTAGTGCGCAATTCCTCGATATCACATGCCACCACTTGGCTGGGCGAAGGATGGCAACGCAAACCGCTGGAATGCAAGGTACCTAGCTGCTGAATAAATCGCCGCCGAATCGACACGGCGGCAGATACGCTAATTTGTTGGCCGGTGACAGCCCAACACAGCGCCTCGAAGGGATTAGCGGACAAGGGTACTCGTAGGCTTGGTCGCTGCTGGATTAGCTCACCGATATTCGGGTGGTGGGCATACTGTTTTCGAAATACCGCGATGTCTTGATTTAGGCCCAGCATTCGGACGACGATATTTTGTAGGCCTCCTCGCCACTGTGTTGCTTGATTAGACTTAATGCTTTGCCGTGCTGGTAGATCCAAGTCTAGAATCGCTGCCGCTGCTTGGGCACCAAACTGAATACTTAAACACGCTGGAAAGCCATCCCACAGAATGGCCTTCTCCAATGTGCTCGACAACGCTTGGCCAGATTGAGTTTGATATTCAGAATACATAGATACGCAGCGTTCAGATACCTGTTCGCTATCGCGGCCATGGAAGGCGAGTACATCCGCTACTCTGTAGTTAACTGGCAGTGCCAATTCTAGCGAAATTCTCATTACGTTAATCAATTCATCGATTTGCTGCGTTGGTTTGGATCTCATGAAGGCATGTCGGGTATCTAAGTGCGATGCATAAAGACATTCACTTTGTTCAAATAAATGGCTGCCTTAACTCTTCTCGCATACAAGCCCTTGAAGACAACGATCATTGTGATCAATAAGGCGGGGAATATCAGCCCGATTCTTGTTAAACGCTGTATGGGCCAGAAATGACTTGGGGGCCAATGGCCCCCAATTAGGTAATGACATCGAAAACAGCTTAGCTAACAACCACCCGCACCCGTGCAATGTTTTGAATCCGCCCATAAGGCGTTTTTGCATCCCCATCACGCTGGGACGTGGCGCGAACCACGGCAAAATAGGTTCCCGGTTTGTCGTACCTATGGCTGGTTGATAGTTTCAGGTGCGCAACTGGCGCAGAAATAGATTCTTTCTGTGGGTAGTCACCTCGACCTTCAAAATCCCACTCAACCGAAATCAACCGCCCTGCCCTGGCTGGCACTTCAATATCAGCACTGAAATCGACGCTACTATCGATTGCCACGTCGGTACGTATACCGCCATTTACCTGCAACTTAACAACAGGCTGAATGCCGCCTCTCAATTTAGCATCGTCCGGCACCAACACCTGTGTATCTACCACCTCATATTGAGTTTCACTGGGGTGGATACCTTTTTCAACCCAGCGACTCACATCCCGTAAGGCTTGTTGTAATGCACCCTCAAAACTCACGGTGTGCGCTTGCGCGATACCAGCAGGCGGGTTGTCGTGTTGGGCATGTTCGATAAACCACAGTGCAAAATTGTCTTCAAACGCGGCGCCGAGCTTTTCTTTTACCTGGGAGCGATACCAGTCTGCCTGCCAAGGCATGGCATCGATGTCCATCATAGATTCCACAAGTAAAACCTTGCCGTGAATACTGCCGTCCGGAACTGACCCCGCCGTACCCGCCGCGCCAATTGGCCCTGTTAAGGCTTCGCGCTGTGGATAAAGTGGCTCGCCATTGGCATCGCGATACTGATTCCAGCCATACATATCCGGCGTTGGTAATTGATGGCGCTGATATGTTTGTAGTGCAAGCGCCCAGCTATTATCAAAGCGGACTTTATCACCGGGCTGCAAGCTTGGGCCAAGCGTGGCATCAGCCGCATAAGACACGGTTACCACATCACCCTTAATATCAGCCAGTGGTGCATTTTTACCTTCTGCAGCGCCGCTGAGCACAATGAGATGGGCGTCAGAAAAATCCTTCTCAGGCATGGCTGCTAAGCGAATCTGCGCAGGGAAGCCAGGCAGCACTTCGGCGACAGTGGTTTCAAACTGCCCGCGCTCGGCCGCGATCGCAGACTTTGGGTCAGTACCAAGGTAGCCCGGTTTCGTCCAGAAGTCGTCAAGGTAAGTGGGATCTAGCATCGGCACAATCACCGCGACATTTGGAAAATAACCACTGGTCAGCGTTTCGTGATTCCACCAACCTTTTAGCGGATAGCCCATTAAGCTGGCCTCGCGCAGTGCAGCGCTCTCCTCTTCGTTGAGATCCACATAAGGATCGCCGCTGCCGCCCGGATTGATCGCGTCGACAATGCCAGGAAATTTATTGCGCTGGCGCAGTACCCGCAGTGCATGCATACGCACCGTAAACATACTGGGAATAGCATTCGGTGACGCCGCCACAAAGGGGACATAGCCATCCCACACCCCAGAGGTGTTTTCCGCTGCGCCCATGACTTGGTAGGAACCACCGCTGCCACCAAACAGATAGCCGTATGGACGATGTTCACCGTAAAGCTCAGCCGCCAACTGGCGTGAATATTTTGCCGCCGCCGCGTTAACTCGGTAAGCCGCGATCGCCGGATCTGCCGGTGGCGCGCGATCTGCGCCACCCAAATTAGTTTGTACGTAGTAGGCGCCGCTATCCATAGTAAACGCTAAATTGCCCATTGCCACGTCAAAAGCGATGGGAAACGGCCCGATATCAGAGGTCGTTGCCATTGGGTAGGTATTGTGAAAAAAGCGCCTTTGATACTGTTCTGCGGGCGGAAAGTAGAACGAAAATTTAGCGTCGGTATCTTTAAAGCCGCCGTGAACATAGCGATGCGGTACCGGCTCTCCGCGCAGCTCATTAATGTCGACATAGGCTTCAGTAAACTGTGGATCTACGTAATCTTCTGTCAGCAATTCACTGTCATCGGCTGCTGCTTCAGCTTGAAAAGAACCCGCCTCAATGCGCTCTCCCGTTAATTCAGATTTACCGAAAAAACCCATTTTAGCGGTGCCCGTCATGGCGTCGCCGTCGACCACAACATTAAAGGTCACGTTGATCGGAATCGGCTTTTTAATATTCATGATCCAGCTCAGCTTGTCACCGGACACCGTGCCGTTCACATCAAGATTGGCCATAGCGCTGGTGATCCGCCCCAAGAACCCTGCCGATGTCGGGATAATTTCAAATTGCATGACCTGCGGGCCCATCGCTGTAGCTAACGAGACCTTCCAGAAACCTGCGGCATTCATACAATGCACTCCTAATTATTATTAATCTGGAGCGAGAATATCACAGCAATTCGATAAAGTAACCAGCGGGTAACTTATTACCCTGAGCAATACTCGGTTTGCGCATTTAAGGCGCTATAATATTTTTAACTGACCCCATTAATCACACAGCTCCGTTTCAGTTTGGTCCTCCAAGAGATTCCGGAAAGCGACGACCGGTAGACTGTGAAACAGTTTGCGATAGCTCGCCCCCATTCCCAAACCCTTCTCGCCTCAAAGTAAGTCTATGCCGCCGGCAAATTAATTAATCACTATTTTCCTTTAAGCTATTGCACAATAAATACACTTAAGTGTAATAATATACCGTATATTCCAAAATAAAAAAGACTGCTGCGTATCAGTCGTAAAAGAGGTATTAACACTGTGTTTAGCCGACAAGCATTACCCGGCAAGGGTCTCATCACACTATTTATGCTCAGCGCACTCAACTGCAGCGATTTACACGCCGCCAGTGGCACCCTCGAAGAGGTGCTGGTTACCGCCCGAAAACGCAGCGAAAGCATGCAAGACATTCCTATTGCGGTAAGTGCGATTAGCGCTGAAGATCTTCGCGACCGAGGGATAAGCAACACCAGCGAGCTCACAAAATCGGTTCCCAGCTTGGAGATCCGCAAAGGCCAAGCGAATCAGATCTATATACGTGGCATTGGCGAGCGCACGGGCTTCGCGCGAGTAGACCCCACTGTTGGTGTCTATCTTGACGACTTGTTCCTACCCCGCTCCGACGGCCAGTTACTCGACACGGTAGATATACGCAGCATACAAGTGCTGCGCGGCCCTCAGGGCACCCTATTTGGCAAGAACACCACGGGTGGCGCAATGGTGGTCAGTCTCCTCAAACCCGATGACAGCGACGATGCCTACGTCGAATTAGGACTCGGCAACTACGCGATGAATCGTCTAAAAGCGGGTATTAATATCCCGATTAACGATCATTTTTATACTCGGGCCGCTATCAATATCACTAAAGACGACGGCTATCTCGAAGATATTGGCCCCAGTGGGAACACACCGAGCAACGACCGTCAGTCGCTGTTACTGCAAACCCGCTGGGAACCCAGCGAAAGCTTTACCCTCGACACCCAGGCCTTTCTCGGCAAGGTTCGTGAGATGATGACCGGCACCACCTGCACCCTACCCAATGAGAATGCACTCTATTACAAGGGACTTTGGGTAGCCCACAGCGGTGATACCGACCCGTCTAATCCCCGCGCATTCAAGGAAAACTGTGACGCCAACTCCCGGGCGCGCCTTGGCGATTTAAAAACCAACCTCGGCGCAACACCTCGGCTGACTAAAGATTTAGACACCATATTGCTGGCCGCGACCGCCGAATGGCAGCTATCTGAATCACTCAACCTTAAAACCGTGCTAGGCCTGCGAGGAGAAAAAGAAGGCCCAATCCACGCCAGTGACCCAGACGGCGGCCCAGCCCTCTGGACCAGTTATATTAATACCGAGGATAGCGATCGTCGCTCTTACAGTTTTGAGGTTCAACTAAACGGCGATGCCATGGAACAGCGACTGCGCTACACGGCGGGCTTTTTCGCCATGCAGGAAACCAATACCGAAAATTTTTCAACGTCCAACGCCTTTCGTGGTATCGACAGCCAAACGCTGGCGGAAATCGGCGCCGGCAGCGACCCAACACAGCCCGCGCCCGGCGGCAGTCTCCCACTTGTCGGGTTTATAGGTGCGCCGCTCGTGGTTTCAGATTTTGATTTGCAAAACAGCACCGCTGCGATATTCGCTCAAGCCTCTTTTGACATTACCGAACTTCTTGAAATTACCCTCGGTTACCGTGTAACAGCTGAGCGTCGTCACTCGGAACTGAGTACCACTGAAGCGGATATGGATGCGATTGGCCAGCAACTAAGCACCGGCGGCCTGTTTGGCGCACCTACTGACATGGGTCTCTTTGGTCCAGGGGTATCGGGCTTTTTCCCCTACCTAGGCCCACTGCGCTGGATGGCAGATCCCGTCGGCCTCGCCAATCAAATTTTTACCGACGGTGATGGCGACGCGCTGATCGACTACCCGCTAGACCCCAACTCTACCCGCGCGGAAATGCGTGAAGAAACCTTTAGCCAAAGTACCCCCATGCTGTCGCTGGCGTATAACCTGCCCGAGCATTGGCTCGACAATAGTCCAGTAAACACTACTATGATTTACGCAACCTGGAGTCGCGGTTTTAAATCAGGCTTTTTTGAACCTCGAGGCGTTGATGGCCTCCAGCGGATCGAGCCCGAAGTGGTGACCAATCATGAGCTCGGCTTTAAGATCGACGCCTTTGACCGCAGCGTTCGTTTAAATGGCGCGGTGTATGCTATGGACTTTACGGACCAACAATTAATCGCGGTTGGTGCCGACTCTGGTCAAAACGTGGTGGTGGTATTTGGCAATGCCGGCCAATCTGAAATTCGTGGCGGCGAGCTAGAATTACTCTGGCTGCCGAGCCTCCAATTGCAAATTAATGCCAGCCTGAGTTTGAACAATTATCGTTATACCGAGTTCACCGAGCTGGACCTGCAGGCCGCTGTTCTAGGCCGAGAGGAAACCGTCGACCGGCGCAAGGAAACCTTTCCCGTATCGCCAGATAAATCCGCCGCCATTGGCGTGCAATACAGCTGGTCCGGCGACTACGGCTTGATTACTTCGCGAATGGATCTCAGCTACAAAAGTGAGATTTTCTATGGTTTTGATCCCGCCTCTTATGCCGCCTTTAAGCGCGATGCAAACGCCGCCGGTCAACCAGCCTACCAACTGTTGGACGCCCGCCTCAGCTGGCAAAATCCAGAGGGTGACCTCAGTGTGTCGGCATGGGTCAAAAACCTTAGCGACGAGCGCTACCGCATCGGCGTTGTCGCCGTGGCCGACTCCTCAGGCGTCTACAATGAAGGTTGGGGGGAACCCCGTATGTTCGGTATAGATTTGCGGCAGGAGTTCTAAACCGGCGAGAAACCCCGAAAAATGGTCGCCCTCCGCGGCGACCATTACGGCGCTTATTTCATCAAATCCCTATTCAGCGCAAGAGAGTATTAGCACTGATTAATTTCAACAACAGACTGCGCATACCACTTAAGCATCATGCACCGGAATAGGCTCCAGATCAGGCTGAACAAAAGATTGACGCGCCAAATCGGAAAAAAGTACTTTGGCAGAGTAATGCCTCATCATTATCTTTGAGTCCAACACCACCGGGTTTTTAGCGATGAAGTCTTCAGCAGATTGCGCATCAGCGGTATTTTCCATGAAATGCCTAACTGCCAAGATCCAGGCTTTAGTGAGGGTCTCATGGTATTTCTGAACAGGGTCAATACCTGCATGTTTTAATAGCGCTGTTAACGTTCGTCGCACGCGATTGAGTGCAGCGACGGTGTTATATTCAACAAGGTAAATGTAGGCTAAGCGGATATGTGCTCTGTGATCAAAATCCGCCACCGGAAACGCGCAAAATTCCACTTGTTGTTTAAAGGTTTGATCTGCCACAGATATACGATGCTTCATTGACTTACCTACAGCCTAAACCGGCTAGCACACGCGCGCCAACAGCTTCACGCTGGATAAAGAACCACCACGGGAATCTCGCGATCAGTCGCAGCCTTGTATGCCGCATAAGGCGAAAAATAGTTTTCCATCATATTCCACAGCCTTGCGCGCTCTTCGCCTGCGGCGACCTTAGCAACGGCTTTAAACTCGTCATTGGCCACTTTCACGGTAATATTTTGATTCGCTTGCAGGTTTAAAAACCACGCGGGATGCGCTGGCGCACCGCCCTTGGAGGCGATCACACAAAAACCGCCATCTCCGCTTGGCCGGTAAATTAGCGGAATAATTAAGGTCTTACCGGACTTCCGGCCCTTGGTGGTAAGCAGCAGCGTGGTTAACATCCCCTCTCCGCCACCTAAGCTCGCATCCCAAAGATGAGCCGCTTCGCCATTTTCAAGATAAGCATTAACATGATCGCTCATCCACGACGGCAGGTAATCAGGAAGCTTAATATCATTCACGGCTAGGCACTCCTATGAGTAATTTTTTTCTACGCGACATTAGCTAAAGGACGAGCAAAGTCTTATAGCACACTTGATAATGCCGCATCTAAACGTTGATATTTAAATCGGAAGCCCGCTGCTTCAAGCTTAACCGGACACACTTGCTTACCAGCCAATAGCAACTCTTTACCCATATCACCCAGCAAGGCCTTTATGACAAAAGCCGGCATTGGCAACAGTGCGGGGCGTCGCAAACAACTTCCCAAGGTTTTGCTGAACTCCTTATTTGTTACTGGATTTGGTGCAGTGCAATTAAGCGGGCCTCGAAGGCTTGTCTGTTCAATACAGAAATCAATAATCCCAATTAGATCCCCTAGATGTATCCATGGCATCCACTGCTTTCCGCTGCCAATTTTCCCACCCAGACCAAGCTTAAATGGTAACAGCATCTTGTTTAATGCCCCGCCATCCTTCCCTAAAACAATGCCAATACGGAGCAAGCAGGTGCGAATACCCAGCGCTTCAGCCTGCACCGCACACGCTTCCCACTGTGCGCAGAGGCGGCTAGAAAAACTATGATCACCGACGGATGACTCATCTATCAGTTTATTACTAACACCAACGCCGTAATACCCAATAGCAGAACCACTGATAAACACCGCTGGTTTTTTGGCGTTTTTTTAAAATAGGTAATTATTTCTTCCGTCGTTTCAATACGGCTATCGACAATTTGTGCCTTTTGTATTGCGGACCACTTTTTATCGGCAATGGGTTCACCAGCAAGATTTATAACTACATCGAAGTTTATATCGGCACTGATCTCACTCAGATTTCTAACTGAGGTCATGTTAGTGCCAAGCAATTCCGGACGTCGTGTCTTAACAACGATATTATGTCCCTGCTCACAGAGATGAGCACATAAAGCACTGCCAATAAAACCCGTGCCACCGGTAATAAGAAAATTCATAAGCAACACCTCTATCAGCAAAGTATCCGTATGTAAGCATACGCCACGCTGTAGAAAATAGATTAGGTCAATAATTGCGAGTGCGCGAACTAAAGCGCATGTATTAGAAAGGCCATTAAAGACGGCGCTTTCGGGCTTAGCCCCCGTCTGGTCCAAAATTTTTTTATGAATTCGGGAAAGAATGCAACAAACAGCACTGGAAGAGAGTTGACGCTAACAATGCATAACAGCCATACCGACCTTCTCTACGCTAAGTTACGCTGAGATCAGCTGACCTCAGCGTAACTTAGGCCCAATTAGGCTTTATCGAGCGCCTGACTAACATCGGCAATAATGTCATCTATATGTTCAATGCCAACCGAAATCCGAATTAAATCAGCACTTACTCCGGCCGAGGCCAGCTCTTTTTCATTTAACTGCCGATGGGTAGTAGAAGCCGGATGACAGGCCAAAGACTTTGCGTCACCAATGTTCACCAGGCGGAGAATCATTTGCAGAGAATCAATAAACCGGGCGCAAGCGTCAATACCACCGCTTATACCAAAGCTTAAAATACCTGAGGCCTTACCGTT
>NZ_JBFJWS010000072.1:0-12275 GCF_041623545.1 Zhongshania sp. | reverse complement strand
GCCAGCGTCCCCAGTGTGCAACCAGCCGTCCTGGAGCGTCGTGGCAGTTTTTTCCGCTTGTTGCCAGTAGCCGGTCATGGTGGTGGGCGAGCGCACGAGTAACTCCCCAGTTTCGCCTGTGGCGAGTTCATTGCCTTGCTCATCAATTATTTTGAGTTCTGCACAGGGTAGCGGCCGTCCGCAGGACCGCAGGAGGTGCGGCTCGCCAGCGAGGGCTCGGCGATGGTCGCTGGCGGTTAAACTCAGCACCATACAGCTCAATTCGCTCATGCCAAAACCTTGAACAAAATCACATTTAAATATGGCGAGGGCTTGCTGTAAAACGTCGATGGCAATGGGTGAGGCGCCGTAGGTAATCCGTTTTAGCGGGCTGAAGTCGTAGTTTTGAATATTCGGAACCAAGGCCATCATCGCTTGGATCATGGCCGGTACTAAAACGATGTCGCAATTGTCGCTACGGGTAATCGAGTCAACTACCGCTTGCGGATTAAAGTCGGCGATCAATTCTATGCTACAGCCATTACCCAGCCAAAACATCATGGCCGCAAAGCCGGCAACGTGAAAGAGCGGGAGTGGCATGATGCAGTTGTGAGCAACTTGCAGCCGCGGGCTTATGTGGCTTGTCATGACATACCCGCTTAAAAGCTGGTGGTAGCCAATCATTACCCCCTTGGGGTGGCCGGTGGTGCCGCTGGTGTAGATCTGCACCGCCGTCAAGTGCTCATGGTGGTCGAGGGCGACTAATTTAGTGCTATTGCTACTGTATATGCTTTCTAAGGCTGGCCAATTGTCTGCGCCTTGGGCAAGGCTAAAGCAATGGGGAATGTCTACAGCGGCGCCACTTTGCTCGGCAAGATGACGCAGGGCGTCGTCGCCACACACCAGTACATCGGCATTACAGTCACGCAGAATATAGGCTATTTCTTGTGCCGCAAGGCGATAGTTTAAGGGGACTATGGTCAGTCCACTTTTCATACAGGCCGTTGCGAGAAGTGGGAATAGGGCATTATTTTTACTTAGCAAAACGACGCGACTACTTGGTTTAAGGCCCAGTTCCAGCAGGCCATGTGCTAGACGGTTGGCGAGTCGGTCAAAGTCTGCATAGGTTTGGCTGTAGCCACCAAATTTTATCGCAGTTTGCTCAGGGTGGTTGATCGCATTGAATTCGATCATCTGGTGGATAAGCATCGTGAACCTCTTGGTGGCTGCTTTCTTTCAAGACGTTATTTTCCGGTGTCGGCGCCATAGCCACTAGGGCATGCCACGTCAGGCGTGGTTATTCTGCGCCACCGTCTTTTAGCTCAATACTTACAGCGCTTGTGGCGCCGTGACGTAAATAGACAAGCGCTGACGTGCCCCGACCTGTGCCTTGCAAGGGCGAGTGTTTACAGTTCTGCGGTATGGGTCGCGGTCTATGCGACATAGCAGAATTTGGCGTTAGGATTAGATGATGATTAAAACAAGAATTACTGAGTTGTTGGGCATTGAGCACCCCATTGTTCAGGGCGGAATGATGGCGGTTGGGACCGCAGATTTGGCGGCGGCGGTTTCTAATGCCGGCGGCTTGGGCATTATTACTGCCTTAACCCAGGTGACGCCGGCGGACCTCGCCAAGGAAATTCGCCGCTGCCGTAGCATGACAAATAAACCCTTTGGCGTGAATTTAACTTTGTTGCCGACGATTAATCCGGTGCCCTATGACGAGTATGTTCAAGTCATTATAGACGAAGGCGTGAAAGTGGTGGAAACCGCAGGGCGCAGCCCTGAGCAGTATATGGCGGCATTTAATGAAGCGGGAATCAAGGTTATTCATAAGTGTACTTCGGTCCGTCATGCCTTAAAAGCGGAGTCAATCGGCTGTGCAGCGGTGAGTGTTGATGGTTTTGAGTGCGCTGGTCATCCCGGTGAAGACGATGTGCCGAATATGGTTTTGCTGCCTTGTGCTGCGTCTAAACTCAACATACCAATGCTGGCCTCTGGCGGTATCGGTGACGGCCGTGGATTGGCCGCAGCACTCGCCTTGGGTGCTGACGGCGTCAATATGGGGACGCGCTTTGTGGCAACGGTAGAAGCGCCGGTCCACGACAATGTGAAGCAAAAAATGGTGGACAGCACTGAACTCGACACGGCGCTTATTTTTAGAAGTCTTAAAAATACCGCGCGGATTTTTCGCAACCAGGTGGCTAAGGAGGTGCTTGAAATTGAGGGCCGCGATGGGCAGACGGATTTTGCGGATCTACAGCCCTTGGTGTCCGGCGTTCGTGGCCGCGAGCGGGTGCTGCAGGAAGGTGATACCGACGACGGCGTGTGGACCGCTGGTTTGGTCATGGGACTGATTTACGACATTCCCAGTTGCGAAGTCTTGATTTCGCGAATGATGAGCGAAGCGGAAAGCATTATTGCCCAGCGCCTCAGCGGCATGTTGCTTGAGTCAGCATAAGGGCTTGTCGCCAGTAAACCTTACCGCCAGAGTGAGTGGGTAAATAGTTATGCGGAATAAGCAGTTTTCTGTCGGGGTTAATGAATGCGACGACCGTGGCGCCATAAAAAATGCTGTCATTAGTGATTGGTTTGAAGTCGCTGCAAAGGGGTATTTGCAAGAGTGCTTAGTCGAATTTAAGCATGGCAATAAAACGCCAGAATGGCAGCAGCAATCACTTCAGTTTGATTATCTACATAGCGGGTTTGCGCATAGTGATGTTGACCTCGAATTGTCCGTTACAGAATTGGCGCGGCGTAGCTGCACTTTAGGTTGTCGTTTTTACCAAGCGGGTAAATTAATGGCGGTCGGGAGTTGTGTCATGGTTCTCGTCTTGGCTCGCGACGGTGACGTCACCGTGATTCCCGCCGCGACTTATGACGTTTTGAAAAGTGAGATGCTCGGTTTTTTGCGCATAGCTCGCTCGTAATTGACACCGCAGTCGTATTGACGCGAGGGCTTTTAAAGTCAGGAGTTTGTATGTTGTTAACAGAAGATCAGCATTTGCAAGAATTTCGAGCGGAAATTCGTGCATTCTTACAGGTCGCGCCGACTGAAGAAATTTTAGAGGCGGGCCGTAAAACAACCAGTGTTTTTGCGCCGTTTAAGCAAACAATGGATTGGCATAAAATTTTGTATAGGCAGGGCTGGGTAGCACCGGCGTGGCCGCAAGAATATGGCGGCACCGGCTGGAATGTCGAGCAGCGCTATGTTTTTGCACAAGAATGTAACCGTCGCGGCGTGCCACCTTTGCTGCCGCAGAATTTGCAAATGGTGGGCCCCGCGGTATTGGGCTTTGGTACGGCCGAGCAAAAAGCCGAATTCTTACCGGGTATGTTATCGGGTGATGATTTCTGGTGTCAGGGCTATTCTGAGCCGGGCGCTGGTTCAGATTTGGCCGCGTTAAAATGCCGCGCCGACAGTGACGGTGATGACTATATTCTCAATGGTTCAAAAACGTGGACCACTTACGGGCATTACGCCAATAAAATGTTTGCCCTAGTGCGCACTAGCAGTGCTGGGAAGCCCCAAGCGGGAATCACATTTTTATTACTCGATATGAATTTGCCTGGTATTGAGGTGCGGCCGATTATTGGCCTAGATGGCTGCCCTGAACAATGCGAGGTGTTTTTTAGTGATGTACGGGTACCCAAACGCAATCGTATCGGTGAAGAAAACAAAGGCTGGAATGTAGCGAAATACGTGCTGGAGTTTGAGCGCGGAGGCAGTAGCTATAGTGCTTGGCTGGTGCCGGCCCTAGAGAAATTGCGGGCTCGCAGCTTTCTTGATGCGAGGGGCTATTGTGTGGGGGATGACGTGCATATTCAGCGCCGCTTATCAGAATTAGAAATTGATATTCGCGCGGTGGAACACACTGAAAAGCGGGTGAATGCGAATCTTAAACATGGCGAAAACCCAGGGCCAATGGCGTCAATGCTGAAAATACTTGGCTCAGAGGTGATGCAGAAATTCTCGGAACTTCAGTTGGATATTGTGGGTATCGACGCCTTGCCCTTGCAGACCGCCGCACTGGCCGTGGGCAGTGACATTGCCGCCCTCGGCGAAGAGTCCGACATGCTTGCAATGCCTTACTATCTTAATACTCGCGCGGCCTCGATCTATGCCGGCTCCAATGAAGTTCAGCGCAGTTTATTGGCTAAAGCAATACTGGCTGGCTAGGCCCTGCAAGGAGACCTTATGCAATATCAATACAATGAAGAACAAACTCAGATAAAGGACATGTTTGGGAAGTTTGTTCAGGACCAATATGGCTATGACCGTCACCTAGCGTTGTGTAAAAGTGAGCGGGGTTTTAGCGAGGATCACTGGCAGCGATTTGCGGAGCTGGGCCTGCTTGGTCTGCCATTTTCAGAAAGCGACGGTGGCCTTGGCGTCGACGGTGGTTTTTTAATGGCAATTGCCGAGGAGTTCGGCCGTGGCTTGGTACTGGAGCCCTATATTGCGACGGTCGTGTTGGCGGGTGGATTATTGGCCAGGGCAGACAATCGCGAGATGCGTGAAGCCTTGTTACCTCGGGTAATCGCTGGAGAGTTCAAACTGTGTTTGGCGTGGGAAGAGCGTGCAAGTCGTGGCCAGCCGCTCACTGTTAGCGTGACCGCGAAGTCAAATCAGGCAGGCGATAAAATTATACTGAACGGTCAAAAAATAGTTGTTTTAGGCTTGGCGGCCGCGGACAAAGTGATTGTGACCGCAGTGAGTGAGGAGGGATGTGTGAATGCCTATTTACTTGACCCCGCCACTGTTGGCGTTCAGATCCAAGGGCAGACACTGGTCGATGGGCAGCGCGCTGGACAGTTTCAGTTGACTGAGGTGGAGGTGAGCGCAGATGCGGCCTTGTTTAGTGATGGCAACGCTGAGCTCGGCTTAAGCGATGTGGTTAATGAGGCGTTGTTGATTATGGCCGCTGACGGCCTAGGCGCAATGGATCAATTGTTGGCGCTGAGCGTGGATTACTGCAAAACCCGTCAGCAATTTGGGGTGCCGATTGCGACGTTTCAAGCATTACAACACCGCTTAGCCGATATGATGATTGCCTGTGAGAAAACGCGCTCATTAATGTGGGCGGCGTATCAGGCTCAGGGCAGCGTTGAGTTTGGTGAACGGGTCGCCATGCTTAAGGCGCAAATCGGTAGTGCTGGCCGCTATGTGGGGCAGCAGGCGGTGCAACTTCACGGTGGTATTGGCATGACTGAAGAATTAAGTGTTGGCGCGTATTTTAAACGGCTAACAGTGATAGACCTGTTGTGTGGTAACCGTGACGATCAGTTGACTTACTTGGCGCAGCTGCAAACTCAGCGGGCGCTTGCCGCTGCTTGATGGCGTTGACGTAGTTGCTTAGGTGCTTCACCGTAATAGTCGCTGTACGCGCGATTAAAATTATTTGCGTAGCGGTAACCAAGTTGATAGGCAATCGCTTTGAGGGGCATATTGGTGCCCCTTAAATATTGCTGTGCTAGTTCCATGCGGACTTCCAAGCATACCTGGCGAAAATTGGTATTGGACTCGCTTAAGTAGCGACGTAAGCTACGGGGATGGATCTTGAGTAGCTGTGCGGTGCTGTCTAAAGAAAAAAGACAAGTTTGCGGGTGCTCCACCAAACTCCGTTTTACTCGGGCGACGATACTGTTGCCCCGGTAGCCTTCGCCAAGTACCTGCTCAAGTTCTGAGGTGCATTGGCGCATTAATTCTGCACTGCCAGTTGGGATGGGGGCGTGCATCCACGCCAGAGGCCAAGCGAGAACGGTGTGCGCTTGGTCGAATATTACTGGGCAGCCAAAGAGGGCGCGGTATTGGTCGGCGTGGGGCGGCTCGGGATAATTAAATGACACATAGCTGGGGATTGCGCCGCGTCCGCTTGGTAATATCACTTGGGTGCAGCGCCAGACAGCGAGCAGGCTCATTTCAAATAATTCTTGGCGAAACTCTTTAGCTTCATTAACGACAGAAAATACGACGCGGCCGAGTTCTTCGTTTAGTGAGAGTCGTGTTCGCACTAAATAGTGTGAACTATTTAGTGCGTGGCTGGTGAGTTTGGAGGCGTGCATGATGGTCGGTGAGGTCAATACCGCATAACCTAATAGACCTGCGTCGGTGAGTTGAGCGCGGTCGCCAATGCGCAGCGCTATGTCAGGGATCGGCCCAGATTTTAGTTCGCGCAGCGCGTGTAAAAAAGCCCACATACTATTTTGGTCATCTGCGGCGCAGTTCCAGTCACCGTGTATGCCGTGACGCGCGGCTATGCTGTTGCGATCAATTTCAGGGTGGCTGGTTTTCAGTAATTCCTTTAGAGTGGCTAGGCGACGTCGGCCCATATGTTCCAGTTCAAATAATTGCATTGCGGAATATCTGTTGGCGTGGACGATAATGATAATAAAGTTTGGCCGGTAATGATATTAAATTACCTATTGGCCTGTGTAAATCTTGGTATTCTATTGTTGCGGCTTAGAAGCAAGCCGTTGGCTATCTGCCTCACTCTAAAAAAATAGATAAAAAAAGAGGGTAAAGTTATGCGATTACCTACCGTATGTGTTGAATATTTAGACAGTCTATTGGCTTATCTCAGCACTCAGGGGGTTCGTCCAAGCCAATTGCACGCAGTATTGCGCCTAAAACCCGAGGAGCATATTACTGAGCAAGGCCGCTTCCCATTGCGTTTGTTTGAGATGATGCTCGATGCGGGTAGCCAGTTACTCGAGGACCCCTATCTTGGCGCCCACGCTGGTGCTCACAGTTCTAAACAAGCCTGGGGTATGGTGAGCTATTTGGGCATGAGTGCGCCAAGTATGCGAGAGGCGGTTCATGCAGTGGTGGATTTTTCTCGTTTGCTCATTGACCACGGCGACGTAGAGTATTCTCAACTTGACGATAACCTCGCGTGCCTAAGCTGGGAGGTGCCGCCACGCCAGCAGGCATCGCGGCAATTGGTCGAGTTCTTTTTTACTAGTTGGTATCGCGTTAATAAGCCGACGCTCGATCGCTGGTGCAGCAAACGTGAAATTCATTTTAGCCACAGTGGCCCGGCAAGTTGTCAGGAGATTGAGGCGATTATTGAGGCGCCGGTACATTACAGTAGTAATGCTAACTGTGTTGTTTTTGATAACCATTTTCTTGATAGGCCCACGCGATTCCCACATACCGCAATTCATAGCTCACTAGTGCAAGCGGCAAGGGCTGAACTCGCTAATTTGCAAATGGAAGACCGTATTGTAAAAGAGGTTTTGGAGTGTATTGTTCGTCAATTACCTGACGGTGTACCGAAACTTGAGGATGTCGCAGCTGAACTTGGTTTGGCGTCTAGGACCTTACAGCGTCGCTTAAATAACACGGAAACCAATTTTAAAGGCTTGGTTGACGATGCCCGCAAACAGCGCTCGAAAAAGCTGATTAGCGACAGCGAAATGGGCCTGTTAGATATATCGGCTGAATTGGGCTTTAGTGATCAAAGTGCATTCCAAAAAGCGTTTAAGCGCTGGTTTGGACAGGCGCCAGGGCGCTACCGAATGAGTCAGCAAATTTTGAATTGAGCCCGATCGTTTGCCCGTCGTCCTATGTTCTGTTTTTTGAGCTGCGGCTTATCCGGCGTTAAATAATGCGCCAACTCCCTTGCCACGCCCAGCGTGGCTTGTCTCTGGGCTGAATCCCAACTACTTTGTATAGCAGCGCTTTGTTATTTAATGGTGAAGACGCGTATCCATTGGGAAATTTGTTGGGGTAAGTCATGGCGGCAGTCGATGATGTAAAGGCCTATGAAAAACTAGGTGCTTTTTATCTAGGGCGACGAATACTTGCCTCAGGCGAAGCCAGTCGTGAGTCGATTCTTTATCACTCTAAAGATTTAACAACACATGCTGTTATTATCGGCATGACCGGCAGTGGTAAAACGGGATTGGGCTTGGGTCTCATTGAAGAGGCTGCCATCGATAAAATTCCCGTTATCGCCATCGATCCCAAAGGGGATTTGGGCAATCTCATGCTCAATTTTCCTGCGATGCAGGGCCGCGATTTGGCGCCGTGGGTCGACCCCCAGTCAGCCACCAGCAAAGGTTTGAGTCAGCAGCAGTATGCCGAAGCGCAGGCAAAAATGTGGCGTGAGGGTCTTGCGGACTGGGATCAACCATTGGCCAGGATCCAGGCTCTGCGCGATGCCGCCGATATTAATATTTATACGCCGGGCAGCTCTGCAGGAATACCGGTGTCGGTACTGCAATCGTTTACGGCGCCGTCTCTGGCAATTCGCGAGGATTACGATGCCTACGCCCAGCGTATTCAGGCCACGACCACGGGCATCCTGACCTTATTGAGTCTCGATGCCGACCCCCTCACCAGCCGCGAGCATATTCTGATCGCCAATATCCTTCAATATTATTGGGATAAGGGTGAGGGGCTCGAGATTGCGGGCTTAATTGGCGCAGTGCAAAATCCGCCAATTGCGCGCATTGGCGTGATGAGTCTCGACAGTGTTTATCCGGCAAAAGACCGCTTTGCCCTCGCTATGCGTATGAATGGCCTGCTGGCCTCACCGGGATTCGCAGCCTGGATGCAGGGTGTGCCGCTAGATGCCCGGCGATTATTCTATACCGAGGCCGGCAAGCCGCGGGTGTCGGTGATGAGTATTGCGCATTTGTCTGATACCGAACGCATGTTTTTTGTCACCATGCTGCTCAGTGAAATCATAAACTGGATGCGCGCCCAGCCCGGCACAGGGAGTCTACGTGCGATCCTGTATATGGACGAAATTTTCGGCTATATGCCGCCAACGGCCAACCCGCCAAGTAAAATATTGCTGCTATTACTACTTAAACAAGCTCGGGCCTTCGGTTTGGGTGTGGTGTTGAGTACCCAGAATCCCGTGGATTTAGACTATAAGGGGCTCTCCAATACTGGCACCTGGTTTATTGGCCGCTTGCAAACTGATCGCGATAAGCAGCGCGTGCTGGATGGTTTGTTGGGGGCGGCGGCAGGTACCGAAGTGGTCGAAAAAAGCGAGCTTGAACGGACCCTGAGTGGCCTCGGGCAGCGGCAGTTTTTACTGCATAACGTCCATGCTAACGGCTATTTAGAGGTGTTCACCACGCGCTGGGTTATGAGTTATTTGGCCGGTCCCTTAACTCGCGAACAAATAAAACGACTAACCGAAGAAAAGGCGAACACGCCGGCCGGTCAGTCCAAGCCCTTAGTTGCCGCGCAGCTTAGGGTCCCCACGAGCACAGTAAGTCCGCTATCAATGGCAAAACCGAGCTTAGCGCCTGATATCCCCCAGTATTACCTCGCCGCGAGTATTGCAGCGCCCGAAACTGATTCAACACTGTGCTATCAGGCGTGTTTGGTCGCGGCGGCGGAAGTTTTGTTTAGTAGTAAAAAACACAATATTGAACGCAGCGAGACGTATGTTCTGGGTGTAAATGTTGATGACCGTCAGTTGAGTGTTGAATGGCACGACGCTGAAACCTTAAAAATCGATATCAATGAACTTAGTAAGCGTGGTGAAAAGGCGGCCAGTTTTCGGGTGCCTGCGCCAAGTTTGGAACAGGCCAAAAATTATGGTCAGTGGGAAAAACAGTTAAAACGTTATATTCGCACTGAGCGCGGTTTAATCCTATATCGTAGCGCGAGACTGAAACTTAGTTCTGAGCCTGGCGAGACTGAGGGTGATTTTCGGATTCGTTTGCAAACGCTAGGGAATGAACAGCGCGACCTTGCCGCGGGCAAACTGCGGAATAAATACGGGGCCAAGGTTCAGCGCTTGGAAGAACGCCTGCGCAAAGCGGAACAAGCGATTGCGCGAGAGGAGTCTCAGGCCAGCCAGCAAAAATTAGATACCATGGTGTCTATTGGTAGTACGATTCTCGGCGCGCTTTTTGGCGGCGGTCGCAAGTCCAGTACGGCTCGGCGCGCTGGCTCGGCAGTGAGCAAGGCCAATCGGATTCGTAAGGAAAGCCAAGACGTCGAGGACGCCCAAGAAAATGCTGAGGCCTTACGCTCCCAGCTAACAGAGTTGGAACGCGCACTGCAACAAGAGTTAGCGACAATGGGAGAGCAGTGGGATAGTCAGCTAGAGCAATTGGAAGAAGTGGTCATTCGTGCCATGGCAAGTAATATTCATATTCCCCTCTTGGGCCTGTTGTGGCGCCCCTATTGGCAGGCTCCGGATGGATTTACCGAGCCGGCTTTTTAATTGGCGCAGTCGCTTTGTTTACTGTTAGTTGTTGAACTTGGCTTAGCAGTTCGCCAAACCAAATCAAAGCCGGATCGTGGCTAACACTTTTGTGACAAAACCAGCGCAGTTCTAATTTTGGTGCTTCAAAAGGCAGCGCGCGGCTACTGAGCTGCCATTGTTTAGCAATACTACTGGGAATGGCGGCAATAAAATCCGATTGACTGAGTAACGCGGGCAGCGGGCCGTAGTGCTGCAAGCGCAGGGCGATTCGGCGCTGTTGACCTATTGAGCGCAGTGCTAAATCAATGTGGCCTGAGCCGCTTAGTCTGCTTGAAACATGGATGTGACGGCTGTTAATGAACTCATTTAAACCGAAAGCGCCTTTGCTCAGTGGGTGGGAATTACGCATAACGCAGCAGTAAGGGTCAGCGTATAGAGGTTGGCTGACGAGCTCGGGATGACTGAGTAGCGGGGCGTCGATCGCGAGATCAACATTGCCACTAGCGAGCTCAAAGGGCACCTCGCGGCGGTCCATGAAAACGACTTCTAGATTTGTATTGGGGGCTTGAATCACGAGTTGTTTGAGTAACCCAGGTAATAGAATAAGTTCCGCATTTTCAGTCGCGTGAATACGGAATGTTCTATTGCTTGTCGCAGGGTCAAAGCCAATACGCGCCGCCACGCAATTGTCGAGGCTCTTTAAGGACTCCCTAACCGTAGTAATCAATTGCCGCGCCAGCGGGGTAGGGCTCATTCCACTTGGGCTGCGAACGAATAGTGGGTCGCCAAATATACTGCGCAGCTTGGCTAGGGAACTACTCACTGCGGGCTGAGTAACGTGTAATACACCTGCAGCTCTGGTCAAATTTTGCTGGGAGTAAATTGCGTCGAAGACCACAAATAGATTGAGGTCGATTTTGGTATTTCCCATCATTCCCAGTTACCTGCTCTTAGTTATAAGCAATGCTTATTATTGTACATAACAACTATTAATTTCAATAATGATATTGCTTTGCGTATGATCAGGCTCTTATTCGAGGTGAGGACGAATGGTGGCGGAGATAGTGATGGTTCGGCATGGTCAGGCGGCGTTTGCCAGCGATGATTACGACCGACTGACCGACATCGGCTGGGAGCAAGCACGCTTATTGGGCGAGTATTTTGGCGTCGCTGAAGCGAACTTCGACGCGGTTTTTACTGGCACGATGCGCCGGCATAGAGAAACTCTTGCGGGCGTTCGTGATGTCTTTGCCCAGATGGTGCCAGCCATCGCCTTGCCTGAAGCGCTGGCGTTGCCGGGGCTAAATGAATACGATTTTCACAGTTTGGTTACCGCGTATTTGGCGCGCACTAGCCAAGAAATAGACCAGAGCGACGCACGGGCTTTTTATCGTACTCTTCGCCTAGCTCTGATGGCGTGGAGCCGAGATGAATTAATTAATGTTACTGAGACGTGGCTGAGTTTTGAGAACCGAGTACGCGACACCATGGCGAGCCTAGCAGGTGTCAGCGGGCGAGTTTTGGTAGTGACGTCGGGTGGGCCGGTTAGTGCGGTACTGCGCGAGGCACTTAAGCTGGATGTCGAAACCATGGTGAATTTGAATCTGCAGGCGAAAAACTCTGCGATTACTCGTTACTTCACAAAGGGTGAACGATTTCATTTAAATACTTTTAATGCCGTTCCGCACCTAGCGGTCCACAAGCAATTAATAACTTATACCTAATACACGTCATAGCGAGGGGACGAAAATGAATTTGAGTCAGAGCGAAAAAGCGCAGCAGTTACTGGTTAAACTGAGTGCGTTTATGAACGAGAATATATACCCAAATGAAAAAGCCTATGCCGAGCAATTGCATAGCGCGGGCAATCGCTTTGGTATTTTACCGCTAATGGACGAGCTCAAGCTCAAGGCTAAGGCGGCGGGCCTGTGGAATTTGTTTTGTCCTGAAGAGTTTCCCCAGTACTGCGAGCATGGCGGCTTAAGTTTTACCGATTACGCCCCCCTCGCGGAATTGATGGGTCGCGTTCTGTGGTCACCGGAAGTATTTAACTGTAACGCGCCAGACACCGGCAATATGGAAGTGTTTATGAAGTACGCCACTGACGCTCAGCGTGAT
>NZ_JBFJWS010000071.1:0-12352 GCF_041623545.1 Zhongshania sp. | reverse complement strand
TGGCGCGGGAGCGAACTGCGCTAGAAAACTATGTCAGTCACTTTCCAGAACCACTGCTGGAGGCTCAACAATTTCGTCAGCGCTTGAGCAATATAGCGGCCGCGCGTAGCGAAACGCAGTTGCGGTGGTTGAACGACATCGTAGCGGCCGATAAACGCGCCGCGCAGTCGCTGCTGGGCTCGCAATTAATCGCTGCCGAGGCCAGCTTGCAGTTGGCGATGATTGCTGTCCGCCAGGCCAATGCTGTCGAATTGAGTTTGCCCATCGCGGATAGTTTACCTCGCCGGCAGCGCGCGATGGAGCTGGCAATCGACAGTTTAGCTCGTGCCGCCGCCTATGGTTTTGCCGATATTACGACCCTTGCCGGCCATGAGCTAGGGGATCTATATCGGCACTTCGCCATAGCGCTTATGAAATCGGAAAAGCCCCGTGAGCTGCGGGGTGATGTGCTCGAAGAATACTCACTGCTGTTGGAGGAGCAAGCCTACCCCTTTGAGGAAAAGGCAATCCATGCATTTGAGACCAATGTCGCCCGTGTTCGCGAGGGCGTGTGGACGGCAGGTATGCGCAAAAGCCTCGGGGCATTGACGGAACTTGCCCCGGCAAAATACGGAAAGCAGCCCGAACTGGAGAGCAGCTATGGCTCGTTTGATTAGCATTATTTCGATAGCGTTGACGCTGCTTAGTATCGTCGCTTGTAGCGCTGGAGCGCCGACAATGAAAGTAAGTTCGGCGGCGCACAAACTGGTTCCGCCTGAATTTGACGCCGCGCTGGCGCTAATGAAAAGTGGTGATACCGAGGCCGCCGAGCAGGCCTTTGTAAGATTGACAGAGGTTTATCCACGGGCAGCGGGGCCGTGGACAAATCTGGGCATTCTCGCCGCTCGGCAACAGAATTATGAGCGAGCGGCTAAGTATTTTATCGCAGCGTTGCAGCGGGATGCGAATAATGTTGTGGCGCTAAATTGGATGGCCTTTGTTACTGGCAAGAATGGCAGCTATGCCGGTGCATTAGACTGGTATAACAAGGCGCTGGCCATCAATGAGCACTATGCACCAAGCCATTTGAATATCGCCATACTCTACGAGACGGTCTTTAAACATCCTGGCCCAGCGCTAGCGCACTACCGTCGTTATCATGAACTGACGGGTGGCGACAACATATTGGTGAGTGCATGGATTTATGAGTTGGAATCTGCCAATGACTTAGTGGCGGCTAATGTCGCGCAGGTGAACAAATGAACCGTGTAAAGGTTTTTGCCTCAGCTTTGGCGTTATCTGCAGTTATACCTGCTGCCGCAGGGCAGGAGATGGGCGTCACCGTCCACGGCGAAAGCGAAGCTCCGGTGGGTCTTTATTTGATGCCCTGGGGTGAAGAACCGGTGAGCGATATTGACCGACCACCGCAGCTCATTGATGAAAGCCCGCAGGTAATTGACCCGGAAGAATTTCAACGTTACGCCCAATGGTATCAGGCACACCGCGCTTATCGTTACTGGCGTTTACAGCGTAATAATTGGTGAGTGGCGCGGCGTGATTGTGCTGATCACATTTTAATTTTGAGGAAAAATTATGGAAATCCTGACGACCATCATCGAATTTTTTAATAATGGCGGTCACTTTATGTACCCCATTGCACTTGTGTTGGCACTTGCCATTGCGATAAGCATCGAGCGCTTCATTTTTCTGAGTAAGGCACTAAGGGATAATCGCCGCTTTTGGGCAAGGGTTTGGCCATTGCTAAATGCCGGGAAAATGAGTGAAGCAGAGGACTTGATTGCCAATTCAAAGTTCGCCGTCGCCCATATTATGAGCTGTGGCTTTGAGCAGGTGCGCATTGACAGTCGGCGCAGTGATGTCGAGATCGCAACTGAAGATGGGCTCATGGCCCTGCTTCCTGCGATTGAGCGACGTACCCATTATTTGGCGACATTTTCTAATGCTGCAACTTTGTTGGGCTTGTTGGGTACGGTGTTGGGTTTAATTGGCGCCTTTGGCGCCTTGGGTAATGCCGATCCCGTGGAGAAGGCTAATTTACTGTCAGCGGGTATCTCTGAGGCGATGAGTTGTACTGCGTTTGGTTTGATGGTCGCGATCCCGTCGCTATTTGCTCACGCCTATTTGCAAAGTCAGGCCGGGGAGTTAGTGGATACCTTGGAGTCAGCCTGCTCGCGCTTTGTAACTGTGATTAGTCGAAGTAAATCTCTGCAGCATTGAGGGGGAAGTATGAGCGCAATGTTTGGGATCGTACCGGAAGGGGATGAAGGGGCGCGGAGTTCGCGTCGCTTGCGGCGTCTGAAACGACGTTTGCGTCAGCGCCCAGAGGGTGAGCTAAATATTGTCTCGATGATTGATGTATTTGCAGTATTGGTATTTTTTCTTTTAGTTGGCTCATCGATTTCTGCGAGTAAATTGCACGCCTTAAAACTAAGTTTGCCGTCGCTTGCGGAACCATCAATGGGTAGCGACGAGCCGTCCTTAACTCTGGCGGTCAGTTTGTTTGCCGATAATTTAGTCATTACGAGTAGGACTGGTTTTCGAAAAAGCTTGCCGAAAATTGACGACGCATATGATACGGCGGGACTAAGTCAGTCCTTGGTGGGAATAAAAGCGAATCATCCCGATGAGTCCAGAGTGGCATTGTTTGTCGCCGAGGAGGTGGCCTACGCCGATATTGTGGCGGTTATGGATAGTGTTCGCGAATATCCTTCAGGAGTGGTGGGCGCGGACGGTGCTAGGGCGCTGTTTCCGTTGATTTCGATGGGCGATGCCGCAGTTGCCGCGGCGGTGGAATCCGGAGTGCGGCCATGAGTAAACGGCAGGAGCGAAAGTTAAGAAGAAAAATTAAGGACGGTGACCGCGACGTCGCGATCAATGTCGTGTCGCTAATTGATATCTTCGCGATTTTAGTTTTTTACTTATTGGTTAATGCGTTGGTGGTGGAGGTGATACCCGAATATCAAAATTTAATTCTACCAAGTTCCATCGCCAGTGATAACGCCAAGCGCACCGCGACCGTTGCGGTGAGTGAGAACGCTATTCTACTCGACGAGCGGCGTATTATGAGCCTTGATGAAGCGCTGGCATCTGAAGATCGGGTGCTAAGTTTATTAGTCGCTGCACTCCGCCCATTGGGTCAAATGGCAGATAGTGAAGCGGGCGTTGACGAGCAAGCGGCGTTAGGCCGCGACGTTAATATTGTCGCCGACCAGAAAACCCCTTACCGCATACTCAAAAAAATATTGGCGACATGTGTGGATGCCGGCTTTGATCAGGTATCCCTCGCTGTGCGTGAAATAGCACCGGGAGGTGGCGCATGAATACTTTGCTTATCGCGCAGAACAGCGCTGGATCATCACTTGCTGGGTACGGGGTATTGGGCGCGGACTGCTGGGGAATCACGGTAGCAGTGGATCGTCGTTTTAAACGCATACTCAGCAATGTGCTGGGTATTTTGGTTGCAAGTTTATTGCTGCTGACGTCGTGGGTAATTGAGCGCCCGGAGGTATCAAAAGCAGTGCCGGAGGTGCCTTATGCCCTTGAGCTATTGCCGGTGCCAATCGTAAAGCCGGCGCCACCGCCGGAAGTGCCAAAGCCATTGCCGAAATCTGAAGAAGTGACCGCGCCAGCTAAGCCGAAGCCAATCGTTGAGCCAGTGAGTAAGCCGGTCGCTGTGGAGCGGCAGGTGCTAGACGCCGCTGCGGCAGCCGCGCGTCGTCAGGCGGCGCAAGCGGCCGCGGCCCAGGCAGGGGTTATGGCCTTTAGTCAACAGTTAGCGCATTTGCGCGGTAGCGGCGACAGGGTATTGGCCACAGAAAAAAGTCTTCGCGATCGCGATTTAGTGACGAGCGAGTCATCAGTGACAACGGCTAAACAGCTATCGGCGGTTAAAGCCAGTGCGGGCCACAGGGAGTTTGCCGAGCGAAGTGTTAGTGATGCCCAAGGGAGTACCGCAGTGGGTAGTCACCGCACCGAGACGCTTGCTGCAGTCCCCGCGCGCTCGGTGGCCAAGGGTAGCTTGGGTGGTAGCGGAAATGTAAAACCGTCGCGAAGCTTGGAGGAGATTCAGTTCGCTTTTGATCGCAGCAAAACAGCCTTTTACACTATTTTTAATCGTGCCGCGCGTAAAGACAGTACGATTGGTACTGGTACGGTGATAGTGAGCATTACCATAGAAGCCGATGGCTCAGTTAGTCATTGTGAGATTGTGTCATCGAGTTTTTTTAATCCCGACTTAAAGCAAAAGCTTTTGCAGCGAGTTCGGATGTTGAAGTTTGAGGCCAAGTCTGTTCCTGCTTTTACCTACCCCAATTATCCCATCAGTTATGTGCCTTAGTTACGCGCGGCAGTGAGTTGTCGCGGACAGTTAAGCTCCGGCGGTTGGCTTATCGCTAATGCCTTGGGCAAGACTGAGCTTTTCTGAAACTAGGTTTAGCAAATTTAATCCTAATGCTCTTCCCGCATTAACGTCGTTCACGGGCCTGCACCATGGCGGGCTATTGCGCACTGTTATGTATTGATTTGGCGCGAAAGCTCACGCTGAATATCTTGAATGACGCCCTTTTATTTAATGCAATCTTTTGGTGCTGGCCAAGATTTTGCAAAATTATCAATGGTTTTAATTGGTGCATTCGTGCATCTTTTTGAATTATTACAGAATTATGTCAATAGGAAAATGATTTTTAATGGTGCTTTATAGTGACATGTTAAAATTTTTATCTTAGTAAGCTTATGATTTTTAAGCATTAAAAATATGGTTTTCGGATTATGTTTTTTTATGGCCCGTTGTTTGCTGTACAGGAGATATCGCAAATTAATTAGGACAAGTATTGTTTGCGGTGCGTATCTGCCTAACAAACATTTACCTTATTGAGACATATTATGCTGAAAATGAAATCATTGCCCTTGGCTATTTCCGTTGCTTTATTGGGTGCAGCAGCACAAACCTCTTTTGCGGCTGACACGATTGGAGAGGCACTAAGCAAGGGCGAAGCCCATATAAATTTACGGCTTCGTTATGAGTCGGTTGCTGAGGACGTTGCCGCTGGCGGCAATAAAACCGGTGACGCACTAACCTTAAAAACACGGGTAAATTTTAAAACCGAAGCCGTTAATGGTTTCAGCGGATTTATTGAGTTTGATGACGTCAGTAATTTTGCCGGGGATTCCAATGACAGTGTCAATGGCAAGACTTCAGAGGCGCTCATTGCTGATCCGGAGGGTACAGAAGTAAATCAGGCCTTTGTCGCTTACAGCAATTGGAATAGCGTATTTAAATACGGCCGTCAGCGCTTAACCTTTGATAACCACCGCTTTGTTGGTCATGTTGGCTGGCGCCAAAACGAACAGACTTACGATGCCTTTACTGTGGCCAATAGCAGTATTGAAAATTTAAATTTGGGTTACGCCCATATCGCTAATGTAAACCGAATTTTTGGTGAGGCTAGCGCGGTGGGTGATACCGAGATGGATTCCCACTTATTCAATGCCAGTTATGCTTTACCTGCAGGTACCCTCGTCGCTTATGCCTATTTGCTAGAGACCGATGATAATTTTGCCGGGTTCAAGCGTATGGACACGGATACCTATGGTGTTCGCTGGCAGGGTAACACCGGGGATCTCGCCTATAATCTTGAGTACGCGAGCCAAGAGAGCGCAGGCGAAAATCCTGCTGACTACAGCGCTGATTATATGCTTGCTGAGGCGAGCTATAAGCTTGCACCGCTGACCTTAGGTATTGGTTACGAGGTATTGGGTGCCGATAAAGATGGCTTCTTCATTACGCCGTTGGCCACCTTATTTAAATTTCAAGGTTGGACGGATATGTTCTTAAACAAAGGTTTGGGCAATATCAGCGAAGGTATCAGTGATACCTATTTCACCTTGGGTGGTGCGGTGATGGGTGTGAAGTGGCTGGTGGCCTACCATGATTTTGAGTCTGAACAGGACAATGGTGCGGGCGACAGCGATCTTGGCTCGGAAATCGGCGCTATGGTCGCTAAGAGCTGGGGACCTTATTCGGCGGAGCTGCGTTACGCGAGTTATAGCGCTGGTGATAGCACTGGCTTTAACGGCGGGGGATTGAATCTGATGGATACTGAAAAAGTTTGGTTCACCTTCAGCGCGGCTTTCTAAGGGCTGCAGGTTGAGCAAGGTCTAATCGCGCAATGCGCTGCGCTAGCGTAGAGCTGGCGCGAGAGCAGTGATACCATGCCACACAGACTATTCTGTGTGGCGTTTTTCTATATGCATCTTCATATTTTGGGTATTTGCGGCACTTTTATGGGTGGCCTGGCGATTCTAGCGCGTGAGCTGGGGCATACGGTGACCGGTTCAGATGCCAATGTTTACCCGCCCATGAGTACCCAGCTTGAATCCCAAGGCATTACCTTGATGGAGGGTTATGAGGCAGCGCATCTGTCTCCCGAGCCAGACCTCGTCATTATTGGCAATGCCATGTCCAGAGGTAATCCGGCGGTCGAGCATGTCTTGAATCGGGGTATTCCTTATACCTCTGGTCCTCAGTGGTTGAGTGACAATGTACTGCAAAGTCGCTGGGTACTGGCCTGCGCCGGCACACACGGTAAAACCACGACTAGCAGTATGTTGGCTTGGGTTTTGGAAGACTGTGGTTTTCAGCCAGGGTTTTTAATTGGTGGTGTTCCCGCTGATTTTGGTCTGTCGGCGCGCCTTGGTAATACCGATTTTTTTGTTATCGAGGCAGATGAGTACGATAGTGCCTTCTTTGATAAGCGCTCGAAATTTGTCCACTACCGCCCCTTTACGGCCATTCTCAATAATCTCGAGTTTGATCACGCGGATATTTTTCCGGATTTAGCCGCTATCCAACGTCAGTTCCACCATTTGGTGCGCACTGTGCCCGCGATTGGTCGTATTGTCGTACCAGCGGCGGAATCGGCCTTAGACGAAGTGCTCGACATGGGCTGCTGGAGTGAGGTGGAGCGGGTCAGCAGTGATGGGGCGCAGGCAGCCGATTGGCAGGCCAAGGTGCTCAGCGGCGATTTTTCGCAGTTCGATGTGTTCTATAAGGGCGTGCTACAGGGCCGCGTGAATTGGTCTCACACCGGCGCCCATAATGTGAATAATGCCTTGGTGACCTTGGCTGCGGCCCATCATATTGGGGTTCAACCCAAGGACGGTATTGCTGCGTTATGCCAATTTCAGGGCGTTAAGCGGCGTATGGAATTGCTGGCCACCGTCGCGGGTATTTCGGTATATGACGATTTTGCCCATCACCCCACCGCAATTGCCACAACGCTCGAAGGTTTGCGCGGTCGAGTGAGTGAGGGAAGAATTGTCGCGTTAATAGAACCGCGCTCCAATACTATGCGTATGGGTATCTATAAAGAGCGTTTGGCACCAGCGACAGATTTTGCCGATGAGGTTATTTGGTATCAGCCTCCGGGGCTTAATTGGTCACTGGATTCGGTAATTGCTGGCAGCGCGACACCAGCGCGGCTAAGTGTCGATCTCGAGCAGACGATTGCGGAGCTCAGTGCGAGTTTAAATGCGGGTGATCATTTGGTGATTATGAGCAACGGCGGTTTTGGTGGTGTGCACCAGCGTCTTATCGCGGCACTGCGCAAGCGTTGGGAGCAGGGTTAATGGTGAAGGCAGTAACCTTAGCAATGACCGGTGCCTCTGGTGCGCAGTACGGATTGCGACTACTGGAGTGCCTATTGGCCGCCGGCTGTGAAGTGCATTTTATGATCTCTAAGGCGGCCTTGTTGGTCGTGGCAACAGAGACTGAGGAAACCTTGCCCGCTAAACCTGCCGCGCTGTCGCGGTATTTGTGCGAGCGCTTTCAATGTACGGCGGAACAACTTAAGGTGCATGGCCCAGAAGATTGGATGGCGGCGGTAGCGTCGGGCAGTGGGGCGCCGAGCTCGATGGTGGTGTGCCCTGCCAGTACCGGAACACTATCTGCTATCGCCTGCGGCGCTAGCAATAATTTAATTGAACGCGCCGCCGATGTTGCGCTCAAAGAGCGTCGGCAATTAATCCTAGTGCCAAGAGAAATGCCCTTATCGGCAATTCACCTGCAGCATATGCTCAGTTTGACGCAAATGGGCGCGACAGTGATGCCGGCATCGCCTGGCTTTTATCGCAAGCCGCAAAGTGTGGCGGATTTGATTGATTTTGTGGTGGCGCGAATTTTAGATCACCTCGGCGTGGCTCAGGACCTCGTGCCACGTTGGGGCGAATAATAATCGATTTTATAAAATGGACCGGAGTAGGCAATCCGGCAAACGATGACGCTTAAGGGACAACTATGAGTGCAATGTTATTGTCTGTGTATCAGCGCGTAATTCTGCGTAATGCATTTTGGGTTTTGGCCGTTTTACTCGCCCTAGTCGGCTGGTTGGGAAGCTACATCCCGACATTGCAACTTGATGCTTCCGCTGATGCTTTGGTACTCGAGGGTGACGAGTCGCTGGCGTATTACCGGGAGATCAGTAAGCGCTACGGTTCAGAAGACTTCTTGCTGGTGACGTATCAGCCTAAGGGCGACTTGTTTGCCCCAGAGCAATTGCAAACCCTTGCAGAGCTTCGGGATCGCTTGGCGACACTGCCCAATATCTCAAACGTGACCTCGATATTGGATGTGCCGCTACTGGAAAGCCCACGGGTGTCTTTGAGTCAAGTTACTGCGGGTGAGATTCCGACCTTGAGTACTGCGCCGGATATCAATATGGATATGGTGCGTGAAGAGCTTGCCACCAGCCCCATATACAAGTCGCTATTGACGAGTACTGACGGCAGTACCACCGCGATTCAAGTCAATATAAAGCGCGATGAACGCTACTACGACTTACTGAATCAGCGTGATGCACTGCGCGCCAAGGTGGCTAGTCAAAGTGCGAGCGCTGCGGAGCAGGCGGAGTTGGACGCCTTAGAGACGACTTTCGCGGATTACACCGCTGAGTCCCATGAGCGGCAAGCCGAGTTAGTGGCTCTGGCACGGGACATCGTTAAGGATTATCGCGGCGACGCCACGGTGTTCCTCGGCGGTGTGCCGATGATCGCGGTGGATATGATTGCTTTTGTTAAAAGTGATTTGCGCGTATTTGGCGCCGGCATATTGTTGTTTATTGTTGCCTTGTTGACCGTGATATTCCGCAGCCTGCGCTGGGTGCTCATTCCCTTGTCGACTTGCGTATTGAACGTGGTCTTTATGCTGGGTTTGTTAAGCTTCCTCGACTGGCGATTAACGGTTATCTCAGCGAACTTCGTCGCTTTGCTGCTGATAATAACCCTGTCGGTTACTATTCATTTGGTGGTGCGCTATCGAGAATATTCGGCGGCGCAGCCTGATGCGGATCAATTTAGCTTAGTCTCGCAAACCACGGCGATTATGGCCAAGCCTTGTTTGTACACCACCTTAACGACTTTGGTGGCGTTTGCCTCCTTAGTGGTGAGCGGAATTCGTCCGGTCATCGATTTTGGCTGGATGATGACTATTGGCGTGGTGTCGGCGCTTGTGTTGACCTTCCTCGTTATGCCGTGTGCCATGATGCTGATGAAGCGCCGCAATGAAAAAGGCAGCTCTGACGATTCCGCTGCTTTTACCCGCTATTTTGCGGTCGCCACTGAGCGTTTTGGTCGGACGGTAGTGGTGGTTTCGACCGCGTTATTACTGCTCAGTGTTTGGGGGATTACCCAGCTCAAAGTGGAAAACCGTTTTATTGATTATTTTCACGATACGACTGAAATTTATCAGGGTATGGAGACCATCGATGCCGAGTTGGGCGGGACCATTCCCCTCGATATAATTTTAGATCTGCCTAAGAAAGACCCCGTCGCCGCGAAGCCAGCTAAGCCCGCAGAGGACGATTTTGGCGACTTTAGCACTGATTTTGCCGATGACTTCGGTGACGATTTTGGTGATGATTTTGGTGGTGGTGGCGCGGCCCAGAGTGAATGGTTTACCGTCGCAGGGCTGCAGCGCATTCAATCAGTTCATGATTATGTCGACGGTTTGCCTGAGACCGGCAAGGTACTGTCGCTGTCGACCTTCTATGAGTTGATGCAAATCATTATGGGTAATGTCGACGACTTGCAATTGGCCCTGGCGCAGCGCTCATTGCCTGAGTCGATATCCTCAATTTTGATTGACCCCTATATGTCAGCTGAAGTCGATCAGGCGCGCATAAGTATTCGGGTGAAGGAAACCAGTCGGACCTTGAACCGCAATGAACTGTTGCGTGATATTGAAGACCACTTAGTGAATGAGCTGGGCTTTGCGCCTGAGCAAGTCCACCTGACGGGTATGTTGGTTTTATACAATAATATGCTGCAAAGCCTGTTCACCTCGCAGATCATGACCTTGAGTGCGGTGTTTGTGGCGATACTGGCCATGTTTATGGTCTTGTTCCGCTCATTGAGCTTGGCGCTTATTGCGCTGGCTCCCAATTTATTGGCAGCCGGTGCAGTATTGGGCGGTATGGGCTTGGCGGGTATTCCGCTGGATATGATGACGATCACCATTGCCGCGATTACCGTGGGTATCGGCGTGGATAATACCATTCACTATGTGCACCGTTTTAAACAGGAGTTCCCGGCTGACCGCAATTACATGGCCACTATGTACCGCTGCCATGCCAGTATCGGTAAGGCAATGTATTACACCTCGAGTATTATCATCTTCGGCTTCTCTATTTTGGCCTTGTCGAACTTTACCCCGAGCATTTATTTTGGTCTGTTAACGGGCTTGGCGATGCTGGCGGCACTGCTGGGCGCAATGCTGTTGCTGCCAAAACTTCTATTGGTAATTAAGCCGCTAGGCCCTGAGAGTAGCCAAGAAAAGATTGTCGAGGGGGTTGTGGAGGCTAATGTCTGAGTCAGCGTTGAGTGCGGTAGTAGAATTGCCGCTATTTCCGCTGAGCGCAGTGCTGCTGCCAGGCGGTCGCATGGGTTTGCGGATTTTTGAGCGCCGCTATTTGGACTTAATTCGCAATACCCTGCGTAATCAGCAGAGCTTTGGCATTGTTTGGTTGGCCGAAGGCGGAGCTGAGGTGCTTAAACCAGGTGAGCGGCAGGCGACTTTAGCGCTAATTGGTACCGAGGCCCATATCGCCGATTGGGATCAATTGCCGGATGGCCTTTTGGGTGTTGTCGTAGAAGGGCGTCGTCGGTTTCAGTTGGTGTCTGCTCGGCAAGACGAGACCGGCCTGTATGTTGGTAGTGTGCGGTGGGTGATTGAGGCGGAGGATGTGCCATTGCCACCGCACAGTAGTGAGTTGCACGATTTATTGCAGCAATTGGGTGAGCACCCTCATGTTCAGCGTTTAGGAATGCAGTTGAATGTCGAGACGGCGGGTGCTTTGGCCAATAGTTTGGCGCAATTATTGCCGTTGCCTGCTGCCGATGCCTATCAAATTCTTGGGATCGACGACCCCTTGGCACGCTTGGATACACTTCACGACATCGTAAACTCGCTATCAAGCTGAGCGCGCGGCCGACTGTACATATTGTCGATAGTGAGTCCTTTTCCAATCCGTTATACTAGCGGTCATTTTTCGTTCTCCGACAGGGGAATTAGCAGGTATAGACCTTTGCGGTAGCGCGGAGGTGAGAGGATTGGAAGGCTCATGGATATTAAGCAGTATATGAATCAGTTGGGTCGTCAGGCGCGTATTGCATCGCGACTGGTGGCGGCGGCTGATACTGGCGTTAAGAATCGTGCCCTGCTGGCTATCGCCGCGGCGGTAGACGCCCAGCGTGAGGACATTCTTGCCGCCAATGCCAAAGACCTTGCCGCAGGTGAGGCATCAGGCCTCGACGTAGCGCTGCTCGATCGTTTGGCGCTCAATACCGCTGGTATTGCCGGTATTATTGAAGGTCTGACCCAAGTCGCCGCGCTGGCCGACCCGGTTGGTGCCATCACCGATTTAAACTACCGGCCCAGTGGTATTCAGGTTGGCAAGATGCGGGTGCCACTCGGGGTCATCGGTATTATTTATGAATCCCGGCCCAATGTGACGGTTGAAGCCGCCAGTCTGTGTCTGAAATCTGGCAATGCCGCTATTTTGCGCGGCGGGTCGGAGGCGATTCACTCAAATCAGGCTTTGGCTGCGTGTATACGCGAAGGTCTAAAGGTTGCTGGTTTGCCCGAGCATGCGGTTCAGGTATTGGAAACCACCGATCGCGCGGCGGTGGGTGAACTGATCACCATGCCTGAGTTTGTTGATGTGGTGGTGCCTAGGGGCGGCAAGGGGCTAATTGAGCGTATTGCTCGCGATGCTACCGTCACTGTTATCAAACATCTCGACGGTATTTGCCATGTCTATATTGATGACGCCGCTGACCCGGTAAAAGCGCTGGCGATTGC
>NZ_JBFJWS010000070.1:0-12417 GCF_041623545.1 Zhongshania sp. | reverse complement strand
TACGGCTATTACATGGACCGTCAGGAAGCGAAATTACGTGCCCGCCTTGAAGGTACTGGTGTTCGCGTTGAGCGAGTTGGCGACAATATCAAGCTGATTATGCCCGGCAATATCACCTTCGACACCGGTAGTTCAGCGATCAAAGGCGGCTTTCACAGTGTCTTAGACAGCGTGGTTTTGGTAGCGAAAGAGTTTGATAAAACCCTGATGCAAATTAATGGTTACACCGACTCAACTGGTTCATTCCAGACCAACCAGAGTCTGTCTGAACAGCGCGCTAATAGCGTTGGTCGTTACTTTATGAACCAGGGTGTGGCTGCTAGCCGCGTTCGCACCACAGGCTATGGTCCACGTGATCCCATTGCTGACAACAGCACGGCTTCAGGTCGCGAGCAAAACCGTCGCGTTGAAATCGAAATGCTGCCAACGCAGTAATACGCGTTATGATGATGCAGGGGCGCCCAATATGGTGCCCCTTTTTTATGCCAAAAGTTTAGAGGGGCAGTGATATGAGAGTTAAGTTGATGATGACGGTGATCCTAGGGCTATTGCTCTCGGCATGTGCCGCGCTCAACCCCATAGAAAAGCCTCAGGTGGCGATTACCCATATTAAAATGGCGCCCAGCAACGGCTTCCAGCAGCAACTGCTGGTTGGTTTACAGTTGGATAACCCCAATAGCTTTGCGGTAAATTTGGGTCGTTTGCGTTATCAGCTGAGTTTGCAGGGGCAGGCCTTAGCAGGGGGGAGCTTGAATGAGTCCTTTAGCTTGCCGGCCAATGGCCGTACCCAAATTGTGGTGCCAGTCGATGTTAATCTGCTCAGTGGCTTGGGCGTTTTACGAGCGATAATGGGAAGTATGCAGTCAGACTTGGATTATCAATTAAGCCTTACCGCCGCGGTAGAAAATTTCGGCCTAGGGGACATTACCATTAATAAAAACGGCAAGGTGGGTTTGGGCGCCTCGGCGCCGTAAACCCATTGTGCACCGCGGCTTTAGGCCGTGCGCGCGGCGCTCGCGATGTTGCTACCACTCAAGCTGTCATGCAAGGCGAGAAGTTGCTGGGTAAGCTTATGAGAGGGGGCAAAATGAATCATTGGGCTTTGCCGGCTGCGGGATTCTTTCATCTTCACTGAGCTACTCAGGTATTGCGCAAAAATGGGCAGCCCATTTTGTTTCATGCTTTCAATTAATTGGGTAGGCAGGCTGGCTTGGGCCTGGAATTGATTGACCACAATACCCTCTAGCTTGAGTTCTTCGTTGTGATCTTCCCGAATTTCTTCCACGGTCTCCATGAGGCCCATTAAAGCGCCCTGAGAGAAGCTATCGCAATCAAAGGGAATAAGCAGTGAGTCGGCAGCGATCAGGGCGGAACGGCTGTAAAAGTTCAGCGCTGGCGGTGTGTCGATATAGATATGCTCGTATTCCTTCTGTAGCTTATTCAGGGCATCGCGGAGCTTATAAATTTTGTGCCTGGTCTCGAGTTCACGCTCGATGACCGCGAGTTCCGGGTGCGAGGGCATCAGATAGAGATTTTCAAACTCGGTCTCATATATGCAGTCGGCGGCTTCTTTGCTTTTGCCGAACAGGGATAATTTCTGTTTAAAGAAATCGGCGGCATTATCTTCTAAGTCGCGAAATTGGCTACCAATCAGGTATTCGCTGCTATTGCCCTGAATGTCTAGATCAATTACGAGGGTTTTAAAGCCCTTCCAAGCACTGATGGCCGCCAAATTACAGCTAATGCTGGTTTTGCCAACACCGCCTTTCTGATTGAAAATCACCCGCTTCATGAGTCTGTCCCGAAGATGTGTTGCTGAAAAAGCGAATCCTAGCAGTTCTCATGCCACGGTGCTATGACCGCTGGTCGGTGGATGGCGCGTGACCCCGCCAATATCGCATATATGCTAATAGTGACAGGGTTCGGGGGCGCTAGGCTTTTTTGCGCATCCATGCGGCGGTGCGTAGCGCACCGAACAACATGACGACCGCATAGCCTTCAGCTGGGTTTGTGTAGCTAGCGTGAACTTGTTTGCGGAAAACAATACATTCAAACGCGTGGGCAACTAAAAAGGCGATGCCGACCCACTGTAGCCATGCACTTTGTTCGCCCAAGAGTGGAACAAAAAAGTTCACTGCAAAACTTAGCCAAAAAGCCAGCATAAATACTTTGCCAAAATTGTTCATAGTAACGGGAACCTTTGTCCTTATTGTCAGTGGAGGCATAATGCGGCATTGGCGAGATTGCTTCAATCTAAGTTAAGATCTTGTAACGTAAAATAGGCATGAATACGATGTATACAGGAATTGTTCACGGCGCTTATCCATTGACGTCGGTGTTACGTAAGGCCGGCTTGAGCCAATTGGCGATCGAATTACCGCCAGCGTTATTAGTGGATTTGAGCATTGGCGCCAGTGTTGGTCTAGACGGCGTCTGTATGACGGTCACTGAAATTAATGGCCAGCAAATTTGTTTTGACGCCATGCAGGAAACCCTCACATTAACGACGTTAGGCGGCTTAGACGTCGGCGACTTGGTGAATGTCGAGCGTTCAGCGAAGCAGGGCGCCGAAATTGGTGGCCACAATATATCCGGTCACGTTGATGGCTGTGCAGAAATCATTGCTGTTGAGGAGTCGGAGAATAACTGCAGTCTGTATTTTCGATTACCGCCACAACTGACGAAATATGTATTTAAAAAGGGCTTTATTGGGGTGAATGGCTGCAGCTTAACGGTTGCCGATTATCAGCCGACCGAAGAATGTTTTAGCGTGTGTCTGATTCCGGAGACGCTGCGGGTGACTAACTTAGGGCAAAAGGGCGTCGGCGATTGGGTCAATATTGAAGTGGACCGCCAGACCCAAGTGATAGTTGATACCGTAGAACGAGTATTAGCTGAGCGCGATAGTGCTTGAAATATTTGCTATCTGGGGATGATACGGAGCTATGGCTTGTAGTTCATGGCGAGCTTTAAGGCATTGTCGCTCCTGCGAAGGCAGGAGCCCAGCTCACGCAACTGCGCACAGGCGAGTCGGTAGCGCGAATGCCATAAGCCAGAAGGATCCACTACGTTTACATGGATACCCGATCGGGGTCGGGTATGACAGCAAAATAAAAAGCTCGTCGTCCCTCTGAGAGGGCGGGTCCCAGCTCGCCGCGCATCAAACATTTCGCGGCGAGCTGGGAAAGCTCAGCTCTCAGGCATTAAGTTATTAACCCTATCGAGGGCATCCACGTATTCATTGATTAGCCTGAAGATTACTGCGCGGGTCGATTCGACATGATTCATCTGCCCGACCACTTGGCCAACTGGATTGAAAGCCACTTTTTGGCAGTCGCCAACAGACGCATACTTTGCGGTGCGGCGAATGCCGTCTCCGCTCACTAGGCCCTGCAAAGGCATGCCGAGAGGGTCGGGCGTGTCGGCGCGGTCCCAGGCCTCAGTCCATTCATTTTTCAGCATCCGGCAGGTTTTGCCGGTCCAAGAGCGGGAGCGCACGGTGTCTTCGCTGCTCGCCTTCAACAGTGATTCTTTTTGTGCTGGTTCGGCGTGTGCCTCTTCAACCGTTAACCACAGCGAGCCGGTCCATACCCCAGCACAGCCCATACTCATTGCCGCGAGCATCTGTTGGCCAGTGCCAATGCCGCCAGCAGCCAATACGGGTACTGGGGCGGCAGCTTCAACACACTGTGGCCAAAGCACTACCGAGCCAACGTCGCCGGCGTGACCTCCGCCTTCACCACCTTGAGCCACGATAAAATCGAGCCCCGCTTCTTTGTGGGCTTTGGCTTGCTTTACCCGGCCGCAGAGCGCGCCGACTAAGCGGCCGCTATCTTGAATCATTTTGACTTTGTCCGCGGGTGGCGTGCCCAAGGCATTGGCGATCAGTTTGCATTTAGGCCGAGTGAGGGCTTCCATCAGTAGCGGCGTGGCGGTGGCTTCGGTCCAGCCGAGTAGTCCCATGCTGTGACTGCCGTCTGGCCACTCAGGTACGCCGGCATCGGCGAGCAATTTCTGGGCGAAATCGATGTGTTCTTGAGGCACCATTTTCCAAAGTTCTTTTTCGAGATCCTCGGGGCTCATGTCGCCCATACCTTCATACTTCTGTGGGATCACAATATCGACGCCGTAGGGCAGGTCGCCAATATGCTCATCTATCCAGTCCAGCTCGGCCTTGAGTTCTTCTGGTGAGAAGCCCACCGCGCCAAGTACGCCAATGCCGCCGGCCTTGCTGACGGCGACCACGACATCGCGGCAATGGGTGAACGCGAAGATGGGGTACTCGATTCCGAGCTTTTTACATAATTCGGTATACATTATTAGCCTCTGCCTGCTAGCGGCGCGCAAGTCGAACGCACCATAAGTTGATAGCACCAGTATTGCGGAGGCCTACTCTGTGAACAATGGCGGAAGCAATCAATTGCTAATGACGAAAAAGATCAGCAAAAATTAGCCGGTAGGTCGTCGGGGGCTTGTGTATCTAGCTTGCGCAGCGTAAAAAGTGAGAGTCAGTTCTCTGTTGTTCTTATTGGAATACTGTTTAACATGGACCAAATCCAATCTACGAGTGCACAAATTTTACTGTTGCAGATTCGCCATCGGGCCTTAGATGAAGAAATAACTCAGCTGGCAGCTAACCCCTACCAAAACCAATTATTACTTCAGCGCCTTAAGAAAGAAAAATTGCGTATCAAGGATACGATTGAATTGCTCAAGGACGATTTAATTCCGGATTTAGATGCCTAGCTTCAGAGTGTGCGCTTCACTATGGCGCAAATAAGGTAGGTTATGACATTGGCGTGAGATATGTCTTACGCGGCGTGCCGGTATATTCCACTATTGAATTTTGGAGAAAGGGGGATAATAGGCATTGTCTGGAAGGCCTAGGCATTCAACGGATTGAGTGCGACATCGGATGTCGAAATTCTAAAAGCCGGAGCAAGTAATTGCTTCGGCTTTTTTATGCGTTGAGCTTTGGTCTGTGCTTGCTTATGCTCGGCATCTTTTCTTTAGGTTTGGGCCAATATGAGCGATCGGAATTTTGACGGCATCGCAGATCGTTTCCGCAAAAATATTTACGGCAATCCGAAGGGTGAGTTACGCCTAGCGCTGTGCTGGCGGGAGTTATTGGCCCAGCTGCCCGCGTTGCAGCAATCAAACACATTGGCAGTCTGGGACGCGGGTGGTGGTTTAGGACAGATGAGTGTTCGTCTCGCTGAACTTGGGCATCAGGTGCACCTGAACGATATTTCGGCTGATATGCTTGCTATTGCCCAGCAAGCTATTACGACGGCAGGCGTCGGTGAGCAGCTTGTGCTTGAGCATGGTTCAATTCAGACAGTGGTGGATTCTCTTGCCAAGCAGCAGGCCTTCGATTTAGTGCTCTGCCATGCAGTTCTAGAGTGGGTGAAAGAACCTCGGGAAGTGATTGCGGCACTGGTCGCGGGAATGCGCCCGGGCGCCCACTTGTCACTGATGTTCTATAACCTCAATGCCTTGATTATCAGCAATATGGCCAAGGGCAACTTGTATAAGCTGCGAGATCGGGATTTTGCTGGTCACCCAGGCGGGCTAACGCCACCTGCGCCACGTCAACCCCAAGAAATGATTGCGCTGCTTGAGGCGGCAGGCCTCGAGGTTGTCGCTAAGCGGGGTATTCGTTTAGTTTACGATTTAATGCCCAGGGCGGTGCGGGCTGAGCGCAGTATCGACGATGTATTGGCCTTAGAGTGGCAGTACGGCGACCAAGAGCCATTTTGGGCGCTGGGCCGCTATGTGCATTTACTCTGCCGGTTGCCGAGTTAAGCTAAGTAGCAGTTCGGATTTAGCTGTCGCGAAACTGAATGCCGAATTTCTGGTAGACCGAGCCGAGAATCCACAGCGGGCCAATCAGTAAAAACAAAATATTGGTGAAGAACGAGGGTTGTTGGGATTCGGCTTTGTGGCCTATGAACTGCATTACCCAAGCAATAATCCAGATTGCGCCGGCTGGAATCCACAGTGCTAGTGGTACATAGGTTTGGTACAGCATTATGCCCGCGGCAATGATAAGTACCAATGGCAGCATTCCCAAAGCGAGCCGAGCGGATAAGTAGCCATAAAAAAACATCGACGCAATGAGCAGTATTTGACCGAGGTTCGCACTGGTGTAGGGAATGTTCACCAGCCACAGCAAGGCTACCGTGCACACGGCAATTGCGGGTACACACCAAATATGGATGGCTTTATTGCGGGGATTTTGGTGTGAGGCGTCGTATTCATCTAGCCACTGGTTTAGGGTGCGCACAGCAGATGTCTCCAGTAGGGGGTAAAGCTCGTAAATTAGGCTAAGCCTCGTCCACCGTCAATGGCCGAATTGACTGGGGTGCATTGGCATTTCGACAACCAGCGAATTTAGCTCAGCGCGATGCGTATAAAAGCGCGAGTCTTTTTACGGCCAGCGATGGCGGCGCCAAGGTCTAATGCGCGCATTTGCATACCGTATTTTTTTATTAGGCTGCGATGGGCAATGGCACTCTCTTCGGCATTAAGTATGTATGCGGTGGCAGCGTGGTCTTCCCCTAAACGCTTTCCTAAAACCGTGCAGGCCGCGATTTTGCACTCGCTGAAATTGCGCAAACGTTTTACTTTCCCGGCATTTCCTGCCGAAAAAATGTAGAGGGAGTTTTCGTCGCCGGCGCACCACACTGGTGTGGCGACAAAACTGCCGTCACGTTTTTTGGTGCTGAATAAAATATAGTTGGCTTTATGTAAGGACTTCATAGCGCTGGGCTTATTCACCGTTAGAGAATTTGCGCTAGTGTGGCGTGTGGCGCCGAGACTGGCAAGAGCGGCGTAATTAGCTTTGCAAGGAGGGGCTTGATGTTATTTGCCGCCAGTGACGGCGGCAAATCTGGCATCCAATATAAGTAAGCGGGGTTGGAGGTGTTTTCCGACTAACTTAATACAGTGCGGCGATACAATAAAAAAGCCCGGTGAGTACGATGGAGATCAGGCTAAATTTTGCACCCTGGTGCGCAAACTCATTTAAGGTGTCGTTTGTTGTGCGCGTTTCGGTATTCATGTTGTTCTCCTAAAAGAGATTGTTAATTAGCCCAGACCGGCGAAGCTAGCGACAATGCCAACCGCGACAATAGTTAGCAGGCTGTATTTGGCGGCAAGTTCAGCAAAAACATTGAAGTCTTGGCTTTCGATGGCAGCTTGTAATTGGCTCATGGTATTTCTCCGTTATTTCGTTGTTTGCTAGGTGTCTTGATGACGTAGCCAGTATACGAAGAATCAATCTTTTTTTGGGTTACTGATGCGGTGGGCGTTTCGAGGGTGTAGTGCTATTTTGGCGTGGTATTTAATTTATTGGTCATGTGTCTTAGCGTGTAAATACAAGGACTTAGCCCTTGTATTACCTATAGTTTAACTAACCGTTAAGCGCCGGTAATCATGGCGCTGGGGTTAAATCCTTGTAATGCAGTGATTTTATTCATTTTTTTACTGAAAAATTAAGCTGAATCCGCGGCGAAATCGACGGTTATATTAAAATCACTAAGCATCTCACCCACTAAAAATGTTTCGACTGCGACGGCGCCACGGGCAAACCAATCCTTTGCTTCCTGCAGTGTACCTATTTCGTAAACTAATACCGGCCAGGGCAATCGGCGCAAATCGGCATCGATGGGCACACAGTGTTTATCGCAAAAGACGACTTCGGGTTTAAGGGCGGCGAGGGTGGCGAGCTGCCAGTCTGGCCAATAATCAAAAACGGCGGCGAAGCGCTGCCAGCCTTCATGTTGGGCATAGATTAAGGCGTCTAGCTCAAAGCTAATCAGCAGACAGCGATCAGCTATCGGCCTCAGAATATTAATGACGGCGTCAACCACTGTCGCCGTACCAAACTGGCAGAGGCTTTCTGCTTTTATCTCTACATAAGCATTTGCTGCTGGGTAGGCGTTTAATAAATCAACAATATCCGCCAGTGGGCACATCGGATTGTTGGCGAATTTGTCGCCAAGGCGCCCAGCCTCAGATGCGTGTAAGGTTAGTAGTTCCTTGGCTGTGAATTCCCAGATCAGTCCATCTGTACCACACATACGCGCTAAATTTGGGTCGTGGAAGACAAAGGGCACCGCGTCGGCGCTGAGTTGAATGTCGAGCTCAATATTGAGCGCACCTGCAGCAAGTGCCTGTTCAAGCGCTATATATGTGTTTTCTGGGTAGTGCTGCCGCCAGCCGCGGTGGGCAATGAAGTTTATAGCCTGCATGGGAGCCTCATTTACATGGCGGGGTCGCTGTCTAATATCTTAACTTTAGCTGTAAATGCTGCTTTGTGGGAGCCTATTTTTCGGGCTAAATTCGATCGGCAAATGGCGCGGCTGTTTTTACTCGCTGACGTTACGCAATACAAGCTTAGCGGCCTATAATGGCTGCCGTAATACCTTTGTTTGGAATATTTGGAGACCCTATGAGCGTGGTATCGATTAAATCCTTGTTGGCTGGCGAGGTCGCGACGGGAAGCGACATTGAAGTGCGCGGTTGGATCCGCAGCCGCCGCGACTCCAAGGGTGGGTTTTCATTTCTGGCGCTACACGACGGCTCGGCGCAAGCGGCCATCCAAGTGGTTGCACCGGGTGAGCTGGCTAATTATCAGGATGATGTCTTGCGTCTGACTGCGGGCTGCTCGGTGATCGCCAAAGGGCTGCTGGTCGAGTCACAGGGTAAGGGTCAGAGTTTTGAAATACAGGCCAATGCTATTGAAGTCTGCGGTTGGATCGATGACCCAGATACCTACCCAATTGCCAAAAAACGCCACAGCTTTGAATATTTGCGCACGGTTGCGCATTTGCGGCCCCGTACCAATACCTTTGGCGCTATTACGCGTGTGCGCACGGTGTTGGCCAATGCGGTGCATCGCTATTTTTACGAGCGCGGCTTTCAATGGATTAATACGCCGCTGATTACGGCCAGTGACTGTGAAGGCGCTGGCGAGATGTTTAGAGTCAGTACCCTCGATTTAATGAATTTACCCCGCACGGAGCAGGGCGAGGTAGACTTTGGCGCTGATTTTTTCGGCAAAGAAGCGTTTTTAACTGTCTCAGGCCAGCTCAATGCCGAAGCCTATTGCTTGGCTATGTCCAAGGTCTACACCTTTGGCCCTACCTTTCGCGCCGAAAATTCCAATACCAGTCGCCACCTCGCCGAGTTTTGGATGGTGGAGCCGGAAATCGCTTTTGCTAATCTGGACGATGACGCGGCGCTAGCCGAGGATTTCCTCCGCTATTTATTGGCGCAGGTACTCGAACACTGTGAGGATGACTTGGCGTTTTTTAATCAATTTGTTGACGACGGCGTTTTGGCGCGCGCTCAAAACGTCGCGAGTACGCCCTTTGCGCGTATGGACTACGGCGACGCAATTAAAATCTTAGAAAAATCGGGGAAAAAATTTGAGTACCCGGTGCGTTGGGGGCTAGATATGCAGTCTGAGCACGAGCGTTATTTGTGTGAAGAGCACGTTGGTGGCCCACTGATCGTGACCAACTACCCCAAGGACATAAAGGCCTTTTATATGCGTCTCAATGACGATGGTAAAACCGTCGCAGCGATGGACGTATTGGCACCCGGTATCGGCGAAATAATCGGCGGCGCCCAGCGCGAAGAGCGCCTAGACGTGCTGGATATGCGCATGGCCGAGCAAGGCCTAGAGGGTTTGGAGTGGTATCGTGACCTGCGGCGCTACGGCACGGTCGCCCACGCTGGTTTTGGTTTGGGTTTTGAGCGCCTACTGAACTACATCACCGGTATGGACAATATCCGCGATGCAATTCCATTCCCGCGCACGCCGAAGCATGCTGATTATTGAGTCGGCGGGGACGCTTGATGGGAGACGGGAGGCGCAATCGCCTCTTCTTTTACTGCATACAGCTACCGAGCAATTTTTACTTCGTCGATAAATAGACCCCTGCCTCCGCAGGGGTGACTACCTTGTATTAACCTCCGTGTCATACCTGCATATTTCGTCTTACTTGCGCAGGCAGGTATCTATATGAGCATAGCGAATGCCTTAGCGTTCAACGTCTCCCGTCAAGCGTCTCGCCGTTAGGCCAACACAAACATCAGCTTCCGCTGAAAATCATCCAGCTCAGACACCTTCACATTCACAATCTGCTCTAACTGATAATTACTGTGGGCGCTGTATAGGCGCAGGGTGTCGGCATCGAAGCTTAGCTTTTCAGTAATGGTGCGGGCTTCCACAAAGCCGCTGATCCCGTAGTCGACTAATTCGACAGTGAAACCGCCGCCATTAACGTGGGCAATGCGCGCGCTGTATACCGTGTCGCTGGTATTAGTGGCGAGGTATTGATATTGCAGCCACTGTTCCATTTGGTTGCTGGCTTGGCGACCATTGCGCAAAGCGTCTTGCAGTGCGTTTGCGATTTCTTCGTTGGGGCCTTCAATTGTTTCGCCGCGCAACTTGGCGCGAATACAGCGCTGTACAACGAGGTCGCTGTATTTACGCAGTGGTGATGTAAATGTGGTGTAGCGTTCGAGCCCGAGACCGAAATGCGGTTTAGGCTCCGCGCTAATCGTGCCGGGCTGAAGCATACGCGCAAAGATGCTGCGCAGGGGCAGGCTAGAATCGCTGGCATCGCAGGCTTTTATCAGCGCCTTATAGCCTTCTAAGCTGCTAATGTCACAGTCACCCAGCCCAGGTAATTCTTTTGCAATTACCTTTCGAACATTATCCAAACGGTCTTCTCGCAGCCCCGCGTGGCTAACAAATAGGGTCGGGAAATCGCCCAGCCACTGAGCGGCGCTGCGGTTGGCGGCGAGCATGCACTCTTCGACTAAGCGGTGAGCATCGTTGCGCTCAACTTTGACAATACTTTCGATTTTCCGCTGCTCATTAAGCTGAAAGTGAAAGTCAGGTTGCTCGGGCATCACAATGTGATGTTCGCGACGATAGCGATTCAATGCTTGGCTTGCAGCATAAAGCGCGTTTAATGATGGGTAACCGAGATCCATGTTGCCGTGGATATGGGCGTGAACGTCGGTGTAGCTCAGTTTGGCTTTGGAGTGAATCAATGCCTCACAAAATTGAATGTCACTAATGACGCCATCAAGGTCGATTTGCAGGGTGCACACCATCGCAGGTCGATCTTCATTAGCGAGCAGAGAGCACGCGCTTTGCGAAACGCTGTTCGGCATCATGGGCTGATTGAAGCCCGGTAGATAAACGCTGCTGGCGCGCTGTTTGGCGGCAATATCGATGGGGCTGCCGGGGGCAATGACCGCGCCGGGGTCGGCCACCGCAATTTTCAGTATCCAGCCTTGGTCATTACTTTGCGCCCATAGCGCGTCGTCCAGGTCGCGGGTTTCAGCGGAGTCGATGGTAACAAAGGGCAGTTCGCGGAGATCTTCGCGGCCGTCACTGTAGATATCGTCGGTAATGCCGCAGCTAGCTGGCCAGTCGCGTGGCAGTTTAAATTTACGCTGGGTGTATTTGCCTTCAATGCCGGGTTGATCTGGGCTGCCGATGTTTTCTAAAACCTTGACTTGAGATTTGCCGTCTTTAAATGGGTGTTGGGCAACTTGGCAGTACAGTAAATCGCCTTCAGCGCATTTTTTTCGCTGTGACGGTGGAATAAACAGCAGTTTATTGAAGCGCGGTAGATCGGGCTCTACGAAATGACCTTGCCCCCGAACGACATAACGGCCGGTGAAGCAGTCCAGCGGGCTGTCGATCAGCTTTTCTAGCTCGGCTTTAAACTTGCCTTTGTCGTCGGTGTGCACGGTAATTTTAACGCGGTCGCCGGGAAATACCCGTTGCATATCGTCTGGGGCCAGAAATACATCGCGCTTGTCGTCGAGGCGAACAAAACCGAAACGGCGCTGACTGCCGCGAACTTCGCCTTCACCTTGGTCTTTGGTGTCGATAATATGAGTTTTGAGTTCGCGGAGTTGCTGCAGGGCATTTTTGTCGAGCATGGAGGTGTGGTACCTGTATTCGGGTCGCTAAAAAGGGGTACAGGGTAGCGGAAATGCGCTGCTGAGTCTTCCGATATCAAAGTAATAACGGTTGACAATGATGGCCATCGCTTTTAATAATCAAGCTACGCTGTGTTGTATGGAGCGGGCTGTTGCCGCCAAACTCTTATAGCCCCTGGGCTTACAGTAATAAACCTTCCGCGCTCCGCGCCCACGCTGCGCCGTCGCAGTACTTTTACACCCTTCTTTTAGATTGTTTTGCTCGCCCCCTGTGGTTTTCTCGGTCTTATCGTGTTCACGGTTTGAAGGCGATGATGTGCCGACTTTTATCGATGTTACTAACAGAGAGTCCCCTATGGAAAAAATCTTTGTTCTTGATACTAATGTTCTATTGCACGACCCAATGGCGCTAAGCGCCTTTCATGAGCATCGGGTGGTGAT
>NZ_JBFJWS010000069.1:0-12531 GCF_041623545.1 Zhongshania sp. | reverse complement strand
CGGCAGTTAATGTGCTCGCGAGCAATTCCCAATTGTGGGTGTCGACTGCGCGTAGGTAGGTGTATTTGAGCTTTTTAATTTGCTCGATTGCCAGTAAACCTTCCAAGCTTGATTGGCTCATAGTGTTGTCCATGTCTGCCCATGTATTATGTCGCCCTATATTAGGGCTACTCGCCTTCGCTGGGCATGGTCCAAATGGATGAATAGAATTCCAGCGAAAAAGTGAACCGGCTCCTGTGGGTTTTTGGTAAGCTGGCCACCGAATTTTATTAGAGGAGTTGTACTGGTGCGTATTATTACAGCGAATACCAATGGTATTCGATCAGCTGGCCGTAAAGGTTTTTTTGAGTGGTTGGCAAAACAAGATGCAGATATCGTCTGTATTCAGGAAACCAAAGCTCAGCGCGATCAGTTGGAAGACCCTCTCTATCACCCTGAAGGCTATACCACCGTATACTGTGACGCTATTAAGAAAGGCTATAGCGGCACGGCAATGTACTGTAAAAAGCCACCGAATAAGGTGACTACCGCCTTGGGCTGGGATCCTCTTGACAGCGAAGGGCGCTATATCCGTGCCGATTACGACAATATCAGTGTTATTTCAATGTACTTACCATCAGGTTCTAGTGGTGAGGAGGCGCAGGCCCGCAAAGATATTTTCCTCGATAAAATTTACCCCCATTTTCTTGAACTCAAGGCAAGTGGTCGGGAGTTGGTTATTTGTGCTGATTGGAATATCTGCCATAAAGAAATTGATTTAAAGAATTGGAAGGCGAATCAAAAGAACTCGGGCTTTCTGCCTCACGAGCGCGCCTGGCTTGATAAAGTTTATGACGAGGGCGGCTTTGTTGACGCCTTTCGCGAGATCAATCAAGAACCGGTGTATACCTGGTGGTCGAATCGGGGGCAGGCCTATGCCAATAATGTGGGGTGGCGGCTGGACTATCACGTGATTACGCCCGGCTTGGTGCCAACGATTAAGGCCGCAGACGTCTATACCGACGAGCGTTTTTCTGATCACGCGCCCTTTACGATGGACTACGATTACTCGCTTTGAAGTTTGGCCTTGTGTACTATGGCAGGCGTATTTTCAGTACTGCTGGCGCCTTGTCAGCAGTGTTATTCTAAGTAATTGTTTGATTGAGAAGGACGTGTAATGAGTTTTTTCATCTCCCAAGCCCATGCCCAGACAGCCGGTGCCGCTGGTGCGCCCCCAGGTGGCGAGTTATTTCAGATTGGCTTTTTGGTATTAATGTTTGGTCTGTTTTACTTTATTGCTATTCGTCCTCAGCGCAAGCGTCAGAAAGAGCATGCTGCCATGGTTGCTGCACTGGCCAAGGGTGACGAAGTTGTGACAACCAGCGGTATTTTGGGCAAAGTCACTAAAATTGACGATAGCTATGTTGTTCTTAGCGTTACCGATAATGTTGAGCTTAAATTCCAGCGCTCTTCAATTCATGCAGTACTGCCTAAGGGCACACTGAAAGCAATTTAAACATTGCCCGCGCTCTGCGGCCGCAGGGCGCTATTCTCTACAGGTGACAATATGCCTGATGAATCACGTCGAAACACCTCAAGTCCTGATTTTGTAAGCTCGATTAATCCGCCACGGCTGCATTTAGCTCAGCTTCCCACGCCCCTACAGCTGCTCAGTCGTCTCAGTGAGCGGTTTGCTGGGCCTCGTATTTGGGTCAAGCGCGATGACTTAAGTGGAAGCGTTTTATCTGGCAATAAAATCCGCAAATTGGAATTTAATCTGGCCCAAGCACTTGCCGAGGGTTGCGATACGGTTATCACCTGCGGCGGACTGCAGTCAAATCACTGCCGAGCCACGGCCTTGCTCTGCGCGCAACTGGGGCTTAAATGTCATTTATTGTTGCGGGGACGTCGAGCCGACAGCGCCGACGGCAATTTATTGTTAGATCAGTTGGCTGGTGCGGAGATTTCTTATTATCCGCCAGCGCAGTTTCAGCGCGAACTGGATTCCTTGCTCCGTGCTTGCCAAGAAACCTATGCGAAAGGCGGCCGTAAAGCCTTTATTATTCCTACTGGCGCCTCTGATGCGATTGGCGTGTGGGGCTATGTGCAGGCTTGTGCGGAATTAAAGGAGGACTTTAGGCGTTGTGATATTGATCCCAAACATATTATTTGCGCCACTGGCTCCGGAGGAACTCAGGCGGGGTTAACTGCTGGCGTTAGCGCCTACGCCATAGACGCCCAAGTTTGGGGGGTGAATGTCTGTGATGATGAGGCGTGGTTTGTAAATAAGGTCGATAGTGATCTCAAAAGTTGGGAAGCGCGCTATCAGACTGGCATAAATCTTGACTCACTTTCGGTTAAGGTGATTGATGGCTATGTCGGGCCTGGCTATGCACAAGCTGATACCGAGATTTTCCGCTGTATTGCCGATGTCGCCGCTACTGAAGGCTTGGTACTTGACCCAGTCTATACCGGGAAGGCCTTTTTCGGCATGTTGGATCAGCTTCAAAAAGGCCGTTTCGGCAGCACTGGTGATATTGTGTTTATGCATACCGGTGGGGTTTACGGACTGTTTCCCCAGCGCAGTCAGTTTGATTTTTTAAATATCTAAATTTTTTCACTTACAAAATACAACAATAAGGAAAGGGAATGGAGCAGATAAGCACAATAGTCGGGGCAGTTAATGGCGTGGTGTGGGGGCCGTTAATGCTGGTGCTCATACTTGGCACTGGCGCTTTCCTGATGGCCGGTCTGCGCTTAATGCCGATACGGCAGATTGTTCCTGCGTTTAAGTTATTACTGGCCGGTCGCAAGAGTGGGCCGGGAGAGGGTGAAATTAGCCCCTTTCAGGCTTTAATGACCTCGCTTTCTGCGACTATAGGTACCGGTAATATTGCGGGGGTGGCGACGGCGATAGCCCTTGGCGGGCCTGGTGCGCTGTTCTGGATGTGGTGTACGGCGCTGGTTGGAATGGCCACCAAATACGCGGAGGCGGTTTGTGCCGTGCATTACCGTGAGCAGGACAGCGAAGGAAATTTTAGCGGCGGCCCAATGTATTACATTAAAAATGGCCTCGGCAAGCGCTGGCACTGGTTGGCAACGTGTTTTGCCGTGTTCGGCGCCGTTGCTGGTTTCGGGATTGGCAATACTGTGCAGGCCAACTCGGTCGCTGATGCAATGAGCGGTGCCTTTGGCGTACCTGTTTGGATCAGTGCGCTGGTGATGTTTATTGGCGTGGGGCTAGTGATATTGGGTGGGGTAAAACGCATTGCCAGTGTCGCCGGTTATTTGGTGCCATTTATGGCAATTGCCTATATGGCGGTCGGTATTCTGGTGTTGTTAATGAATATTTCTGCGCTGCCGGGGGTGGTCGAATTAATATTCTACTCTGCCTTTAACGGTACGGCGGCGGTAGGTGGTTTTGCCGGCGCAGGTATTGTGGCTGCTATTCGTTTCGGCGTTGCTCGCGGCGTCTTTTCGAACGAAGCGGGTCTCGGTAGCGCGCCAATTGCCCATGCTGCGGCAAAGACCAATAATTCGGTGCGCCAGGGCATGATCGCCATGCTCGGGACCTTTATTGACACTATTCTAGTGTGCTCCGTCACTGGATTTGTGATTTTACTGTCGGGGGAGTGGCAAACTGGGGAAACCGGTGCGGCATTATCGGCAAGCTCATTTGAAGCCCTGATTCCCGGCGGACACTACATTGTTGCAGTGGGCTTAGCGGTTTTTGCTTTTACCACCATGCTGGGCTGGTCTTATTATGGTGAGCGCTGTGTCGTATACTTTTTTGGCGAGAAAGGGGTTAAGCCGTTTCGAGTTGCCTGGGTTTTAGCTATCCCTGTGGGTGCGATGGCGAACCTCGGTTTCATCTGGTTGCTGGCAGACACGCTAAATGCCTTGATGGCCATTCCCAATTTAATTGCCTTGTTATTGTTGAGTCCAGTCGTATTTCGCCTTACTAAAGAGCGCTTGCCCAGTATTCTTGCACAATCGTGACCAGGGCGAAGCGGGGCGGCCTTAGTTCGCCCCGTATCTCTCTTAGCAATAAAAGCGACTGACGCGTGCAGTGATTCGGGTAAACAATTCGTAGCTAATTGTTCCACAGTGCTCACCGACCTCAGCAGCGGGGAGGCCCTCGCCCCATAGAGTGACTTCGTCGCCAATGGCGGTTGCAGGTAGGTGACTAACATCAATTGTCATTAAATCCATTGATACCCGGCCGGCCACACTTGCACGTTGGCCATTGACTAAAACAGGGGTGCCGTCTGGAGCGTGGCGAGGGTAGCCGTCGGCATAACCGGCGGCCACTGTTGCGATGCGCGCCGAGCCACTTGCTCGCCAGCGGTGGTTGTAGCCGACGCCCTCATCCTTGGCCACCTCTCTGGTAGCGATGATTTTGGCCTTGAATGTCATAACAGGTTTTAACGCCAATTCATTGCTTAAGCGCTGAGTGGGGTCGTCGCCGTAAAGCATAATACCAGGGCGAACCCAATCGAGATGGGACTCTGGATGGCTGATAATGGCCGCCGAATTTGCCATGCTGATGGGGGAATTGCCCAGCTCTAGACTCAGCGTGCGCAGCTTTTGGCTCTGCTGCTGGGTCAGTCGCGCATCGATGTCTTCGGCGTCGCTAAAGTGGCTCATGTGCAGGATACTGCTGATGTGAGGTTTACCACTGAGCAAAAGGTGAGCTTCTCTAAACTCCGCCGCAGACAAGCCGAGACGGTTCATACCGATATTCATCTTAAGCCACACGCTAATGGGCTTCGGCAGTGGGGTGTTAGCGAGAAGTTTGGCTGAAGCGATATCATGAATAACGATATCCAGCTCAAGGCCGGCGCACGTAAGCAGCAAGTCCTTATCAACTAATGTACCCAGCAGGAGTAATGGGCTAGTGGGCATCGCGTCGCGCAAGACGCGAGCCTCACTGATCCGGGCAACGGCAAAGCCATTTACGTGCTGTTTTAATTGTTCGGCAACCCAGTGGGCGCCATGGCCATAGCCATTGGCTTTCACCATCGCTAAAATGGCCGCATTGGGGGCAAGCTGGCGCACCACGCTGGCATTGTGACGAAGCGCCTCGCTACTGAGTTCTATCCATGTTGTTCTATGCATAAGCACCGACTCAAAACTTTGTTGAATTTTAGCGGGCTTGGCCTGCCGTTAATAGCACGCCGGTGCTTACTTGGCGGTTTTTTACTGTATTCGGTGGCCGTTAGTGCCGATTGTCAAAATAGTGTTTATCCTAAAAACGCGGCCGGAGATCTATTCCCAAGTGCCGACGCCATTAAGGGTTTATTGGCGATTGAGCAGGGAACAGCAGGTCTCTGTGCTTTGCTAGCACAGGATCTGGCGCAATTATATTTTTGGGGCAGCGCTGATATCGGAGCAAATTTGGCAAAATCCTACGACTATGCGCTGCGCAGTCGTAAGGTTGAGCAGTGGCCCTATGATTTACGATTTTTACGCAGTGCTTATGTTCTTGCAGGCTTGGACGACAGCGATAGCGCAGAAGAAGCCCTGCGGCAATTTCAGCGAGAAATCGACAGCGGCGAGCCTTTGCGCCGTGACAAGGCGCTGGCGACGCTAAATCAACTGCTCAATATACTGCCGCCGTTAAGGCCAATTCAGGCGCTGATCTACGCTGATCGGCAGTATCGTCAGGTGATTGAGAGGCCCAATATTATTGCCGTACTGACGAAGCGTGGTCCGCAAATACGGCTTTTGCTCCGCCATGAGGGCACGCTGAAACTTGCCTGGGCGCGGGCGAGTGAAGTCGCTAATAGTAAGCGCGACATTGAGTTTGAGCCGGCGCTTAGGGGCTTATATCCCGAGCAAGCTGGTCTAACAGCGGCGGGGGAAGTTCGTGACAGCCGTCATCAAGTTTGGCGAACGCCAGATTCGGCACCGGACACTGGGGTATTAATTAGTCGATTTATTCAGCGCGATGGCAGTCTGTATGAGGCCCGCTGTACGGCGACCCATTTAAATGGCCGGTGGTTGATTTCAGCCGCGCACTGCCTATATGCGGCGGATGGTTCGCAAAACCTTGTGAGCCTTCGCTATATTGCGTCACCGTTAACGCTTGGTAATTCGATTTCGGTTGCGGCGGTATGGGTGCATGCCGGGCACAATCCCGCTGACCAGCTCTCGGGGGATGTCGCTCGCTACAGCGGCTCGGATGTGGCCCTCATTAAGCTGTCTACTGCACTGGCGATAAGCACCAAGCCACGTCTCGCGGCACCCAGCGATGATCGCGCAGGAGCGTGGGTAGACAGTTTTGCTTATCCCAGCGACAAAGAGCGAGACAGCTTATGGTTTTCGCGATGCCGGGCTGGATTATGGCTTCGCGGTGATTCATTGCTAAGCGACCTGTATAGCCTTGATTGCGTCAGTTATGAGGGCCAAAGTGGTGCAGCGCTACTGCAAACGATTGCTGGCGAGCCTCATATCGTCGGAGTTTTGTCGGCAAGAGTGCATAGTGGAGAAATAAATCAGCCGGTCTTTTCGGCATTAAATGGCGGGATTATTGCTGATATAAACCTCCTTATAGAGAGTGGGGCGAATAATTTAAAGATGTTTAGGGCGCTCGCTATATAGCTTTCTAGGTCGAGTGAGCGTGCAGTTTTCTTGCCTTAGCTTGGGCATCTTGTATAGTGAGCCTATCGCCCTTAGAAATACGTCTATGCCCAAAGGATTTGAGAATAAACTTGTTGTCGCGATTTCATCCAGAGCATTATTTGATTTGGATGAAAGCCATCGCGTGTACGAGGCAGAGGGCTTGGCGGCCTATCAAAAATACCAAATAGACCACGAAGATGAGGTTCTCGCACCTGGCGAAGCCTTTGGCATTGTCGAACGCCTTTTACAACTGAATGACTATTTAGACGACGCCAAAGTTGAGGTCATTCTATTGTCGCGTAATTCGGCGGACACCGGTTTGCGGGTGTTCAACTCAATTAAGCATTATGGTTTAAATATTAGCCGCGCCGCGTTCAGCGGTGGCGAGAGCCCCTATAGGTACGTTTCCGCCTTTGGCTGCCATCTTTTTTTATCTACCAATGCTGAAGATGTCCGCCGAGCACTTGATAGCGGCGTTGCCGCAGCAACCTTACTGCCGCGATCGAAAAAGACGGCCCAGCAGGGTAAGCGGGAGCTGCGCTTTGCTTTTGATGGTGACGCCGTTATTTTTTCCGACGAAGCTGAGCAAGTGTTCAAGCGCGATGGTCTCGACGCGTTTACCGCCAGTGAGGTCGCGGCAGCGAACACGCCCTTGAGCGGCGGTCCATTTAAGGCCTTCTTGGCAGCACTGAATAGCTTGCAGTCTGAGTTTCCTGATAATGCGCCGCCAATACGTATAGCACTTGTTACGGCGCGCTCAGCGCCAGCGCACGAACGGGTAATTAGAACGTTACGGGAATGGAATATTCGGATCGATGAGTCGCTGTTTCTCGGTGGTCTTGAGAAAGGCGAGTTTTTGGCAGCCTATGGTGCGGATGTGTTTTTTGATGATCAGCCTGGCCATTGCGAATCTGCAAAGGAGCATGTGTCGACTGGCCATGTCCCCCATGGAATTGCGAATATAATCGATAAATAGTGCTTAAATAGTCATGCTTGTGTTTGCTCTAACTTTGACTAATACAATAAAAATCAAGTTCATGTAATTTCAGATTGCGTTATTTTAAGGAGTAGTACCGTATGAAGTTGCAGCAGTTGCGCTATATCTGGGAAGTTGCGCACCATGAAATGAATGTGTCTGCAACCGCGCAAAGCCTGTTTACCTCGCAGCCCGGAATCAGCAAACAAATTAGAATGCTGGAAGACGAGTTGGGAGTTGAGGTTTTCGCCCGAAATGGCAAGCATTTGACCCGTATTACACCGGCAGGCGAGGCGATTTTAAAAACAGCTGGCGAAATTCTCTACAAAACCGAGAGCATAAAGCATATTGCTCAAGAGTTTAAAAACCCAAAAAAGGGCAGTTTGTCCATCGCAACCACCCACACTCAAGCGCGCTATGCGCTGCCTAAGGTGATCAAAACCTTTATCGACCGCTACCCCGAGGTGTCTCTGCATATGCACCAGGGCACACCGATGCAAATATCCGAGCTTGCTGCTAATTTTGGCGTCGACTTTGCGATTGCCACGGAAGCATTGGAGCTGTTCAGCGATTTAATTATGATGCCATGCTACCGCTGGAACCGAACCATTTTGGTGCCCAAGGATCATCCCCTGGCAGCGTTAAAAAACCTACGCATTGAAGATGTTGCGTTACACCCCATTGTCACCTATGTGTTTGGTTTTACCGGCCGCTCTAAATTGGATGAAGCCTTTTTAAACAAAGGCCTTGAGCCCCGAGTGGTATTTACTGCCACCGACGCTGATGTGATCAAAACCTATGTGCGTCTCGGTCTCGGCATAGGAATAGTAGCGGAAATGGCCTACGACCCTATTACCGATGGTGATCTCGTTGCGCTCGATGCCAGTCACCTGTTTGAGCCCAGTGTCACTAAAGTCGGCTTCCGGCGGGGCACCTATATGCGTAAATTCATGTATGACTTTGTCGAGCTTTTTGCTCCGCACCTAACCCCAGACCTTGTCGACAAAGCCTATCAATGCCACAGCAAGATTGAACTCGATGCCTTGTTTGCTGATATTGAATTGCCGATGTATTGAGGGAGCGTCGAAAGTCTGATGTCGGACGTCGGACGGAAATTCAAGGGAAATGTGTCGATTTTAGCTTTACGTCCGACATCAGACCGCTGACGTCCGACTTGGCCCTCAGCATTGCTTTATTAAGCCCAAGCCGTTAGATTGACGCGGTTTTTATTGCGTCCAGCGCATTTATTCATTTTCTTAGGAGTATTTTTGTGGAAATTGCTTGTCTTGACCTTGAAGGGGTATTGATCCCTGAAATCTGGATCGATTTTGCCGAGCGCACCGGTATTGAGGCCTTGAAGGCAACCACCCGTGATGTTCCTGATTACGATGTGCTGATGCAGCAGCGTCTGCGTTTGCTGGCAGAAAATGGTTTGGGCTTACCGGATATCCAGGCAGTGATCGCCGATATGGAGCCAATGGAAGGGGCGCGGGAGTTTCTGGATTGGTTGCGCGAGCGTTTCCAAGTGGTGATTCTTTCGGATACTTTTTACGAGTTCGCCGCACCGCTAATGAAGCAGCTGGGTTGGCCTACGCTGCTATGCCATAAGTTGGAAACTGATAGTTTGGGTAAAGTGGTCGATTACAAAATCCGCCAAGTTAACCCTAAGCGTCAAGCCGTGCTCGCGCTTAAGACCTTGTACTACCGGATTATCGCCGCTGGTGACTCTTATAATGACACCACTATGTTAGCGGAAGCTGATGCTGGTATTTTGTTTAAAGCGCCGGCCAATGTAATCAAGGAGTTTCCGCAGTTTCCGGCGGTTCACGATTATGAGGCGCTTAAGCTTGAATTTATTAAGGCTTCTTCGCGTAATCTGAGTCTGTAATAGGCTTTAAGCCCAGGTCAGCAAGCGCTTCGAGTAGCTTGCTGATCTTGGTTTCAGTTTCAATGAACTCTTCGTTAAGTACTGAGTCGGCGACTATTCCGCCGCCAGCCCATCCCGTTATTTTCTGTTGCTTACAAACAAAGCTGCGGATGGCGATATTGCTGTCCATCTTGCCGTTCGGCCCCAAGTAAAAAATACTTCCGCAATAAAGTGAGCGTCGGTGCGGCTCAATTTCGCTAATTATCTCCATCGCACGATGTTTGGGGGCTCCAGTGATAGAGCCGCCGGGGAAACAGTCGAGGAGGGCGCTAAATTCGCTACGTTCATCCCGCAATGTTCCGGTAACCGTACTGACGAGATGGTGGACGGTACGGAAACTTTGCAATTCACAGAGCGCTTCAGTTACGACGGTTTCGGCTTGGCAGCTCTTGCTGAAGTCATTGCGTAATAGATCGACGATCATGATGTTTTCGGCGCGATTTTTGGCGCTATTTTGCAGTTTGGTGGCCAGTGCTGAGTCTTCTTGTGGGTCATCGCTGCGCGCTGCTGTGCCTTTTATAGGTTGGGTTTGCAGTTGCCGCTCTTGCGCAGCGAGTAGACGCTCAGGGGATAGGGATAGAAACTGGCTGTCGCCAAAATCCATGTATGCAGAGAATGGCGCTGCAGCCGCTGCCCGCAATTGCAAATACGCTTGCCAAGGATCACCTTGGTAGGACGCGGTAAACTCGCGGGTCAAGTTGACTTGATAGCAGTCGCCCGCGTCAATATAGGCTTTGACCTTGTTGAAGGCCTTGGTGTAATCGTCTTTTTTAAGCGAACTTACAAAGGGGCTGGTAAGGCGAAATTTTTTCGCGCTCGGCGGTGCATCAATCGGAGTTAAAAGGGCGCTAAGTTCAGTGAGCCTCACTTGGCTTAGCGACGGCTGGGCGATCAATTCGCAGCGCTGTTGGTGGTGGTCGACGAGAACGAACCAGGGGTAGATGGCGATGTGAAACGTGGGGATCTGAGCGCTGGGGCTCAAGCCTAGTTGTAATTCCTCGCCAAATTCATAGCTGAGATAGCCGATAGCGCCGCCACTAAAAGGCAGAGTAGGGGAGTCTATATAATCGCGATCAATGCGCTTAAGCGTGCTTGCTATCCTAATGCTTAAGGTGTCTTTATCGCTATAATCTATTGTTTTTGAAGAAATAACCTCTTCTGGTTCAGCGCAAATGATGTCCCAGCGGCCGCGATCGCTGTGATCGGCCGCGCTGTCTAAATAGACCGGCAGCGGCAGATGCTTAACTGCGGCAAAGTAGCTGCTGCTGTCGCGGCGATAGGGTAAAGGTATGCGGCAAAGGCTAGCCATGGAGTGTTGCTCAGAAGTAATACAAGACAGCGGACAGTGGCCGATTTTACGTGCTATGAGCCTGAAAAATCTAGCGTTTTATCGTGTTTAGGTGTTGTCTAGGATGGCCGTTCAGATTGACAGAGCGGGCTGTTCCCAGTACTGTTAGCCGCCGCTTTGAGAAACACCAAGCCGTCAACGCACCACACAGAACGGTTAGTTCTCATTTTATCCGCAATTCAATATGCTTGCAGGCGTAAGCCCCCCCAGTTTCTGAAACTTCAGAAACGCATAAAAGGGCACGCATGCGGTATGTTCGCGGGTTAACAATTAAATGTAGCTGGAACTGACAGGCATGACAAAAATAGCAAAACTCACTCCCTCATTAGAAAACCCCTTCGAGCAGAAATCTGAGCTTGAATTCACTGTTCCCGGTCAAATTGATTACGACCCCGGTCTTTATGAAGCAGCGCTAAAAGCAGGCTATGACCTGCAGCAGCGCCCCCGTAAAATGGCGGGTGTGAAGGGCTTCCAAAAACAGCACGAAAAGAAGCGTATGTCGATCTGGGAACGGATTGATGTTTTAGCTGACGCGGGCACTGAACCGAAGATCCTTTATCAAAACTGGGGCAAAAACCTTGATGGCGCCTCGCTGGTAACTGCAGTGTTAAAAGTTAACGGCCGCGATGTCGCTATTTACGGCCACGACTTTACCGTCCGTGCCGGCTCGATGGATGCCACTAACGGCACCAAACTGGCCAATTTATTCCGCTTGGCGGGCAAGCTGGGTATCCCACTGGTTGGTATGAACGATTCCGCGGGTGCTTATATCCCTGCCGGTGTAGGCGGTCTTGACGGCTATGCTGAAGCGTTTACCGCATTACGTAAAATCAACGGTGTTGTACCGTCGATTATGTGTATGTTCGGCTATAACGCCGGCGGCGGTTCCTACTTGCCGCGTCAGGGGTCGTTTGTTATTCAACCCAACGACACCTTCTTCGGTTTGACCGGTCCCGGCGTTGTTAAGTCGGTGCTAGGCGAAGATGTTACTGCTGACGAACTGGGCGGACCAAGTGTTCACTCTAAGTCCGGTGTAACCGACTTTGTAGTGCCGGACGAAGTTGCGGCGCTGCGTAAAGTGAAAGAGTTACTAAATTACCTGCCGAGTAATAGCAGCGAAGCACCGGCTTTTCAGCCTACTTCCGACCCGATTACCCGTAAAACTTGGGATATCGATCTGCTTTTAAAGAAAGCATTTAATAGCCCCACTGGTTTTAACACCCCCTTCGATATCAGCATTATTATTCAGCAGATGTGTGACCACGGCGATTTCTTTGAAATCCAGCCTGAGCGGGCTCGCAATACGGTCTGCGCGCTAGGACGTATGGGCGGGAATGTCGTTGGTTTTGTCGCCAATAACTCAGCGGTGGCCTCTGGCCAAATCGATATTGACGCGGCTTATAAAAATGCGCGTTTTATCCGCTTCTGCAATGTTTACAATATTCCGGTGATCTTCATGGAAGACACCACTGGCTTCCTGCCTGGTAAAGAGCAAGAGGCGGGCGGTATTGTGCAAGCTGGCCGCGCCATGCTCGACGCCATTATCGATCTGCGCACCCCGCGCTTTTTGATGATTGTGCGCAACGCCTTCGGCGGTGCTTACGCGGCGTTTAACAACTACCCAACAGGCGCAGATTTTGTTTGCGCGCTGCCCACCACCCGCTTAGCGGTAATGGG
>NZ_JBFJWS010000068.1:0-12670 GCF_041623545.1 Zhongshania sp. | reverse complement strand
CCCGCGCCGCGCCCGCCCATAGCAATATTATTCATGGTGCCCTGGCTTGCTGCGGGAATCAGCTCCGGTGCGGCTTGCGCCAGCGCACCCAAAACAGCATCGGTGATGCGCATCGAGGTTTCGACATTGCCCGCCGCCACCGCGGCCGGTCGCCGGGCATTAAGCAAACAAGCCTCGGGCGCGCTTAAGGAAATTGGCCGAAAAAGACCGGCGCAAACAGGCACTTCATCTGGCATTAGACAGCGAAACACGTAATACACTGCGGCAGCGGCCACCGACAGCGGACAATTGATATTGCCCGCGACTTGCGGCGCACTGCCGCTAAAATCAACAAGCACACCCTCGGCGCTCAAATTAATGGTTACCGCTATTGGCAGCTGCTGATGACCAAAGCCATCGTCGTCCATAAAATCTGTGAACGCGAAACTGCCGCTAGGTAATTCAGCCAAGCGTCGCCGCGCAATACCTTCGGCATAATTCTGCAGCTGATTTACGGCCACCGCAAAATCAATCGGCAAGGCACTGATCACTTCGCTTAAGCGCAATAACCCAGTGCGGTTGGCACTGACTTGCGCAATAAAGTCACCATGTTGGCCATCGCCGAACCAAGCATTAAGCAGGCCTTTATCCAAAACCCCAGAGCGAACCAATACCGTCGGCGGAATCACCACTCCCTCTTCTTCAAGGGTTTTGGACAAGGGCATAGAGCCAGGCGCAGATGCACCGATGTCCGCATGGTGGGCGCGATTGGCAATAAAGGCCTGCAGCACACCGGCATCATCAAAGCAGGGGGCAATTACCGTAACGTCCGGTAAATGGGTGCCACCGAGAAAGGGATCATTCACCACGACCATATCGCCTGGCCGCCACTCACAGGCATCGACAATATCGGCCATGGCGTAGGCCATGCTGCCGAGGTGCACCGGAATATGCGCCGCCTGCGCACATAACTCACCCTTGGCATCAAAAATCGCGCAAGAAAAATCGAGGCGGTCTTTTATATTTGGAGAGAACGCTGCGCGCTGCAGCACGGCACCCATTTCCTCGCACACCGACTCCATACGGCTAACAAACAGGCCGAGCTTAACGGGGTCTAGTTGGGAAGATTGACTGGCCATGTATCGCCCATTTAAATGTAGAAAACGAAATTATCGCTAAATATCTAAGGCGATACCAACAAACAAAGCAATAGGCCATAAACAAAAATGGCCCCGAAGGGCCATTTCTAGCGTGTCATAACTTAGAAGCTATAGCGTGCGCTAAAACCTACAGTGCGCGGTTGATTCACATGATGCCCAACTCGCGCCCGGCCGTCACGCTCAGTATCGAGGGACAACTCAGCCCGCTCATTGGCGGCATTACGAACAAACAGTGCGGTATCCCATGTATCGTTCTTCATGCCAAAACGAAGATTGACGATTTGATAGCCGGCCAAAGATCTGTCGTAGTCATAAGTGGACTGCGTTAGTGGCCCACCGATATTCGCGCCGCCAAATAGCGTGGCGCTACCCTGACCACCGTTTTCTTGATCGGCAATTTGAGTGAATCGCTTCGCAATATTCTGGTAAGTGGCGTTGGCATAGCCTTCCCACGTATCAGTAACAGGGAAGTAATAGGTCGCTGACGCCGCCAGCTCAAAACCAGGGGCCGTTGGCAATTCATTACCCTCACGAATACCGCCGACAACGGTCGTCACATTAGTACCACTTGTTGTGGTAACCGTCGAGTCCAGCTCGGTATTAACGTAGCTAGCAGAGAGACTCAACTCCAGGTTATTTGTCGGCTTTGATACAAACTCAACCTCAACACCAGTGCTATGCGCTTCTGGAACATTGTAAATAAGGCGCGAAGAACAGGTACCGGCATTTACTGTTGCCTGTAAATCTTTAATGTCGCTATAGAACAAGGATGTATTCAATGTCGCCGTACCGCCCAGCAAAGTGAGCTTACTACCCACCTCGTAGTTGGTAAGCGTCTCATCATCAAAGGCTTCACGCCCGCCGAACGTAGCTCGGTCAGCATCGGTGCACAGTGAAGCATTGACCGGATCATTAATACCGCCCAGCCGGAAACCCTGAGAAACCTGCGCATTTAGCATAACGTCATCGCTGACGTCATAGCGCAGCATAACCCTTGGCGACACACCATCTGAAGACACCTTGGCTTTTTTGTCGAGCACACTGTCGGCGTAAATACCGTCAAAACTCAACACCCGATTTTCTTCATAATCAAAAAAACGAGCGCCGACCACCAGCATTGTTTTTTCGCTTAAGTCATAGGAAAGCTCGCCAAACACCGCGACCTGTTCTAGCTGGTAGGGAATATCGGAGTAATATAATTCATCAACGGCATTGCGCCCGAGTGAATGTTCAGCGCCGGGATTATTGGGGTCTCTTGGTGTAGTAGAACCCGGCGCAGCTGTGCGCGTACTAGCGTCGTACCCAGCCACCGTTAGCGACTGACCGTAGTGACGCTCAACATCACTGTAGAAAATACCCGCCACCCACTGCAAAGCGTCTTGCGAGCCACTCAGGCGCAGTTCTTGGGTAATCACTTCAGCAACCGTTGCGTCATTTAAGGGCGCATCTAATTCATATACCGCCGCCGACTCCCCGTAGGAACCGCCAAGGATACTGGCATTCAGTGCCGATGCATCGCGTACAACAAGTACATCCCGATCAGTGTATGAACTCACAGAAGTCAAAGAAACATTGTCATTAAGATCATAATTTACGGTCAGATCAACCAGTAAAAAATCGTCCTCAAACTTCTCTTCTAGCTGGGTAAACTGCTCATAATCCCCAATCGTGAGCGGGGTACGGCTAGTGGTGTATGGGTTACCGAGAATATTGTAGTCATCCTCGCGGTTAAAACCGTTCATTTCGATGGATTGATACGTCACTCTAGGAGTCACAGTCAGCGCATCACTAGGCTGGAAGCTGAGCGCTAAACGCAAGCCTTCTCTACTGCCGTCATTGACGTCGTCTTTCACTGTGCCATTTGGCTGATGAGCATCAATAAAACCAGCATATTGCTGGAAGTAAGCGACCGCTCTCAGCGCTGCAGTCTCGCTTAGAGGAATGTTCCAGTGACCTTTGACACTCCCACCTTCACTGCCCTCGTCAACAGTTTCGCCGCCAACTTGGAGCGAGCCACTCATTGCCGTGACGTCAGGCTGATTGGTGATATAACGCACCGTCCCCGATAGAGAGCCGGAGCCAAACAGGGTGCCTTGGGGGCCACGCAGTACTTCCACACGATTCACGTCGTAGAAGTCCAAGTCCGGGGTAAACAAGGACATGGAGATCACCGATTCATCCATGTAAACCCCGACCTGCTCTTTTACACCCGGCTGATCGCGAACAATTTGACCTGCTGAGATCCCCCGAATAGCGACTTGGCTTTGACCCGGCCCCAAGTTTTGAATCGAGATCCCCGCCACATTCGCCGCCATTGACTCGATATCAGTGGCGCCGCTCTGCTGCAACTTTCCTTCAGTCATGGCCGCAATAGAAAACGGCACATCTTGCAATGTCTCAGACTGCTTACGCGCCGTCACCAAAACCTCTTCGATCACCCGCGTCGATTCGGCTTGGCTTAAAGGCGCACCTATAGCAAAACCCAGCGCAACTGAGGCGCCGAGCGCCGCGTGCCCGGAACGTCGTTTATTTATCATTTTGCCTTCCCCGTGTTTAACTCACTTTTTATTAAATTGAATCAAAATGCATTAATAGCTGCGCCTAATCTAGACCATCAGCAAGCAATACAAAATGACCTAACCTTGGTATAGCAGATCAAACAAAATACGCACCTTTTTAACGCAAAAAAGTATTCACTGACAACACCTTATTTGTGTTTTTAAGCCACTCAGGATTAAATATCCGGCTAATTAAAATGAGATGCCAACCATGACAGCCAATATCAACCTCCCTCGAATACTGCGCGTTGGCGCTGGCGCCAGCCGGCAGTTGCCCGAGGTTCTCGATGAGCTCGGCTTAAAGCAGCCACTTTTGGTCACTGACGGTTTTATTGTCAGCCTTGGTTGGCTGGACGATTTAGAAGCCCAGCTAAGTGAAAAAGGCTTTGTGCATAATCGCTTTACCGGCGTTGTTCCCGACCCAACCACTGACGCCATTGCCGCAGGTCTTGCCGTATTACACCTTGGCGAGCACGACTGCGTCGTTGCCTTGGGGGGAGGCAGCTCCATTGACACAGCCAAAGCGATTGCCGCCATGGCCCATCGCGATCAACCCATGCGCCACTATAAAGTCCCCAATTCAATCGACGACGGCCTGCCAGTCATTGCCATACCCACCACTGCGGGCACTGGCTCAGAAGTCACTAGGGTTAGCGTCATCACCGATACCGAAACCCAGGAAAAAATGCTGTGCATGGGGCTTGGCCTAATGCCGGTTGCCGCACTGGTCGATTTTGAATTGACCTTGAGTATGCCCTGGCGCTTGACCGCCGACACCGGACTCGACAGTCTCTGCCATGCACTAGAGGCCTACGTTAGCAAAAAAGCCAACGCCTTTACTGACACGATCGCGCTAGCCGCGATGACCGCCATCAACACCCATATTCGCACGGCCTGCCAAGAGCCAGATAACCGCGAAGCGCGAGAAGCAATGATGCTCGCCGCAACACAAGGCGGCATTGCCTTCTCTAACGCCTCGGTCACCTTGATTCACGGTATGAGCCGCCCTATTGGCGCACTTTTTCATGTCCCCCACGGCTTGAGCAATGCCATGCTCTTACCGGAAGTGACGGCGTGGTCGATCAGCGGCGCCCCAGATCGCTACGCCGACTGCGCCCGCGCAATGGGCATGGCTGATACCAGTGACAATGACGATGCAGCTAACAAAAAACTCGTTACCTGTTTGCGGCAGCTCTGCCGCGACCTAAACGTCCCCAGCCCCGGCGAGTTTGGCATAGACGCCCAAGTCTGGCAGCAGTCGCTAGAATTAATGACGCAACAAGCGCTGGATTCCGGCTCACCCAATAACAATCCGCGCATCCCCAACGGCGCGGAGATTAAGGATCTCTACCAAAAAGTGTGGGCTAATTAATTCATCGCGCCTTTACCTGCCACAGGCCTAGAATTCCCACCGCATTCCTTATATTATTGAGGGTCTGACTAGGCAGCGCTGGCTGCCTTTTTGCGTTTTAAATCCATTGCACTGTTATATTTGTGCCTTATTTGCAGCAAAACCTGCATATTCGGCACGCGGAGATCTGTTGATGACACAGCCGGCCTTAATGAACACCTACGGACGCCTTCCGGTAACATTTACCCGGGGCGAAGGCGTGCGACTGTTTGATACACAAGGCAAAGCCTATCTCGACTGCATCAGTGGCGTTGGTGTTAACGCGCTTGGCCACGCGCACCCAGCACTGACCGAAGCTATTCAGTCACAGGCTGGGCAGTTGCTGCACACCTCCAATTTATATTCAGTGCAAAAACAAGAAGAACTCGCCGCCGCGCTGTGTGCGATTAGCGGCATGGAAAACGTGTTCTTTTGCAATTCTGGCGCCGAAGGCAATGAAGCCGCCATCAAGCTAGCGCGGATGCACGGCCACAAACGCAATATCGACATTCCCCACGTGATTGTGATGGAGCAGGCTTTCCATGGCCGGACTTTGGCAACACTGACTGCATCCGGCAATCGCAAAATTCAAGCGGGCTTTGAACCACTAGTACGGGGCTTTATTCGCGCGCCCTTTGGCGACTTAGCCGCCCTGGAAAACATCGCCGAACACAACGACAGCATTGCCGCGGTACTCATTGAACCAATTCAAGGCGAAGGCGGTATTCACACGCTACCTGCTGGCTTCCTTACTCAGCTGCGGGCGCTCTGTGACAAACACAACTGGTTGATGATGCTAGATGAAGTCCAGACCGGCAATGGCCGGACCGGCAAATACTTTGCCTACCAGCACAGCGACGTTATGCCTGACGTGGTGGTAACCGCCAAAGGTTTAGGTGGTGGCGTACCCATCGGCGCCTGCCTCGCCCACGGTAAAGCAGCGGCACTGTTTCAACCCGGCAATCACGGCTCCACTTTTGGCGGTAACCCGCTTGTTTGCGCGGCCGGACTCGCCGTAGTTAACACCCTTAGCGCCAACGGCATGATCGACACCATTGCCGACAATGGCCGCTATATTCTCAGCGCCCTAAAAGACCAACTGGGCGATGTCGCCCATGTTAAAGACATTCGCGGCCAAGGACTGATGATCGGCATAGAGCTGACCCAGCCCTGCGCCGGACTGGTCGCCCAAGCCTTGGAAAAAGGCCTGTTGATTAATGTCACTTCAGAGCGGGTAGTACGCTTACTACCGCCGCTAATTATTAACCAGCAAGAAATTGATGAGCTGCTCGCCGTACTCTGCCCTCTGATCCGTCAGTGGCCACAGTCTAGCGCGGCATAACGCCGGTTCAGCAGCAAAGGTAGCCGTATGGCATTAAGACATTTTTTAACCCTGATGGATTTGAGCCCCGCTGAATTAGAAACCCTAATGCAGCGAGCAATACAGCTCAAAGCCGAGCACAAAGCCCGCATGACCAGCGTGCAATTCCCCAATCACGTTTTGGGCATGGTGTTTGAAAAAGCATCTACCCGTACCCGCATCTCCTTTGAAGCAGGTATGGCGCACTTGGGTGGACACGCTATCTTCCTTTCGCCCCGCGACACTCAACTCGGTCGCGGCGAGCCAGTAGAAGACAGCGGCCGAGTCATCTCCTCAATGTGCGATATCATCATGGTGCGCACCTTTGAACACAGCATCATTGAACGCTTTGCCGCGCACTCAAGCGTGCCAGTGATCAACGCCCTGACCGACGACCACCATCCCTGCCAGCTGCTAGCTGATATCCAAACCTTTATTGAGCATCGTGGCAGCATCAAGGGCAAGCAAGTAGCTTGGATCGGCGACGGCAATAATATGTGCCAGTCTTATATCCACGCCGCCATGCAGTTTGACTTCACCCTAAAAGTCGCCTGCCCAGAAGGCTTTGAACCCCGCGCCGACATCGTCGCCAAGGCTGGCGGTCGCGTCGAAATATTCCGCGAACCCGCCGATGCTGCCCGCGGCTCCGACCTACTGGTTACCGACGTCTGGGCATCAATGGGTCAGGAAGAAGAAAAAGCCGAGCGCCGCCGCAAGCTCGCCGGCTACCAAATTAACAGCGCGCTCATGGCCCACGCCAACCCCGACGCCCTGTACATGCACTGCCTCCCGGCTAAGCGCGGCGAAGAAATCAGCGCCGAACTCATGGACAACCCGAAAACCGTAATTTGGGATGAGGCGGAAAATCGCCTGCATGCGCAGAAAGCATTGATGGAGTTTTTGTTGTTAGAGGCGCGGGCGTAACGGATGTCGGATGTCGGATGTCGGATGTCGGATGTCGGATGTCGGATGTCGGATGTCGGCAATGACAATTCACTGAAGTAGCTGCATCAAGCACTGCCTTTGATTTTCATTCGCCAGACTTTCCGACACCCGACCAATTTTTAATTTTATCGCCAGACACCGGACGTCCGGCAATGGTTTTCAGTTTTTTCGTCCGACGCCAGACACCCGACAAGCTTTTCGTCAGACATCTGACGTCAGACATCAGACCAAGGCCCTTAAAGTGCTGCAAGTAAAAAACATCCAATGCCAATACGAAGGCATCTCTGTGGTCGACGACGTCAGTTTCCACGTTAACGACGGCGACATTTGCAGTCTGCTCGGCCCCAGCGGCTGCGGCAAGACCACAATTTTGCGCGCCATCGCTGGCTTCCAACCGCTGACCCAAGGCTCCGTTACCCTGCGCGGTAACTGCTTAAGCGACCCCAGTACAATGGTCACCCCTGAGCTGCGCAGCATTGGCATGGTATTTCAAGATTACGCGCTATTTCCGCACTTGAGCGTGTTTGACAATATTCGCTTCGGCCTCAGCAAGCAGGGCCGCCAAGCCCAGCGCCATAAGGTGATGAAACTGTTAGAGCTGGTGCGCCTTGGAGGTGTGGAAAACCGTTTTCCCCATGAACTTTCCGGCGGACAGCAGCAACGCGTGGCGCTGGCTCGCGCGCTGGCCCCCAGCCCAGACTTACTACTACTCGACGAACCGTTTTCGAACCTTGACGCCGAGCTGCGTAAACGCTTGAGCTTGGAAGTGCGCGACATCCTTAAAGAGCTTGGCATCAGCGCCATACTAGTAACCCACGACCAGCTTGAAGCCTTTGCTTTCAGCGACAATATTGGCCTACTTTATAACGGCAAACTGCAGCAGTGGGACTCGCCCTTCAATCTTTATCACGAACCCAATAATCGCTTGGTCGCTGACTTTATTGGTGAAGGCAGCTTCCTGCCCGGCGTGATCGGCACCGAACTCAATACCGTCACCACCGAGCTAGGCACACTGATGGGCAACCGCGCCTATGCCTGGCCGCCCGGCACCCCAGTAGAAGTATTACTGCGTCCCGACGACATTGTGCTCAGCGATTTTGGCGGCATCAGTGCAACGATTGAAAAAAAGGTATTTTCCGGCAGCGCTACCCTCTACACCTTACGCCTGCCTACCGGCAGTCAAGTCGAAGCACTACTGCCTAGCCATCGAGATTTTGCGATTAACGAAGTAGTAAAAATTAACACCGAAGCAGATCATCTCATCGCCTTCAGCCGCGAAGAATTACACCACGGCGAACACAAACCAAGAAGTAGCTAAAAAAGTTTTTCTTATGCGTAATCCGTCTACCAAGCCTGTGAATGTACTCACCTTCTCAGTACGGCGCTGAAAAGCCCGCATTACGGGCAGTTAATAATCCAAGAATTTTTGCCCACCACTTACTCACACTTTATCCACAGAAGACTCACAACATCTTGTGCTTGCGAAATCATGCAAACCGCATTATCTTGTATCCCAGATTCACCCAAACCCTATATATAGGGTTTTTCACCCAAGCCTTATAACAACTATTTACATTTTCGGGATAACTTCCGCACTTGTGTTATTTGGGTATTTCAGCAAGCCCTCGCCTCCCGCACTGGGAATTCACGAGGAAAATATAAGACTGACGCAGAGCAGTTTTTTGACATCAAGCAAGGGCCAGAGACATCATGCAAACCCAACAAGACACCAGCACTAGCGCCACTGGCGCTCCCCCGCAGCACGCTAGCGACGCCGAACTTAAAGCCACTGCACCAGGCCAACTGCGCGTTATCAAGCGCAACGGTTCCGTAGTCAGCTATACCGACGACAAGATTAGCGTCGCGATCACCAAGGCGTATCTAGCGGTAGAAGGTGGTAATGCTGCCGCGTCTACTCGTATTCACGAGACGGTTGTCAAACTGACCGAACAAGTCAGCGCCACCTTCAAGCGCCGCATGCCCTCCGGCGGCACGATTCATATTGAAGAAATTCAAGACCAAGTCGAACTGGCCCTAATGCGCAGCGGCGAGCACAAAATTGCCCGCGGCTATGTACTGTACCGCGCCGCCCGCGCCGAAGAGCGCAGCCAACTGGCGCCACTTGGTGAAAAGGTTCACCCCAGTATTCGCGTTAAACACCCAGACGGCACTGAGTCACCGCTAGACTTAGGCCGCTTAGAGTTCATTGTACAAGAAGCCTGCGAAGGCCTGAGCGACGTCTCCGCTCAAGAAGTACAAGACGAAGCCCTGAAAAGCTTGTACAACGGCGTCCCCCAGGAAGAGGTCAATACCTCACTGGTGATCACCGCCCGCGCCATGGTTGAGAAAGAACACAACTACAGCTTGGTTACCGCCCGCCTACTGCTCGACAAACTCCGCGCCGAAGCCCTGAGCTTTTTAGGGGTGGCTCAGAGTGCAACTCAGCACGACATGACTATTTATTACCCGCAGGCCCTGCCGGTGTATTTAGCTAAAGGTGCGGAATTAGAGCTGCTCGACCCACGCTTAGCATCTGAGTACGACGTAGCGGCCTTGGGCGAAGCCATCAAGCCTGAGCGTGACATGCAGTTCCATTACCTTGGCCTGCAGACCCTGTACGACCGCTACTTTATTCACAGCAATGAAGTGCGCATTGAATTGCCGCAGATCTTCTTTATGCGCGTAGCCATGGGCTTAGCGATGAACGAAGAAGACCGCAATGCCCGCGCCATTGAGTTCTACGACCTGCTCAGCTCCTTTGATTACATGAGCTCGACGCCGACGCTGTTCAATGCCGGCACCTTGCGCCCTCAGCTGTCATCTTGCTACCTGACCACCGTGCCCGACGACCTGCACGGCATATACGGCGCCATTCAAGACAATGCCATGTTGTCTAAATACGCTGGCGGCTTAGGTAACGACTGGACGCCAGTTCGCGGCCTTGGCGCGTACATCAAAGGCACCAACGGCAAATCCCAAGGTGTTGTCCCCTTCTTAAAAGTGGTTAACGACACGGCTGTCGCCGTAAACCAAGGCGGCAAACGCAAGGGCGCAGTATGTGCTTATCTAGAGAGCTGGCACATCGACATCGAGGAATTCCTCGAGCTGCGCAAGAACACCGGTGATGATCGTCGTCGTACCCACGACATGAACACCGCCAACTGGATTCCTGACTTGTTTATGAAGCGGGTTTTCCAAGACGGCGAGTGGACTTTGTTCTCACCAAACAATGTACCTGATCTCCACGACCTCTACGGCAAAGCCTTCGAAGAGCGCTTTGAGCACTACGAAGAACTGACCCGCAAAGGCGAAATTAAACTCTACAAGCGCGTTAAAGCGGCTGACTTGTGGCGCAAGATTCTGTCTATGTTGTTTGAAACCGGCCACCCATGGATCACTTTTAAAGACCCATGCAACCTGCGCAGCCCACAGCAGCACGTTGGCGTGGTGCACTCGTCCAACCTGTGTACAGAAATCACCCTGAACACCAGTAAAGATGAAATCGCCGTATGTAACCTTGGCTCGGTTAACCTTGCCCAGCACATCGGCGACAACGGCCTAGACCTAGCCAAAGTAGAAAAGACCGTTAAAACTGCAGTGCGCATGCTCGATAACGTTATCGACATTAACTACTACAGCGTGCCACAGGCCAAGAACTCCAACTTCAAGCACCGCCCTGTTGGCTTGGGCTTGATGGGTTTCCAAGACGCGCTTTACAAGCAGCACCTGCCCTACTCCTCTGATGAAGCGGTAGAGTTTGCTGACCGCTCAATGGAAGCCATCAGCTACTACGCGATTAAAGCGTCTAGCGATTTAGCCGCCGAGCGTGGCAGCTACCAGAGCTACGAAGGTTCTCTATGGAGCCGTGGCATTCTGCCCATCGACTCGGTAGAGATCCTGGTGCAAGAACGCGGCGCCGACTACATCGAAGTAGACCGCAGCCAGACACTGGACTGGGACAGCCTGCGTGAAGTTGTTAAAACTCAAGGCATGCGTAACTCGAACGTCATGGCCATTGCGCCGACGGCCACCATTGCTAACATCACTGGTGTGTCGCAGTCGATCGAACCGACTTACCAAAACCTGTACGTTAAATCGAACCTGTCTGGCGAATTCACCGTAGTGAACCCCTACTTGGTTAAAGACCTGAAAGCGCGCGGTTTGTGGGACGCGGTCATGGTTAACGATCTTAAGTACTACGAAGGCTCGGTAAGCAAAATCGACCGTATTCCAGACGACCTAAAAGCGCTGTACGCCACCGCCTTTGAAGTAGAACCGCGCTGGTTGGTCGACGCCGCAAGCCGTCGTCAAAAGTGGTTAGATCAGGCGCAGTCATTGAACTTGTACATCGCTGGCGCCAACGGCAAAAAGCTTGACATCACCTACCGCATGGCGTGGTACCGTGGCCTCAAAACCACTTACTACCTCCGCGCATTGGCTGCGAGCTCCACCGAGAAATCTACCGTTTCTCAAGGCTCCATGAACAAGGTTTCATCACAATCGGCTGCACCTAAACCTGCTGCCACCGCGTCTGCCGCTGCACCGCAGGCCGCACCAGTACCACTGGCCTGCTCACTGGATGACCCAGACTGCGAAGCTTGTCAGTAAGTGCGTAGGGGCCTATGGCCCCTTAGTCGGACGACTGGCGTCAGACGTCTGACGAAAAATACATATAAAAGAATTGAGGTTATAAAATGTTAAGTTGGGATGAGTTCGATAAAGAAGAAGCACCGGCCAAAGCGCCCGCTGCCAAAACCCAAGCCCCACAAACAGCGGAGCCTGTGGTTTCTGCTGCCCTGAATACCATGAATAGCGAAGACAGCGCTGGCGTTGTTGACCAAGCTATTCTCGACAAAGCCAATGCCGCTATAGAGCACCTCGACGTGGCCGCCGGTTTAGAAGAACTGGAAATGGGCGCTGCCCGTCTGCGGGTAGAAGACAAGCGCATCATCAACTGCCACCTCGACCTCAACCAGCTCGTACCCTTTAAGTACGACTGGGCATGGCAGAAATACCTCGACGGCTGCGCCAATCACTGGATGCCCCAAGAAGTAAACATGACTGCCGACATCGCCATGTGGAAAAACCCAGAAGGCCTGACCGATGACGAGCGTCGCATCATCATGCGCTCACTGGGTTACTTCTCAACCGCCGACTCCCTGGTTGCCAACAACTTGGTACTGGCGGTATACCGTCACATCACCAACCCAGAGTGCCGCCAGTACTTGCTGCGCCAAGCTTTTGAAGAAGCGATTCACACCCACGCCTACCAGTACTG
>NZ_JBFJWS010000067.1:0-13026 GCF_041623545.1 Zhongshania sp. | reverse complement strand
TGCAGAACTCATCACCTACCCAGAACTTGGCCACATGCCGATGTTAGAAGCACCCAGCCAAAGTGCCACTGATGTTCTCAGGTTTCTAAGCAAGAACCGATAAACTCGGTCTCAGAGTTTGATGCGCTTTTGTAGTATGCTCAACAGCGGCTTTACTGACTCACATTTAAAATTAAAGGTATTTGACCAATGACAGCGGGTTCTCTTTTAGCGCTTTTTGACGATATTGCGACCTTATTGGATGACATCTCTGCGATGTCTAAGGTCGCGGTTAAAAAGACCGCAGGAGTATTGGGCGACGACTTAGCGGTAAACGCTGAGCAAGTCGGCAATGTCCGAGCTGAGCGCGAACTGCCAGTGGTATGGGCTGTGGCGAAAGGCTCGCTACTCAATAAAGTCATTATTGTGCCAGTGGTGTTATTGGCCAGTCTGTTTATGCCGTGGCTAATTACGCCGGTGCTCATGATTGGCGGCGTGTATTTGTGTTTTGAAGGCGCTGAAAAGGTTTGGCATGGGCTAGTGCATCGCGGGGTAAAGGATCACTCCCAAAGCCAGGCACTGTTAAAAGACAGTAGTGCCGATTTGCTTAAACTCGAACAAAAACGCGTTAAAGGAGCGATCCAAACCGACTTTATTCTAAGTTTGGAAATTATCGTTATCGCTTTGAGTACCGTGCAGGAAGAGGTCTTTGCCAAACAAGCCATGGTGCTGGCTGTCGTCGCCATCGGCATTACCATCGGCGTTTACGGCTTGGTCGCGCTAATTGTTAAAATTGATGATCTTGGCCTGCTGTTAGTTAAGGCCGAGAATGCGGTGGCCACAGCAGCCGGTACTTTCTTGCTATGGTTCGCACCAGCACTAATGAAAACCTTATCCGTAGTTGGCACCTTAGCGATGTTCCTCGTCGGTGGCGGCATTCTAAGCCACGGATTTGATCACTATGCCAAGCTTGAATTCGCGTTAGGTCACTTGCATATTTTTAGCAATAGTTTCGCGAACGGCGTTGTTCAAAACCTGTTTAATGGCCTTATTGGTGTAGCGGCGGGTGCCTTGGTCGTTGCCATCATTTCGCGCTTTCATCAAAATCCGACTGCCAAAAAGTCAGCGACGTAATACGCATACAACCCACCAAACAAACAGGCCGAAGGCTAATGAATAAAATAAAACGCTGGTTTATCTTTCCTTATATGTTCGCACTGATCATAAGTTTCGGCCACGCAATCTATACGCTTATCAATGGCCAGGGAAATCTCGCTTGGTGGTCAGTCATTCTGAGTAGCGGCGCGATGATTGGCTTTTTCGCTTATCTAGGGCTCTCCAGCGTGTCTGCGACTAGCCGCCAGCTACCATTGCAATTGTTTGCGATAGCCGCTGCCGTCGTCATGGCCTTGCTTGATTTCGACCTTCTACCGTCACTCTATACTTTGTTTATCGGCGGTCTCGCGTCACTTTTATATATCCTGTGGTATTCAAGCTTATCACGCCCCGCCAGCGATAAGCTTGCGGTTGGCGGTGCCCTACCCAGTTTTGAGTTCGTTGACGACAAAGGGCAACTTATTCGCAATCAAGATTTGCTGGGGGCGCCGGTCATCTATCTTTTCTACCGTGGTGCATGGTGTCCTCTCTGTGTAGCGCAAATAAAAGACCTCTGTATGCAGTACCAAGAATTACACGACATGGGTATAAAAACCGTATTGATCAGCCCCCAATCTCAAGATGACACCCGTGGATTAGCAAAGAAATTTAATGTGCCTTTTATATTTGGTTTCGACAAAGACCTGAACGCAGCAAACGCCCTAGGTATTGTTCATTGCGATGGCTCCCCCCTCGGTCTCGGCAGCGCCGCAGGCGCCGACACCGTCTTGCCGACCGTAATCATTACTGACGCCGCGGGTAAAATACTGTGGACTCACCAAACCGATAACTACCGTATTCGGCCTGAACCGAGTCTTTTCTTGAGCATTTTACGGGACCACCAACACCAAATAATCTAAGCAATTTAAAAACTGATAGACAAAAAAAGGGCCGCATTCGCGGCCCTTTTCATTAAAGCGAGTAAAAAACCAACATCAGGCGTTTAATTTCTCAGACAAGAACAACCACGTATCCAATACCGAGTCTGGGTTCAAAGATACGCTGTCGATACCCTGCTCCATTAACCACTGGGCAAAGTCGGGGTGATCCGACGGGCCTTGGCCACAGATGCCAATGTATTTACCGTGCTTTTTACAGGCGTCAATCGCCATTTTAAGCAGGGCTTTTACCGCGTCGTTACGCTCGTCAAACAAGTGAGCGATCAAGCCAGAATCGCGATCCAAACCAAGCGTGAGCTGGGTTAAGTCGTTTGAGCCGATCGAGAAACCATCGAAGTACTCTAGGAATTGTTCAGCTAGCAAGGCGTTGGCTGGAAGCTCGCACATCATCACCACTTTTAGGCCATTTTCGCCGCGCTTAAGGCCATTGGCCTCAAGCAATTCAATAACTTGCTTGGCTTCGCCGACGGTACGGACAAATGGCACCATGATTTCAACATTGGTGAGGTCCATGTCATTACGCACTTTTTTCAATGCCCGGCATTCCATTTCAAAACATTCCCGGAAGGAGTCTGAGATGTAACGCGAGGCGCCACGAAAACCCAGCATGGGGTTTTCTTCGGAGGGCTCGTACAAGCTGCCGCCGATTAAGTGCGCGTACTCATTGGATTTGAAATCGGACATCCGCACAATGACGCGCTTGGGGTAAAAGGCACTAGCGATGGTCGAGATACCTTCGACCAGTTTTTCAACGTAGAACTCCGTCGGGCTTTCGTAGCCAGCAATACGGCGCTTAATCGCAGTTTGCACGTCCCGGGGAATATCATCGAAATTGATCAGCGCTTTGGGGTGCACGCCAATCATACGGTTGATGATAAATTCCAAACGCGCCAAACCAACCCCTGCATTGGGGTAGCCTTGGAAGTCAAAGGCGCGGTCAGGGTTACCGACGTTCATCATGACTTTAAAGGGAAGCTCGGGCATCGCGTCGAGCTTATTGCGATTGATATCAAAATCGAGGATACCGTCATAGACCATACCGGTATCGCCTTCGGCGCAGGATACGGTCACAGGCTTACCGTCAGGCAGTAATTCGGTGGCGTCGCCACAGCCCACTACCGCAGGAATACCCATTTCACGAGCAATAATTGCGGCGTGACAGGTGCGACCACCACGATTAGTAACAATAGCGGATGCGCGCTTCATTACCGGCTCCCAATCGGGGTCGGTCATATCCGTTACCAGCACGTCGCCCTGCTGTACCTGATCCATTTCGCTGATGTTATTAATGATGCGGACTGGACCTGCGCCAATGCGCTGACCAATTGAGCGGCCTTCACACAATACTGCGCCTTTTTCTTTGAGCAGGTAACGCTCCATGAGCGTTGTGGATTCGCGACTCTTAACCGTTTCAGGACGGGCCTGAACGATATAAAGCTTGCCGTCGTCGCCGTCTTTGGCCCACTCAATGTCCATTGGACGGCCGTAGTGCTGTTCAATAATCATGGCCTGCTTGGCCAAACCCAGCACTTCTTCGTCATTGATACAAAACTGGTTGCGCTCGCCCTCGCTGACGTCAACGGTATCCACTGAACGACCGGCGCTGGCATCGCTGCCGTAGACCATTTTAATCATTTTACTGCCGAGGTTACGGCGCAAAACTGCTGGACGATCTTTGGCAAGTGTTGCTTTGTGAACATAGAATTCATCAGGGTTCACCGCGCCCTGCACTACCGTTTCACCCAAACCGTAAGACGCAGTAATAAACACTACACCATCGAAGCCAGATTCGGTGTCCATAGAAAACATAACACCGGCAGCACCAGTCTCTGAACGCACCATGCGCTGAATACCCGCAGATAGGGCAACGTCGGCATGCTCAAAGCCCTGGTGAACCCGGTAGGCAATGGCGCGGTCGTTGTACAAAGACGCGAACACTTCCTTGATGGCGATCATGATATTGTCGAGACCGCGAATATTCAGGAAGGTTTCCTGCTGTCCGGCAAAGGAGGCGTCGGGTAAATCTTCGGCAGTCGCCGAGGAGCGCACAGCAAAAGACATGGATTGATTACCATCTACCAGTTGCTCATAGGCCTCAACCACGGCAGTATTAAGTGCTTGTGGGAATGGTGTTTCAACGATCCACTGGCGAATGGTTTTACCAACCACCGCTAAGCGCTTTACGTCGTCGATATCGAGGTCTTTTAACTCGGCTACAATGCGGTCATTTAAGCCGCTTTGCTGAAGGAAGTCGCGAAACGCGTCAGCGGTTGTGGCAAAGCCACCGGGAACTGAAACACCGGCCTGTGACAACTGGCTGATCATTTCGCCTAGGGATGCATTTTTACCGCCAACGCGGTCTACATCATTCATTCCTAGATCGTTGAACCAGATTACGTATTCAGACACGTTATTATCTCCCGTATTACAAAGACCGCGATGCGGTTAAAAGAGTGCATAAACAAAGCAGGGGCTATACTAAGTGATGTAACTTGGAAATTCCCGTCGAAAAACACAGAGCCTCAGGTAAAAAAACTACATGACTCGCGCGGCCATATTTATTTCAGACAGCACCGGTATTACAGCAGAGACCTTAGGGAGCAGTATTCTCTCTCAATTTGAGAACCAAAAATTTGAACATATTGTTATTCCCTATGTGGACACCATGGCCAAAGCTCATTCGGCGGTTGAAAAAATCAACCGCGCAGCGGCGGAGACAGGGAATCAACCTATTGTAATTGACACCTTAGTAGACGAGCACCTGCGGGCGGTTATCGCGACCAGCCAAGGTTTTATTATAGACGTGCTCGGAACCTTTGTTAGTCAATTGGAAATTGCCTTAGGGGAAGCCCCCTCGCGCACCGTTGGTCGCGCCCAGAGCGCCGTTCGCGACGCCGAGTACAAGTTGCGAATTGACGCTGTTAACTACGCCTTAGACAATGACGACGGCGCCCGCTTAAATCGCTACGATCAAGCAGAAGTGATCCTTATAGGTGTTTCTCGCAGTGGTAAAACCCCCACCTGCCTGTATCTTGCTATGCAGTCAGGTGTATTTGTGGCGAACTACCCAATAACTGAAGAAGATATGGAAGGCGACCGTTTACCCAAGGCTTTGCTCGAACATCGTAATCGCTTATTTGGCTTAACCATCGAAGCCGAGCGCTTGTCGGCAATCCGCAGCGAACGACGTCCTAATAGCCGCTACGCCTCGCTGCGGCAATGTGAAGACGAATTGCGCCAAGCCGAGGCCATGTTTATTCGCTTTGGTATTCCCTACTTGGATATTACTCACGCTTCGGTAGAAGAAATTGCCACTCGGGTGCTACTCGACACCGGCCTACGGGGGCATAAGCGCTAGTGACGAGCCTAAATCAAGAAAATGGGGCTGACGAGTCTCAAGAACCCATGTACCGTGCGAATACCGCAATGGTCTTGCCCGGTGGTGGCGCCCGTGCGGCTTACCAAGTTGGCGTATTAAAAGCCTTAGCCGAAATTCACGGCAAACGCCCTGGCAACCCCTTCCCTATTCTCGCCGGCACCTCTGCGGGCGGGATAAACGCAGCTTCCCTCGCCGCTGGCGCTCACCACTTTACCGGGACCGTCAAGCTGCTGGAATTATTGTGGCGGGAATTATCGACCGACAAGATTTACCGCGCCGATTTGTTTGGCGTAATGCGCAATGCGCTACGACTAGCCCACTCACTATTTAATCCGACCCAAACTGTCGTTAAGCCGGTAGCGCTACTGGATAATAGCCCACTGCGAAAATTGCTGAGTGAACACGTTCGCTTCGAGAATATTAGCCGCAATATCCTCAATCGTGATCTAGAGGCCTTTTGCCTTACGGCGATGAATTATACCGAGGGCGTGTCGGAGACTTTTTTCCAAGGTGGTCCACAGTACGCAGGCTGGCAGCGCTGGCGGCGGCAAGGTGTGGCAACACCGATCCAACTGCAGCACTTAATGGCGTCTACAGCGATTCCTACAATATTCCCTCCGGCTAAAATTGGTCGCCACTTTTACGGTGATGGTGCGCTACGCCAATTAACGCCGATTAGCCCGGTTATTCACCTCGGCGCCAATCGGGTATTGGTGATTCCCGCCAACGGCCATAAACGCCAATATCCAAAACTGCCAAAAACGATCCAATCGCCGGGCTTTGGCCAAATTATCGGTCACCTACTAAACAGTGCGTTTATTGACAGTATCGAAACCGATATCGAGCGTTTAGAGCGAATAAATGAGCTTATCCGTCTTGTACCAGATGAAAACCTCAGCCTGATGGGCAAAGAACTACTGCCGATAGACTGCTTGGTTATTAGCCCAAGTGAAGATATCGACCGAATTGCCGACGAGCATGTTAAAGAATTGCCCCGCAGCCTTAGATTCTTTTTGAGTGGCTCTGGCAGCAACGGTGGCGGCGGTGTCAGTATCTCGAGCTACTTACTGTTCACACCGGAGTATTGCGGCAAGTTGATTGATCTTGGCTACAGTGACGGTATGGCGCAGAAACAAGAACTGATCGACTTCCTGTATCGCCCTGAAATCGATAACTAAGAACTCGGCTAGCAAACGCTTAACAGGCTTAACTCCGCTTTACGCCAACAATCGCATAGCGCCCTTTAAAGCGGACAGCCACCTCGCCGTTAACTCTGATTTCTGAGCACAGATCAATCTTCGCCCGGCCGCGCTCCTCGTAGTGTTGAAAAAAGCGCTGCCAATTACTCTCGTCGGTGACTAGCGACTCTGCCACGATGTCATCTGGGATTGGCTTTAAATACTCAATGCTCGCTTCCGCGACTACAATATCGGGATCGAGCCCGTAATCGACACAGCGTAAATACGTCATGCCCCAGCAGGCCATTACCGCCACACAGTAAATACTGCCGCCAAAGGCGGTGAGCTTGTCATTAATACTCGGACCTAAAGGTGCATGTAATTGCAGGCTTTTACCATCGTAGCTTTTAACACTGAGCTGCATATGCTGGGCAGTCGGTAAATACAAGCCAATAAAATCGTCTAGGGCCTTACCGTTCATGAGGTCTGTACCTAAATTCACAAAAAGCTGAGTTTACTTCGTTGACTGAAACAGGAGGTCAATGAGTTTTGTTGCAGCGAGATAAGGCGTAGTTTCGCCGTTGGTGACCTTGTCATTCAGTTGCGGCAACAAATCCCGTACTTCTGGATTTTGCTTTAACTTCATCTCCAGCATTTCGTGGAGTAATTTATTCATCCACTCCCGCGCTTGGCGTGAACGTTTTTCTTGAAGCGAGCCATTCTTCGTCGCGTCGATTTTAAAGCCGCTGATCATGCCCCAAATAGCTTCAATATTTTCATTCTTGATCGCCGAACAGCTCATTACCTGCGGCGTCCAGAAGGTATTATGGCGCAGCAAATGCAAGGCATTTTCATAGTGGCGCCGAGTTTGCTGAGCAAGATTAATACTTTCGCCATCGGCCTTATTAATTACCAAGGCATCAGCCAACTCGATAATGCCTTTTTTAATACCCTGTAGCTCATCACCGGCATTGGGCAGCATCAGCACCATAAAGAAATCAACCATACTGGCGACTTCGTATTCAGACTGCCCTACACCAACGGTTTCAACCAGAATCACGTCATAACCCGCCGCTTCACAGAGCAACATGGTTTCCCGGGTTTTCTGAGCAACCCCGCCGAGCGAGCCTTCAGAAGGTGACGGCCGGATAAACGCGTCTTTACTGCGCGACAGCATTTCCATGCGGGTTTTATCACCCAAAATGGAACCGCCAGCGATCGGCGAGCTAGGGTCCACGGCCAAAACGGCAACCCGCTTACCCTGACTCAAAAGATACAGGCCAAAGGCCTCGATAAAAGTCGATTTACCAACACCAGGAATGCCGGTAATACCAATGCGAATACTATTGCCGGTACTGGGCAGCACTTGCTCTAACAACAACTGCGCCTCAGTACGATGCTCTACCCGCTTGCTTTCGACTAAGGTGATTGCCTTAGCGAGCGCGCGGGAGTTACCGGCTTGGAGTGCTTGAATGTCTATAGCCATAATTAGAACGCTAGAGGTCGGAGGTCTGACGTCGGAGGTAAAAGCCGCACGTCCGACTTCAGACCTCTGACATCAGACCCGCAGCTCAGCCTTTATACGCCTCATTAATCGCATCCAACACGCCGCGCGCAGCAAGTGGGATCTTAGTGCCAGGGCCAAAGATACCCTTCACACCCGCTTCGTAGAGGTAGTCGTAGTCTTGGCGCGGAATAACGCCGCCAGCGATAACAATGATGTCATCAGCGCCCGCTTTTTTCAGTTCAGCGATTAATTCGGGGACCAAGGTTTTATGACCCGCCGCCTGCGAAGACACGCCAACAACATGAACGTCATTTTCAACGGCTTGTTTAGCGACTTCTTCAGGGGTTGAAAACATTGGCGACAAGTCGATATCAAAACCAACGTCAGCGAAGGCAGTCGCGATCACTTTGGCGCCACGGTCGTGACCGTCTTGTCCCATTTTACACACCAGCATACGGGGACGACGACCGTGTTTTTCAGCGAAGTCTTCGATGTCTTTACTAATGCCCTGCCAGTTTTCATCGTCTTGGTAGGCGCTGCCGTAAACGCCCGAAACGGTTTGCGACTGGGCATTGAAACGACCGAACTCACGCTCCATCGCAAAGGAAATTTCACCAACTGTGGCACGTAAACGAGTGGCTTTAACAGCCAGATCCAGCAGATTACCTTCACCACCACAGGCACACTGATAAATTGCTTCTAGTGCATCTTCAACGGCGGCTTCGTCCCGTGATGCACGGATTTTAGCGAGTGCGGCAACCTGAGACTCCCGAACTGCATTGTTGTCGATATCGAGTACATCAACATCGTCTTCTTCGGCAAGCGTATACTTATTTACGCCAACGATAACATCTTCGCCACGGTCGATACGGGCTTGCTTACGCGCTGCAGATTCTTCAATCCGCAGTTTAGGCAGACCGGTTTCAATGGCCTTAGCCATGCCGCCTTTCTCTTCGACCTCTTGAATCAGTTCCCAAGCGCGATCAGCGATGTCTTTGGTCAGAGACTCCATCATGTACGAGCCACCCCAGGGATCAACCACATTGGTGATACCGGTTTCTTCCTGAATAATCAGCTGAGTATTACGGGCAATACGTGAGGAGAATTGCGTTGGCAGTGCAATCGCTTCATCCAGTGCATTGGTGTGCAGTGACTGAGTGCCACCGAATACCGCGGCCATAGCCTCGATGGTGGTACGTACAATATTGTTGTAGGGGTCTTGCTCGGTCAACGACCAGCCTGACGTCTGGCTGTGGGTACGCAGCATTTTTGAGCGCTGATCTTTGGGCTCAAACTCAGAAACGATTTTGGCCCATAGCAAGCGGGCGGCGCGCATTTTGGCAATTTCCATATAGAAGTTCATGCCAATGCCCCAGAAAAAGGACAAGCGACCGGCAAACTTATCAATATCCAGACCCGCCGCAATTGCCGTGCGGATATACTCTTTGCCGTCCGCCAAGGTGTAGGCCAGCTCTAGCGCTGCATCTGCGCCCGCTTCCTGAATATGGTAGCCAGAAATCGAGATAGTATTGAACTTAGGCATATTGCTAGAAGCATAGGCAATGATGTCGCCAATGATTTTCATCGACGGTAGTGGCGGGTAAATATAGGTATTACGCACCATGAACTCTTTAAGGATGTCGTTCTGGATCGTGCCCGACAATTTGTCCTGAGAGACGCCCTGCTCTTCTGCGGCAACAATATAACCCGCCAGCACAGGTAATACAGCGCCATTCATTGTCATCGAAACCGAGACTTTGTCTAAAGGAATCTCGTTGAACAAGACCTTCATGTCTTCAACCGAGTCGATGGCAACACCGGCTTTACCAACGTCGCCCGTTACCCGGGGGTGATCAGAGTCGTAACCACGATGCGTTGCCAAATCGAAAGCAACCGATACACCCTGTCCACCTGCGGCAAGGGCTTTGCGGTAAAAAGCATTGGATTCTTCGGCGGTTGAGAAACCCGCGTACTGCCGAATCGTCCACGGACGGCCAGCGTACATAGTGGGCTGGGGGCCGCGAATAAAAGGTTCTATACCAGGTAAGGTATTGGTATAGGGCAGATCCTGGGTGTCTTCCTTAGTGTAGAGGGGCTTAACGTCAATCCCTTCTGGCGTGTGCCAAACTAAATCGTCGAGGGTTTGATTGTTTTTGGCGAGGATTTTATTCGCCATTGCCTTCCACTCGTCTACGGATGTCTCGGGAGCTTTGTAATCTGCCATGGGTTTACCTGTCATTGTCAGTGAGTTTGCGCCGCTTTTTGCATGCTGGATGCGCAGCTACAAGTCGGGCTAATAATTAGTGATGGTCGTCGCCGGGTTGGCTGAGTTCGATGAGCACGCCGTCACAGGACTTAGGGTGAATAAAGATAACTTGGCAACCGTGAGCGCCGGGTGACGGTGCGTCAGCCAAAAATTGATACCCCAATGCCTTGAGCCTAGCCACATCGGCAATTATGTCGTCGGTGCTGAAACACAGATGATGCAAACCACCGGGTTTCTTTTCAAGGTATTTTGCTATCGGGCCTTCGCCACGCAAGGGGCTTACGAGCTCAATACTCGTAGATTTCAAGGGGAAAAAAGCCGTTGCGGTTTTTGCGCTTTCAACTTCTTCGCTACCATCGTAATGCAAGCCAAAATCTGCCATAAAACGGGTTATGGCTTTTTCTAAATCGGGTACCGCCACAGCGATATGATCGAGACCTGTAATCATTGAAATTCTCCTTTGGGTTTAATCACGCTGGCGGCGATGCCGCCAGCGCACTCAATCACTTTAGCGTGGCGAGAAACTCGATGGTTTTCACGCGACGCATTTCGGCGATCTCTTCAGGGGTTTCAATAACAATCATCTCATCAGGAATGATTTTGAACAGTGGCTGACCTTTCTTAATAATCACGCCATCGCCCTCAACCAGAACCTTGGCGATGGTGCCGGAGAATGGTGCAATCACCTTGTTGAACATTTTCATCACTTCAACAATATACAGTGTATCACCAGCCTCGAAGTGATCGCCTTCGCTGACGAAAACGTCCATACCTGGGGCTTCACGGGGGTAATACATACCGCCGCTGGCCGCCAATACTTCATCTGACTTCGCCGCTGGTGGTGGCACAAGGACCTTGGCCATCTGCTTTTGCAGCGCTTTATCGGTTAGACGCTCTGGAATGGTAATACTCAAATCTGGGTTTACGCACAACTCAAAGAATCCGGTTTCCGTGGCGATATACACCAGCACCGCCAGCACTTCAGTACCCGCATAGTAGCCAGCATGGGCGCTGCGCACAGCCATCCACTCGTCGCCACTAAAGCCTTTGGGTGCCTTATCGCTCGCCAACAGTGCCTGCAAAGCAGGGAAATCTGCTGCGTCGACTTTCTCACTCAGTGATTTGTAGAAGCTAACCGCCGCCGTCAAGATGTCGTGATCGTGGTCCCAAATCATGTAACGCGCAGGCTTGCCTTTTTCGAAATCCATATTGAGGTAGTGATAAAGCTTGTCGAGCATTTCAATAGGATTAATCTGCCACTGAATCTCGCCGTCGACGATGCTGAGGCTTTCTTTGTTCATACTCAGCCAACCCGACATATAGTGGGGTTCAGCGAACAGACGCTCCAACGGGCGGGTTAACAGTAGCTTTTTCGCATCGAGGGCCTCTGCCCACGCCTTGCCATTTTCACCGGCCGCCGCAACATATTTCTGACGGATTTCGTTAAAGGCAACGTCTAAATCAATCTGATTCGCCTGCTCCTTTAACAAACCGACTGCGGTCAAATAGGGAACAATGAAATTGGTCGACGGCCGTGCATTAATGCCATTACCGATGAACCAATGCACTAAGCCGTAGTGGAATTCGAGGTTTGTCGACAAATCCTTGCCGCGCAGTTCGGTTCGACGCAGAATCTCGGCCAAACGCTTATAACTGTTTAAGCGGGTATCACCAGTCGTCAGCAAAAGCGCAATATTTGAGTCGTAGGCACCGGCCAAGTGATACTTCATGAACACATCAGTATCGGGGTTGTGGGTTGAAATACCCTGATCGTCGCGAATTTCACCGGAAATTGCGTTTGACCAGTTTTCAATAACACCGCCCGCGTGGGGCTGCAGCGCTTGGTTGGTGGCGTTCATGCGCGCCTCGACCGAGGTCTTTTCACGCAAAATACGCGTTGGCTTAGGCAAGTTTTTGCCGTGACGCGCCAGCAATACCATCACCTCGACCAAACTTTCAGCAATAAAATAATCGCCGGAATCGTCAGGATTGGTGAATTTCAATTTGTAGCACAGCTCTGTTACGCGATGCTCAACCTGAATCCGGGTATTCATCTCCATGAAGTAATGCGCTTCACCGTCGACGATACACTCAAACGTGCCAAGGGAATCAAGCTTAACGGCTTCGCCGAAAATCGCGCCCTCACGCTCCATATGCTGAAGAATAACGAGGTCTTTCTTGAGCTGTTCGGCTTCTGCCGTTTTGCCCGCTGCGGCAGCAACCTCAATCGCCGCTACCAGTTCTTCTTCGGTAACAGATACCTCTAGCAACTTCTGCTCGTGCATTTGCAATGAGCAGTCGCGACCGCCCATAGTCATGCACCACTCACCGTTACCCACCACCTGAATTTCTTGGTGACGGGTGGTATCGATGTTCATTTCGATCAGGACGTTTTTATTGTCGCCCACACCGTTGGTTTTAAGCTCGATCAAGCATTCCAACACTAAAGAAGGCACATTGGCTGCGGCCTTTTCAACCTTCTCTTCTAGGGTAGCGCCTTCGTAAGAATTGGCTGACTGCAGAATCCGTTGACCTTTACCGCCACCGCCGGCGATTGCTTTTAAGCGGAAACGGTTATTGGGCTTTTCAGCCAGCATGCGCTTGGCTTCGACTTGCAGGGCCGCGCCAATATCCGCGGCATTAATGATGTCAATATTGGCTTC
>NZ_JBFJWS010000066.1:0-13030 GCF_041623545.1 Zhongshania sp. | reverse complement strand
GGTGTACCGTAATTTCAATCGAAATCGCCAATTTATGGGTGGGCTTTAATAATGTCTTGCTCTACGTTGTCAACGACATCCATTGGGATATCGAGGGCGCAGAGGACTTAAGCCTGAATGACTGGTATTTTGTCACCTGTAACCACCAGTCTTGGGCCGACATTTTAGTGGCGCAAAAAGTCCTGTTTCGCAAAATACCCATGCTCAAGTTTTTTCTTAAACAACAGCTAATTTGGGTGCCAGTGATCGGCATAGCTTGGTGGGCCTTAGACTTCCCCTTTATGAAGCGTTACTCAGCGGCAGAAATTGCCAAGAACCCCAGCCTAAAAGGCAAGGATTTAGCAACCACCCGTAAAGCCTGCGAGAAATTTAAATACACACCAGTAACGGTATTTAACTTTTTGGAGGGCACGCGTTTTACTCCAGCAAAACATCAAGCTCAGCAGTCACCTTACCAGCACTTATTAAAACCCAAGGCCGGTGGTGCCGGCTTTGTGTTGGGCGCAATGGGCGAGCAACTGCACACCATGCTGAATCTCACCATTTACTACCCCGGCGACGATCGCAGCTTTTGGCATTTTCTGTCTGGCAGAGTGAACAAGGTGGTGGTGCGTATAGAAAAGCAAACCATTGCTCCGCGCTTTTTAAGTCGCGACTACTTAAGCGATGAACAGTTTCGAAAGGAGTTTCAGCAGTGGGTTTCAGAGTTATGGGCGGACAAAGACCGCTTGATTACGAATCTTCACCGGGATTTTAATAGCAGCAACGCAAACACTGCTTAGCTAGACTACTCCCCACTGAAATCTCGGGCCAAGTCATGATCGGTGATCAGACCGAAAAACGAGGGCAAGCCTCTGGGAAAGTCGACATTAAGAGCAAGGTGGTGCGAGGGGACTTAATGCGGGGCGCTCTCGCGCCACCGCCCTACAGAATCAAAGCTTAGCGAAAGGGTCCGGCCGTGAGCCAACCTTCGATTTTTTAGCTTGGCGCTTTTCTTTTTGCGACAAAGCCGGCTTCTTTTTGGTTTCCTTATTACTCTTTTGCTCTTTACTCATAGTAATGCTCCTTTACGCGGTGGTGTTACTTCCCCGGTCGCGGGGTCATACCTTTTAGGAACTTGAACAGATCACTGTCGGTCGACAGCACCAAGGTCGTCTGCTTATCAACAAGTGATGAGTAAGCCGCCATAGTTCGAGTAAATTCATAAAACTCTACCGACTGTGCGCTTTGATTATAGGCGCTTGCATAAATTTCGGTAGCTTTAGCATCGGCTAGACCGCGAATTTCTTCTACTTCGCGATAAGCTTCAGATTGAATCTTGTTCAACTCCCGAACTCGGTTACCTCGGATCCGCGCCGCTTCACCATTGCCCTCTGACAAAAAGCGTTCGGCAATCTGGCGTCGCTCACTGATCATGCGGTCATAGATTTTGGGGCGCACACTGGCATTGTAGTTAATGCGTTTAAAACGAATATCTAACAATTCAATACCAAATACACCAACCTTCTCTGCGGCTTCTGTAAATATCTCTTGTTCCACCAATTGCCGACCTTTTTCAATCGGCACTAATGCGCCCATATTTAAGCCTTGGGAGGACGAAGCCAGCGCCGCATCGCGCAAAGGAATACGGTCTTTCGTGGTCCTAATAATTTCAATTAATTCGTGTTTGGCCACAGCGTTGCGAGTTTCGCTGCCAAGAATATCGTCTAAACGCGACTGGGCACTGCGTTCATCGCGCAGCCGCAAAAAGTATTGCAGCGGGTCAACTATGCGCCAGCGCGCAAACAGATCAACGGAGATATACAGTTTGTCTTTGGTAGGCATATCCGAAGGCGTGCCGTCCCATTCCAAAACCCGCTTGTCGATGGGGTTTACTTCTTGAATAAAGGGCACCTTAAATTTCAGGCCCGCCTCCGTCACCGGTTCACCAACCGGCTTACCAAACTGAGTGATAATGACCTGCTCGACTTCATCCACGGTGTACGCCGAGCTCAGCAAGACAAATAAACCGCCGAATACAATTACCATGGCTGCAATAGATTTAGTATTTTTCATTTTTTGCCGCCTTTTTGTTCGCCAATGTTTAATAGCGGAAGCAAGCCGCTCATATCGTCATCGACCAAAATCTTGTTTTGAATATTAGGCATAATCTCCTGCATAGTTTCGATGTAAATACGCCGCCGAGTTACTTCGGGGGCTTTGCGGTATTCGGTAAACAGGGCATTAAAGCGGGCAACATCACCTTCGGCTTCGTTGATGCGTTTTAGGCGATAGCCATCTGCCTCGCGAATACGCTGATCTTTTTCGCCTTCCGCCAGCGGAATAACTTTATTGTATTCACGACGCGCTTCGTTAATGAGCTTCTCTTTTTCCTGCTGGGCTTGGTTCACCTCATTAAAGGATTCTTGAACCGGCCGTGGCGGATTGATGTTCTTGAGTTGAACTTGATCAATATTAATGCCCATCTCGTACTTGCTTGATAACTCCTGCATTTTCAAAAGGGCTTCTATTTCAATTTCTTGGCGGCCAATGGTGATGACCTCGTCAACGGTGCGGTCGCCGACCACCTCTCGCATTACCGATTCTGACACGTAGCGCAGGGTTTCTGCTGGTTCGCGCACCGCGAATAAGAATTTTACGGGGTCTGAGATCCGATACTGCACCACCCACTCAACGAGCGCGGCATTTAGATCGCCAGTTACCATCTGAGTTTCTAAGTTGCCATCACGGCTACCTTGGTAAACATCTCTCGCACCTGGCGTAGAGAAACCAAACTCCTGTTTTAGCTGGCGCTTTACTGGCACAACCGTCGATTTATCGATTCCCAGCGGCAGCTTAAAGTGTAAACCCGGTGGAACTTCCTTTAGGTACATACCAAAACGCTGCACTACCGCGACTGAATCGCTGGGTACGGTGTAATACGCTGACCACAGGCTAAGACCGACAGCAAACAATAAAATCATTGGCAGGGCGCGACCAAAACCAGCGGCGCCTCCGCCTTTACCGCCGCCACCCCCCGAAAATTTGTCTTTCAAATTTTTTATGCCCTTGTTAATAATCGCATCTAAATCTGGGGGCGACTGTTGACCAGAGCCCCAGGGGTCTTTGGCGCCGTTATTGTTCTGAGCAGACATTGAATCAGCCTTTAATTAGAGTTCAGCATATCTATTAATGGGGGTAGCGCGCTTAGATTGCAAGCTGCGTGCCTGCTTATGCGCAAAAGGCCAATATAAGTCCGTCTTAGGGAGCGCCTGTCAGCTAGGATTTTTGCCCACAGGCCATTACAATCTACATCGCTGTTCCCGCTTACGCTTACCTTCCGCACTAGACAGGATTTCCATGGCCGACCTCGCTCTCTATCAGTACCTGCTGATCGGTATTATTTTTATATGGAGCGGTTTTGTACGTTCTGGACTGGGTTTTGGCGGGGCAGTACTCAGCCTGCCGTTTCTCCTTCTAGTTCATAATCAAGCACTCGTGTTTTTACCGATAATCTCGGTTCAACTGTTGATATTCTCCTCTATCACCTTGATCTTAAATAATCGCCGCAGCCAGGCTATTGGCCGCGAACACGCAAGCACTGTGAATTGGCCGTATTTACGCTATATGCTGGGCATTATGATTGTGCCTAAGCTTTTGGGCGTATTTGGTTTAATCACCTTACCTGCAGCCACGCTTAGTATTATTATTTTTTCGATCGTGTCCGTTTACGCAATCTCATATATCGCGAACAAACCCTTTAAAAGCAATAGTAAATTTATCGACGCCGTCTTCCTTATTGTCGGTGCCTATATCAGCGGAACCTCGCTGATTGGTGCGCCGCTGATTATCGCAGTCGCCGCCCAGCACGTTGCCCGCGAACAATTGCGTGATACCTTATTTGCGCTGTGGTTTATTTTGGGGGGCATTAAATTAGCCGCGTTTATTTACGCAGGAATCGATTTGCAACTCATTCACCATATATGGCTACTGCCCTGTGCCTGGCTGGGCCATCTTATTGGCCTACGCTTTCATAAACGCATGCTCAGCGCCGAAACACCAATGTTTTTCAGGGTTCTAGGCTGCACATTGTTGATGATAAGCGGCCTTGGGCTTTGGCAGGCATTAAACTCGTGATTACTGATAGCGCCGACCTTTATGCTCTAGCCAGCCATGGGCATGGCGGCCAGCGGGGTCGCGGTGGGTCCAGTGCACGACGCCGCCACGCTCGCTCCACTCGTACTCACCGTAAAAAGTAATATCATCACCTCGCTGCAGCCCCATGATACGGGGAGCAAGATCAATATTATGAGCCACTAAGAGTGTTTGCCCAGTGCTGAGACGGATAATGAATTTTTGGTGGCGACTGCCCTTTGTGTCATCTGGCAGGACTTTTTCAACTGTCCCGCGGCCATGAATTTGAATATCGCTGCGCTTATTTTTATACGCATTGCCAAGTATTTGATCTGCGTTAGCAACAAGTTCGACAGATTCACGCGAGGAAGTATTAGTGCGATCACTAGCTTGCCACAAGCCGTCGGCTGAATTGTTTACGTACCAACTGTACGAGGCACCAATAGCGACAATCAGTAAAACGCCTATTTTCTTCATTGCAACACAATGCCCTATTCACTAGAAAGCCAATATTTCAGAATAGTAGCGCATTGTTAAATTGGCAATGATCTAAAAGTGGCGCCCACCACGGGGTTTGCTATTGAAAGATTTCGCCTCGGTGTTTTAACCAGCCACTATCCATTTCACTATTAACAGAATAGGTTTGGCTTATCTTGCCTCCTGCTGGGGTCCATTCATACACGCCCCGAAACTCAACAATATCGCCCTCTTGCAAGGTCGCGATACGTGGGGCGCGATTAGTGTCGTGGGATATTTGTAATACCTGATTATTGGCCAGCCTTACAATAAAGCACTGCTGCGGCTCGCCTTCTAAAATTTCAATGACTGTACCGGTACCAGCCACTATCACATTTTGTACTTTATGCTTATACAACTCGGTAACGCGCTGCCCCTCATGCCCAGTGGCGAGCAGAGTTTGTGCCATAGATTGTGTCGTCGCAATCGAGGCAATCATTAAAATCCCTAAAAATAGAACCCGTATGTTCATGCTATTCCCAAAGCTAAAACGACGTTAGTGAGCCTTTAAACTTAAGTTAAGCAGATATATTTGAAAATATTCACGGAACCTTCGCAATTCGACAATCTATTGATCTAAAGCAATAAACGATCTAATAAGCCTTTCCCACTGGGGTATTTACATCACTTTTCTTAGGTATTACGTGAGAAATTGACCTGTGGAATACGAGGATATCGCCTACAAGAATAAACGCGCGCAGTACGACAGCGTATTGGAGTCATATCAATCGATAAGCAGGGCAAGGCGAACACCTCACCCCACAACAAAAAAACCAGTGCCCTATTATGAAGGCCGTATTTAGCTCGCCATATTTTCTTCTGGTTTTGCGGCGCGGCCCAAGTATTGGGCAATAGGATAAACAGCAACCCCGGCAACAATGCCCGGCAGACCTTCATAGACCATATTGTGCAAATCAAAGTATCGCCATAATAGCGCGGTGAGAATACCGACGGCACTCATCGCAATGAGAGTGCTCTCATTAGGCCGACGCCCACTAATCAGCACAGCTAACACTGGGACGAAAGCACTCGCAAGACCGGACCAGGCCATAACAACCATGCCAAATACCGTTTGCGCGCTAATCAATGCCCACCCCAAGGCAAACAAGGTCACAGCAAATGTCGCCAATTTGATCAGCAGGGGACGCTCAATACTTTTCGGAGACAGGTCGTGAGTAAGTGCGGCTGATGCACTAAGTATTAGCGAATCTGCCGTCGATAAAGTCGCTGCAAATATTCCCGCCAAGATGAGCCCAACCATAACGGGCGACAATAATTGCTGCGCCATGGTTGGCAGCGCCAATTCTGCATCGAAATTACCGATTTCAGGCAGATAAATACGCGATAGCAAACCAACTGCCGTTGCCATCAAATAAAAGGCAATGAACCACAGGTAGTACCAAACTCGTGCTCGTGTCATGTCATCGGTATTTGCCAACGTCATGAAACGCACCATCACATGGGGCTGACCCGCCACAGAGAAACCGGCGAACAGCCAACCTAAGGCAAAGAGTATTGCCCCAGCTGCGCCAGGAAAGGCGAGGTCTTCCGGAAACCAATTCATGTAATTGGGAATTTGGTAGAGCGCATCAACCGTTGCCACTGGACCACCCAAAGCCGCAACAGCGACCCAGAGCAACACTCCCATGGCGGTAATCATTACCACGGATTGTGCAGCGTCGGTCCAGATGGAAGCGCGGATGCCACCGGCTAGGCAGTAAGCTGCCACCAATACCGAGCCCACAACAGCGCCCGCCCAACGCGGCCAATCGAACAAGGCTTGTAGCGCTTTGCCACCAGCCAGCAATTGCGCGGCAGCGTAGGCAAGTAGTAATACCAGTGAGACAAGAGCGGCGAGCTTTTGGTACCGCGCCATGTTTGCGCCAGTCCAATTACTAAGCACACCAATATAGCTGAGTTGACCACTGCTCTCGGTCTTTGCCCGCAGCTGACGGTGCACCATATGCGAAGCAATAAAATCACCAGCGATCCAACCCGCCATAACCCAAAATGCTGACAAACCCACCGTGTAGGTGTAGCCAATAACGCCAATGAACATATAGCCACTGTTATTGGTCGCGACTGCCGACAGGCCTACCAGCCAAGGCTGCACAGAGTTACTGGCCAAATAATAGTCACTGCTGTGATGTTTGTTTAAAAACAATGACGACAAGCCAATTAACACAAAGGCAGTTAAAAAGGCCGCGAAGCTCCAAGCAGTTACCATATTAAGATCCAATCTATTCTGGTTTACAGGCGTTTAATACAAATGAGGCTATGAAGGGTGCTCCACTGTCGGCACGAGCAATTCGATAAGCAGTGGGTGCTCCCGCAATTCCGCTAGCGCAGGATCTCGGTACAATTCTTCTCGATAGGATTCTGATTGCGCCACCGCGTGGGTAAAGTAGCGCGCAGCGTCGTCAAGATTACCCTGACACGTGTGCGCACAAGCCAACTGGTAGAAAGCATGGGCATTGGTTTCGTCTAACAATAAAGCCTGCTGACAAAGGTTAATTGCCCACTGGGGTTCGTTTTGGTCGAGTGCGGCATCCGCCTTATAGGTTATCGCTTCGATGTCATCAGCCCGCACAGCCAAAATTTGATCGTATATTGCGATTTTGCCCGCCGGGCTCGATTCTTGGCTGGCGCGTAGCCACAGCGAGTGGATTTCTTGAGTAAGGGTTATTTCTTCTCGGTTAGATTCTATATGCGCAGTTTCTTGCTTTAATTGCTTTTCAATTGCGCGCAGCCGCTTCTCGTATTCTTCGACCAATTCGGCGACTTGTTCATTCGCGACGCTATGCACTTTTTCTTTAATGTCACGCACCGAGTTCCACCCCATTAACACCAAGGCCGAGCTCACCCCAGCGATAAGGTAGAAAAAGTAAGTTACCGTATTGGTTGCGTAAGATACGGCTTTATCCGCCGCGCCTAATTCCCGATCAACGACCTCAGCGGCCAACTCACGGTGAGCGCGCTCCATGTCGATACGCAAATTACGCACTTCATCGAGCATATAACGCTCAATGAAGGGCGAGTAGAGCGGCTTATCTAAATTGGCGATACTGGCATCGACTTGCGCCGCACTTGGCTGGGTCTCGTTAAGCTTTGGCTCAGCACTTTGTGCAGCGCTAGCAAACAAGGGCAATAGCCCCCAACAGAGGATTAACCCCTGTATTATGCTGCGCATATAGCTTCACCGTGGTCGTGCACTTCGACTAAACAGCGGTGCAGACTGGCGACGCCTTTCTCGTAATCGTCTTCATTTACCACAAACTGCATGTCAACCTGACGCATTGACTGGTGCATCGCCAACACACTGATGTTAGCGGATGCCAGTGCAACCACGGTTTTTGCCAACATACCCGGCACCTGCATATCGCTGCCGATAGCAGAAATAATAGCGACCTTACGGGTACTAATTTCCGCGCTGGGGAACAATTCCTTTACCGCACTAACAATGCGCTTAACCGTTTTTAAATTAACGCCCAGATAATTAGTGATGGTGTTGGCATTAATGTCCTTGGTAATCACCGTGCCTTTATAGCGCTCGATGGCACCCAAAATCTTCTGCTCATACTGCCAAAGAGCACCGACCATATCTTGGTCGAAGACTTCCAATGCATACACTTGCTTACGTCCGGCAATAATTTCGACGCAGGGCTTTTCACTGCGGTAATCGCAATCAATAAGTGTGCCCGAATGATCCGGCTCAAAAGTATTTTTTACGCGTAAAGCAATTTTTTGCTGGCGCAAACCTTTGGCGGCGCGAGGGTGAATAGCCTCCATACCTAAATTGGCAAGCTGGTCCGCAACATCGTAATTGGTGCGACCAATCGGCACGACTTTTTCAGCGCCAACCAAACGCGGATCAGCACTACTCAGGTGATATTCTTTATGGATAACCGCTTCTCGGGCGCCACTAATAACAGCCATTCGGCTGAAGGTCATTTCGCTATAGCCGCGGTCGAAGCTCGCCATTAGGCCTTCTTGGCAGTGAGCATAGCCGGTCACAATCGGTAAGGTCGTCTCTAGATCGATGCCCGCCAAGGCCTCACTGATATGCTGATCGAGGGGCAGGGCTTCTTCGGCGCGCCAACCTGACAAATCGATATAACAAGTATTGATGCCGTCGCGCTTTAGGAGGGTAGCGGTGTTCCAGGCGCTGTGCGCCTCGCCAATACTGGCTAGCATTTCCCGCACCGTAAGCAGGTGATCTTCTAAACCAAAATGGCCGTGTTGGCAGAGTCGGTGCAAATTATCCATGCAGCGTTCCGCCTCAAAGAGCCGCTCTTCAATAAATTTATTGGCGGCATCTAGTTGTTCCTCGTCTGGAAACAAGCCAGCATTAATCTCTTTTAAGGCATTACCAACCTCACTTAAGGCGTCGCGCCACAATGTCTCGGCGCCATCGTCGGCAAACAGGGCGTATACCCCTGGGTGACTATTCCGTTTGTTTTCCAGCAATAAATCGGTAACACCGCCGTAAGCCGAAACCACAAAAATGCGCTGGTAAATATTGCCGCTTTCACCACCCGCTAAAATAATATTATCGCGCACCGCCTCGTAATTGGTCATTGAGGTGCCGCCAATTTTTTCTACACTGTGTCCCACTGCTACTCTCCCTGAATTAAAAAAATATTTTTTTAAAATTCAATAGCTCAGGTCACTGCCTCAGCCGCCAATGGGTAGACCCCATTTTCATCGTGAACTTCCTTGCCACTTAGCGGTGGATTAAATACGCAGGCCATTTTCATGTCTTCAGTGCCGCCGCGCAATAAATGCTTATCGTGCTTATCGAGAATGTATAAAGTGCCAGCTTCAATCTTGTGGATTTTGCCGTCGCTCACGGTCTCGACTTCGCCATTACCTGACATGCAATACACTGATTCAAGATGATTCTGGTAATGAATTGGCGTTTCGGTATTCGCGAAAATAGTTGTGATGTGAAATGAAAAACCCATATTGTCGTCTTTCAACAGCATTCTTACGCTGCTCCAGTTACCACCGTCAACGCGACGCTCAGAGTTTTCACATTCTTCCAATGTTCTTACAATCATGGTTTGTTCCTGTTATCTCAATGTTGGCTTCAAGACTAATTTCCTAAGCTCAATTGCTGGATAAAGCACGCCACTTCCGCAAATCATTATTTGCAGAAGAAGCGCAATCGCAGCCGCTTAAGAGGCTTTTTTGTTAACAGATTTTCCCAATACTTCGGCAATACTGTCGGCCAGGATATCTAGGCCACGAATCAATTCCGCTTTTTCGATGGTCAGTGGGCAAAAGACTTTAACCACTTCATCAAGGCTGCCACAGGTTTCAATAACCAGGCCACGCTCAAAACAGGCGCGACCTATTTCACTCGCAATATCACCGTCACGACAAGCCAGACCCTGCATCATGCCACGACCTTTGGGTAACATTTGAGTAACGCCATATTTCTCAGAGATCTGCTTGAAACGCTCACTGACAATGGCCGATTTTTCAACGACTTCAGCGGCGAATTTACCGTCTTTCCAGTAATGATTAATCGCCGCTGCCGCCGTTATAAAGGCGTGGTTGTTACCACGGAAGGTACCGTTATGCTCACCAGGCTCCCAGATATCTAAATCTGGACGAATCAAGACAATCGCAAAGGGCAAGCCATAGCCACTCAAGGATTTGGACAGCGTTATAATGTCAGGCTTAATACCGCTTTCTTCAAAACTAAAGAAGGTACCGGTACGGCCACAGCCTGCCTGAATATCGTCAATGATCAACAAAATCTCATGCTTGCGACACAGCTTTTCAAGACCGCGCAACCATTTGTTATTAGCCACATTAAGGCCACCCTCGCCCTGTATCGGCTCGACAATCATCGCCGCAGGCAGGTCAACACCAGAAGAGGGGTCAGAAAGCAGCTTGTCCATCATCTTCAGACTGTCGGCGTCACGACCATAATAGCCGCAGTAAGGCATGCGAATCACATCGCCTAGGCCTACACCAGCACCACCGCGGTGATGGCTGTTGCCCGTGGCCGCTACCGCGCCCAAGGTGACACCGTGAAAACCATTAGTAAATGATACGATATTAGTACGACCAGTAACTTTACGCGCCAGCTTCAGCGCGGCTTCTACTGCGTTAGTGCCTGTCGGGCCGGTAAACTGGAAGGTATAGGTCATGTCCCGTGGCGCGAGAATGTGCTCATTAAACGCCTGGAGAAAATCGCCCTTGGCTTTGGTGTGCATATCCAAACCATGGGTAATACCATCGCGCATAATGTAGTCAACCAGCGCTTGCTTAAGCACGGGATTATTATGGCCGTAGTTCAAGGTGCCGGCACCGGCGAGGAAATCGATATACTGCTTACCGTCGGTAGAATAGAGGTGCTCGCCCTGGGCCTTATCAAAGGTAACTGGAAATGAGCGGGCGTAGGATTGTACTTCGGATTCAAGTCTGTCAAAAATAGTCATGTTTAGTCCTCTTAGTGTCTTTTACTGAGCGGATGAATACTGAGTAAAAAAATATTGGCTCAAGCTTACTGAGCGAAGGGGCCGATACACAGCAGCGCTTCGCTGTCGTGGTGGCCGCCAAAATGCGCCTCTTTTTCAAACCAGAGGCTATGATTTAATTCAGTATTCAGATCTCTAGCAAAACTGCGAAACAAAGCCCAAGACGCCTCGTTATCGGGGGTTATAGTCGTTTCCATATATTTCACTTCTGCGCAGGCCGGGCGCTTAATGACTTCTTTGAGCATTTTCTTGGCCAAGCCTTTGCCGCGCTGACTCGCATCCACCACGACCTGCCACACAAAAACAGTGTCCGGCTTAGCGGGAATAATATGCGCGGAGATAAAGCCCACTAATTTGCCGTCTTCTTCAGCGGCAACTGCGGTTTCGGCAAAGTGGGTGCAATGCAGCAGATTGCAATATACGGAATTGGTGTCTAGTGGTGGGCTGGCCGCCACTAATTGGTTTAGGGCGTAACCATCTTCCGCCGTTGGCTGGCGAAAACGAAGCGTGGCAGCCGTGGCGTGCGTCGCGCTATTTGATTTCAACACAATCTTTTAGTGTTCATACTAATTCAACGAAAATGTGCACAATAGCGGAGCAATTCCGCCATAAATTCTGCAGATGTTCGCTAAATTAATGAACCCAATCTCCTGTTCATTTACTTAGAATACGAAGCATTATACGCGTCTTTAGCCAACTATTTCAAGGCAGACTATTGACAAACAGGGGGTTTAGCTGGTGCAAAAAACTCTACAAGCCGCTACCATTGGGCCGCTAAGCCAATCTCCGGGCCTCGAAAATGAATCGTATTAACCAAGTATTAATATCACTGCGCCGGGTAACACGGGCAATTGATTTGCACTCTAAGCATTTAATGAAGACCGCAGGCCTCACTGCACCACAAATGCTCATCCTGCAAATCCTGCGTGATCAGGGTGACGCCATTATCAGTGACGTCGCCAGCCAAGTAAGTCTGAGCCAAGCCACCGTTACCAGTATTATGGATAGGCTCGAAAAACGTGGCCTCGTTATTCGCGAACGCTCCAACCAGGACAAGCGCAAAGTATTTGCCAGTCTTACCAAAGCGGGCAATGAGCTTATTCGCAACGCACCAATGCCGTTGCAAGATTATTTTATTCGGCAGTTCAGCGACCTCCAAGAATGGGAGCAAACACAAATTATCAGCTCTTTGCAGCGTGTAGCCTATATGATGGACGCTCAACACATTGATGCCGCACCCGTTTTAGATGTAGGGGCGATAGACCGCTTAAGCGAAGATGAAGCCCATGCCCAACGCTTTGGCTTTGACGATAGCAACGCCTGATTTATAGAGACATATTTATGCGCAACAGCAAAATTCATTTAATACTGAGCTTATTGGCGGCACTTTCCACCTTAAGTGGGTGTAGCCAGGATGAGTCAAACCAAGGCGTGGCCGGAGCAAACGACACAGCAGTTACGCAGGCGACCTCCAGCACCAAACGCATGCCCAATGACCCCTCGCTGAAATCGCTCTATATTCAAAGTTGCTATGGCTGCCATAGCTCAGGCGCAGCTGGCGCCCCGCGCAGCGGCAATACCGAGCAGTGGGCACCTAGACTGCAAAAAGGTTTAGATACCTTATTGGCCAATACCAAGAACGGCATAAACAGTATGCCCGCCAAGGGCATGTGCATGAATTGCAGTGACGACGACTTTAGAGCTTTAATTTTATTTCTGTCAGGACAAGCGGAATAATTCCGAGCCAGCGCCGCTGATCCATCAGCTATGCTTAACCGTACCAAAGCTTCAATATAAGGATTAGCAACGCCATGTCACATTCTCAGCGTATTCGTATTGGTATTAGTGCCTGTCTACTCGGTGAGCCCGTACGCTATGACGGTGGCCACAAGCGCCTACCCTTCGCCGAT
>NZ_JBFJWS010000065.1:0-13068 GCF_041623545.1 Zhongshania sp. | reverse complement strand
TAGATCATTGCCAAACTCTGGGGTTGCAGTATCACCTATACCGAATAAATACAGGCTCATTGCGCTGCCACGAGGCAATTTAAGCATGCCTTTCTTTTTAAAAATCCAACGACCACTGTCATTGCGCGCGTCAATCAAGGACAGTTCACGGGTCATTTTTTGCCCCCACGGCGAACTGGCTTGTACTTTCACCCACTGGGCGTGCTTGGGCAAACGAATATTAAAACTTCCGTCAGCGGCAACCCGACCCTGAGTGACCGGCCGATCATCCTGATCCCATATCGCCACTGAAACCGCGCTGTCATTGACATAACCACGCAGCATTTGCCCTTCATATATCTGATCGGTCACCGCAGCCACATCGCTGCGCGCGCCGACCACCAAGCGGAATTTGGACAGCAACTTCTCGCCAGGCTCGATATCCATAAATTGATTTTGCAGCATCGACAGCCAATTAAGCCGCTCACTTTGCAACCACAGCGGCCGGCTCATCCAGCCATGCAGGCTGTAATTAGGAAATACCGCGAGAAATCTAGGCAAAGGCTGACGACTGCCATTTTTGGTAATCAGTTCGGCTGACTGCAACTGCACGCCGTAACTCACTTCACTGTCATAGCTATTGGCGCCCACCAGAATATTCCAATCGCTGGGCAGCATTCCAGCAAGCAATGACGACACGCTATTGCGGTCGATTTCAGGGTGCGCAAAACCTAACGTCGCGTCGGGAACATAGCTTGAGTAACTAAACGGCGTTAGCGAACGCTGCGAATAAAGTGTAAACAAACCGCTCATATGCACGGCTTTGCCCTTGCCAATGCGCTCGATAAGTACCTCAATGCCTAAACTATCTGCACCTTCAGCCAAGCGATAAATAACGGTCTGGCGTATTCCGTCAGCCTCGCCAACGGTCGTTATCTCGGCATTTCCATCACGTAGCGCGGCGCTCACCTTGGTGACCGGAATAGCGGTTTCTTTCGCAAGCCCCGTCAAGAAATTGGCGTAAGTCCACTGATCATTCGCCAAGTCGCAATGCGCCACATCGATTAGTGTCCCGCCGCCCGCAACAATTCCAGCATCGTGGCCAACATCACTCACGGCCACACATAATTTGCCATTAGACAACCACCAGTCACCCAAGCCAGCAATACTATCTGGCCCGCCCCGGGGAAAACTGTCTAAGGTTTCTGCGCGAATCTGTTCAGCGCGCAGCAGCGAAGGCGGTGGCGCGGCCTCCGCGACAGGTAAAAACTCTTCGAGCTGAGGGGCAAAGCCCTCGTCTTTTTCAGATTTTACCGATTTAGGTGCGGCTATCGCCCCAGCCACAACTAGCACCAAGGGGAAACCCAACATCCATTTTGCTAGGCCCATAAAGTATTCACGCGGCCATGATAAAAAGCGAAATACAGGCGCCAATGCCGACCAAAAAGCTCAGGGAACGCAATATATCTTTATTTGCGATGTAAAAAACCGGGTAGAGAATTCGCGCTACGATAAAAATCTCCGCCGCTAGGGCCGAGCGCTCAGGGGCAACACCTGCCAGATGCGCAATGACTACCGCAGCAATAAATACCGGTAGCGCCTCCCAGGCATTTTGTTGCGCGGCATACGCTCGCGCACCAGGCCCTTCCAACAAAGCGTACTGTGCTCTGGGGTGTTTATTATCGATACTGCCCAGTTGCTTACCGCGAAAATAGCCGCATACCCATGAGCTAATAATTGGTAACAGACATGCGATAAAGACACACCAAAATGCGATTGTCATTCGGTTCTTCCCCTGATTCGTTTTTGTAGTTTTTTTAGTCGAGCTAATATAACTGGCTACCCGACCTGCGGGTAGCCTACTGAGCGATTAGTTAGTCGTGCCGCTATCTAGCTGCGCGCTGAACACTAATCTCAGGAATTTCACTCGCCAAGGTTTTCATTAGATAGTCCCGCGCATCCTGGCGACGCAACTCACTCAAAGCAAACTGCGCTTCAAAAAACGGGAATACGGCAAGAGTGGTCAGCCACTGCTGGCGAATTGGGTTCATTGCCTTAGGCAATGGGTCCATCGTGCACAATGCCGTCTGCGGCACCACCAAAATCCCCTGTTCAGCCGTACCCAACGCCTCTACCCAGACTTCATCTTCAGTTTTGGCGAGACCACGAGTTACCATGCTACAGCCAACCATGTCCGCGTTATCTAGCCAGCGGAAATAGCGCCCAGGGGTCGCAAACGCGGTGTGCGATGCGTCCTGCATCGTCACCAGGAGCGAGCCTTTAACATATTTTGGAATCGTCGCGGCATTGGTGTCATAGTCGATCATCGCGTCAATCGGCGAGGCAACCATCATAAAGGGGATATCCCGCGATTCGTAAAACCCCTTAGCAAACACAAAAACTGGCCCGGCAATCGAGACTGCAGCGGCGATCCGCAGGTCAGCATTTTCTGGGTGAAACGCCGCCAAAGTCGAGGTCATTCCACCCAAAGACAAGCCCATAACCCCAATGCGGTTTTCATCAATTTTCTCAAAAAACTGATTACTGCTATCACTATCCCAGCTCAAAAACTGGTCGATTAAAAAGCTAATATCACCAGGTTGATTCACCACATCTTTTACCAAAGGGCCACCTGGCGCACTCATATTGGTCAGCGGATAATCCATTGCCGCAACAATATAGCCATGGCTGGCAAAATGCTCAGCGAGATAACTGCCACCGGTTCGCATCGACATAAAGCCGTGGCTATAAATCAATAAGGGCGCTGGCGCCGCTATACCCTCAGGATACCAAACCCGCGTCTTAAGTAAGCGCTCATCACTGCCTTTGAAATCGCCATTCGGCTGGCTAGGTCGTGTTTTATCAACCAGTTCCACGTCAAAATAATCGACATCGTAGATGCCTTTCTCCAACCACTTACTGCTCTGCGAATCAGCAGGCAGCGTTTCAGGTAAATTGCCAAACTGCAAATACAGCACCACCGCGACAATTAAGACGACGATTAGCAACAGAATTTTTTTAATCATTTTTGGCGCTCAGTTACAAATAAAATGTCTAGGCCACTAACTTAGCAAGGCCGCCGTCAGGACTCCACCTTTAGCGTACTGCCAACGTAAAAATACTCTATTTTTATTGTATAGAACCTAAAAAAGCCCCTAGTCTGGGGCTTTTTTAGGTTTCGCTATTTAGAAGCTCCACTTATCCACTGCCGGAATAGCTCTTAATGCTCAACAAACGCTCGCTCAATCACATAGTGACCATGCACTCCCGCTCGCGTTTCCTGAAAGCCCGCCGCATTTAATAGCGCACAGCTATCCTTCAACATGCTTGGACTTCCGCAAATCATGAAGCGGTCATCATCAGTATTCAATGCGGGCAGACCAACATCCCTCATCAGCTTTCCGCTGCGGATCAAGTCCGTCAAGCGACCTTGGTTTGCATACACCTCCCTCGTCACCGTTGGATAATAAATTAGTTTATCCCGCACCAGCTCACCAAAGTACTCATGACTGGGTAAGTGCTCGCGAATAAAGCCCTGATAGGCCAACTCACTCTCGTAGCGAACACCGTGCACTAACACCACTTTTTCAAATTTTTCGTATACCTCTGGGTCTTTAATGATACTCATGAATGGCGCCAAGCCCGTGCCGGTACTCAGCAGGTATAAGTTTTTACCCGGCAGCAGATTGTCAGCGAGCAATGTTCCTGTAGGCTTACGACTAATCAGCACTTCATCGCCAACTCGGATTTGCTGTAATTTAGAGGTCAGCGGACCATCGGCAACTTTAATGCTGAAGAATTCGAGCTCATCTTCGTAGTTGGCGCTAACAATACTATAAGCGCGCATCAGCGGACGATCGCCCTGCTGCAGGCCTATCATGGTGAAATGACCATTTTCAAAGCGAAAAGACGGATCGCGGCTGGTTTTAAAGCTAAACAAGGTGTCGTTCCAGTGATGTACGCTGGTCACTCGTTCACGAATAATATTGCTCATTAATAGCCTCTCTTGCGGCGATGGGCGCCGTCCCTGTTAAGCTCATTTGCCAACAGTCTACGGGAGCGCTATGCTATCGGCAAAATGACTTATAATGATTTTTTATATCGGTTTTATTAATATGCACTATACCCTTCGTCAACTTGAAGTATTTCTGGCCGCCGCACACACCGAAAACATTACTCGGGCCGCCGAGCAATTGTCGATGTCACAGTCCGCAGCATCGAGCGCCCTCAAAGACCTAGAGCAGCAATTCAATATTCAGCTCTTTGACCGTATAGGTAAGCGCCTACAAATCAATGAACTGGGCAGGGCCCTGCGCCCCCAGGCCGAAGCGCTGCTAGATCAAGCCCAGGCCTTGGAGCAGGGTTTTCGCCGCCACGATCAGGTCGGCGAACTAAAAGTCGGAGCCACCCTCACCATTGGCAATTATCTTGCTGTCGACATCATGGCCGAATTCATTAGCCGTCATCCCGCCGCCAAAGTTGCACTCAATGTTGCCAATACCGCGGCAATCAGTCAGCAAGTGCTCAATTTCGATTTAGATGTCGGCTTAATTGAAGGTGAATTGCACCACCCCGATCTTGAAGTCACCAAATGGCGAGAAGACGAACTGCAAATTTTTTGCTGCCCCAGTCACCCTCTGGCCAAAAAGAAAAACCTGTCAAATGCAGACTTACTTTCGGCCCAATGGATTTTGCGGGAACCCGGCTCCGGAACCCGGCAAGCCTTTGATCGCGCCTTGCACGACTTATTACCTGACTTGAATATCCGCTTGGAATTACAGCATACCGAGGCGATTAAACGGGCGGTGGAGACCGGTCTCGGCATAGGCTGCCTATCTAAAGTCTCGCTTCAGTCTGCGCTGGAAACCAATCGTCTTGTTGCCTTAGAGGCGAAGTCACGGGACTTTAAACGCTACTTCTACTTCATTTTACACCGCCAAAAATATCGCAGCGAAGGCATATTGCGCTGGCTGGAACTGTGCCGCAATAGTTAGACCGCCTCCTCAGCGACAGCGGCGGGTGCCGCTTGCTGCCGTTTTGGGACAACCCACAAGCCCAAGGCTGAGGCGACAAACATCGTTATGGTCATCGGCCACATATACTCGCTGTGAAACTGGGTCGAAATAGCACTAATCACCCCACCGATAAGATACTGGGCACTCCCCATTAAAGCCGACGCAATACCGCTGTGCTGAGGGAAAAATTGCAGAGCACAGGCTTGTGAGTTACCCATTACCCCCCCCAAAGCACCTATCGCTAACATAATAAGTGGAACAACCAGCCACAGTGGCGGCCCAAAACCCGTTATTAACAACAAAGCGCTACAGGCAATAAATTGCAGCAATATTGCAAAGGGCACGATATGCGCCGCCGGTATGGTGTTCAGCATCCAATTATTCGCCCGGTTGGCAATCGCAAGGGTAATCACATTGGCGGCAAACAACATTGAGAACACGGCACCACTTTTACCGTACTGACCGATGTAGACCAGTGAGGCGTTCGCCACAAAAGTAATCATCACGCTAAAGCCCAAGCTTTGGGTCAGTAAATAGGCCATTGCCCGGCGATTTCTAATGACAAATTGATAGCGCTGTAACAAGCCCTCCCTTAATACTGGGCGCGCGCTTGGCTGGGGCTTTTTTATCATCACACTCGCCAGCCCGCACACCAACACTGCATAGGCCGCCAGCGCGATAAACACCAGCTGCCAGCCACCAACACTAAACAAAATTGTACCGATGCTTGGCGCCAAGGCCGGTGCAATAATTGTAATGAGCGCGATATGGGAAAATAATTTTGCGCTTGCTTGGCCTTCAGTGTGATCCCGCACCATGGCAGGCACCACCACCGAGGCAAAACCGCCACCAACCGCCTGAACAAATCGCGCCGTCCAAAACACCATTACCGAATCGGTCGAGGCAATTAGCAAACTCGCGAGGGCAAACAAAGCCAAACCGAAAAATAAAACCGGACGACGGCCAATATAATCACTTATTGGCCCCCCGAAAAATTGCCCAAAACTCAAGCCAACAATATACAAGCTCACGGTGATCGCAATATCTTGCGCTGCCACATTCAAATCAGCGGCAATGGCCGGAATGGTTGGCAAATACATATCGATTGCGAGTGGTGATAACGCAAAAATAGACGCGAGTAGAAAAATCAAACGTAGATTGGGTAGTGCGGGGGGCATAGGACACCTTTTATCTTTCCAGAAAGATAATAACTGGAGATTAGCTTTCCAGCAAGATAAAATCCGGGAATCCTCCCAAGCCGAGCACAACTAGCGCCTACTATGGACGACAAACGAATCAGCATTACTGAACTGCGCCAACAACAGAAACGCCACTGGCCAGAAATGTATCGTGCCACCAACCCAGCAGTACTCAGCATTATTCGCGCTGGCGACCAGTTTATTAAGGAAACCAATGCCGCCTTACAAGCCGCGCAATTGACCGGCGCCGAATTTGACGTGCTAGCTACCCTGCGCCGCCAAGCCGAACCCTATCGACTCAGCCCCACTGAGTTGTGTAAAGCCATGCTATTTAGCTCGGGTGGTTTAACCAAGGTGCTGCACCGCCTGCAAAATGCCAATTTGATTTTGCGGCCAGAAAACCCCGAGGACGGTCGCAGCCTACTCGTGCAACTCAGCCCTGAGGGCATCAAACTAAGTGACGAGCTATGCGCGGTAATTGGCCCCTTGCATCGCAGCCGCCTCGCTAAACTCGATAAAAAAGAACAAGCAACCTTAAGCCACCTGCTTGAAAAAGCCTTTGCCAAAGACGGTGATTAAATACGTATGTCTTTAAAACACCCAGCGCAGACGCCAAAAGAAATCCGCCTCTAGCGCAGTTAAGCGCGATTCATCGACCACATCATCCATAACCGGGATCGCCGCGAGCAATTCTGTTTCTAAACCGTAGCCAGGCTTCAGGGCGAGTCGAAAACCTGCATCCGCTAGACTCTGACTGGCCGACAGCTCGCCACTGGCATTATTAAAGCGCGTCGCCGCATGCTCGGCAAACAGCGATGACTCCCACGCCAATCCCCACCACTGGTGTTTGCCATTAACAGCTAGATGGAAAAAATAACCATTGTCGCCAATCAACACACCGGGCAAGTACGCGCTCATACTATTCATGCCGCCGAGTACGAACTGCTGTTGCTGGGGAAGCTGGGTATTGTCAGCGAATTGACCATTAAAATTGAGCGCTAACTCATAGTTTGGCGCTAGGGCGAATTTATAGCCTAGCTTTGGCTGCAATAAGAGAAATTCAGCGTCGCGCTTGCCAATACTTACGTCTTCACTGGCATCACTGCCAAAACTGCCACCATCACCAAAGCCGGCCTTTAGTGACAGCTGCGCTTTGAGGTACGATGGCGCGTCAGCCAGACTACTCCGAACCGAATACTTGCCGCCAAGCTCCAGGGTTTGATATCGCTCTTCCAGCACGGCAGCGCTCTGCCCCGCCGCCTTAATCTCCGAGCTAATATGCTCTAGACGCTCAAATACCGTCCAGCGCTGAACCGGATTACTGGCAAGCACTTGCTCCCCCGAAAACGCCACACTGGCAATTTCAGCGTCAAGATCCAATGTTTCGGTACCCGTCACCACTGGGCAATTCAGCAAAGGCGGTAAACACACGCCGCCTGACGTACTTGTGGTGGTCACTTGCGGACGACGCTGATATTCAATATGACTGGCTTCAATGCCATAGAGACCAAAACGAAATGGATGCTCAAAGCCAATATCGAATTGCTGATAGTCATCGCCGTCGCCGGCCCCGCCCAGCTCTTCAAAAATTGTCCGGTAAGCAATATTCATTTCAGTGCCGCTAGCAAACTGATGTTTAACACCTGCGAGGCCAAAATAGCGGCCAAGGAAGCGGCTGCCTTTATTATTCATTTCTAAAATAAAATCAGTTGCATCGTGATCGGCAATAACTTGTTCACGGAAGTCGAGTATCACCTGATTATCGTAATGCTGCTCGTAGGCAATGCTATATGCCAAGCCCGCGCGCTCGGCCTGCAAATCTGCCAATACGCGCGCGCGGTCAAATTCAGCCAAACTTAAATCAGTGTCACCAACTAGACCCTCAAAATGGGTGGTTACCTGCGGATTGCCGCGCACGCCCTTCACCACCGCCTGCGACACAAGAACAGTCACGGTGTCGTCACGACGAAAATAATTCACACTCACCAATAAATGGCCGGCGTTATAGTAACGGCGCGTCAGCGCCGTAATCGCCGCAGAAGGCGACTCTGCCTCCGCCAATAGCACCTCAATTTGACTGGTAGAAAGCTGGGTATTACCAATTACTTGAATATTTATACCGCCAATCACCGCGGTGATCGCCGCAGTTTCAACTCTCGCGGCAGCCTCTATCTGCATTTGGCTCGCAAGCTGGGGGGGCATTACCGGTGGCAGATCAATTGCCATTCAAACTCTCCTCAAAATACCTAACGGGGCCATGGCCCCGCAATTCGGCTATCAATTGGTGGAAGTGTAATTTTTGGGTATCGCCACTAAAGGCGCTTTAATTCAACGCGGCGATTCTTTTCACGGCCTGCCGCGGTGCTGTTATCAGCGCGTGGTTTGGCCTCACCATAGCCTTTTGCCACTAAGCGCTCGGCGCTAATTCCCTGCGCTAACAAGTAATTCCGCACCGCCTTAGCCCTAGCGTCTGACAGACGCAAATTGTAGCGCTCACCGCCAGCGTTATCGGTGTGACCGCCAACCTCGATACGCTGCGCATCAGATTGGCGAATGACCTGCACAGCAACATCGAGTATTGCTTTAGCGGTCTCATCTAACACGGCGCTATCGTAGGCAAAATACACCCCCTCTAAGGGCTGGGCTTGGGGCCCTTCGATATAACAACCGTTCGCAAGGGTTTTGATACCGCGAGGGGTTTTTAAACATTGATCGTCTTGATCGCAGACACCATCGCCATCACCATCGGCACAGAGGTAGCCATCGGCCTGAATACGACCTGCTGCAAATACCGGATCGATATTGGTCAGCGGCGCCAAAGCGGGCTGGTCCTTAGCCGAACCAAGAAGACCGCCTCCCTCGCCAAGCTCGCTGCCGTCATCAGCAGCAAATATCCCCTGATCCATAGCCAAAAGTTCATCGCTCGCGGCAAGGCTACTCAGCTCCTCAGCCATGGGCTCGGGATCACCTTCAAGGCCAGAATCAGCACCAGCCAAGCTATCGTTAAGGTCGATTCCAACGGCGGTCGTCACTGGACTGACTACGGTTAAAATGCCGCTCTGATTAACCAAGTCCTGTGCCGGCCCAGCCTGAGCCGCGTTTAATGGCAGTAACACGCTCAATAAAAAACTCTGCAGGCAAAGCCTAGAGATCATCAGGTACCACCTATAAAAATCCATTTTGTTCCATAATTAGGCTCAGTTAACGATAAAATCCCGTTGTCGACTGCACACACCGCCACAGCGGATAAGATATGCGCAATTAAAACGCATTTACTCAGCTGGCGCATGAAATTTATGTTAACTACGCCACACCATTTTAGCGCTAAGCAAAATTAACCGGTTAATTTGCCCCTGCGCCACTATGCTCGGCAATTACTGACGCTTTGGCACTGGCATACTCCGCGTCACTCAAGGCACCCGATTGATGGAGCGAGTCCAAGCCCTGCAATGCCTCGACCAGCGAGCGTGGCTGCACAAGCTCCGCCGCGGGCGTATCCCCCGCCAATGCGTCATTAGTCTCTTTACTCAAGCCCAGCCACTGACCAATTTTACGGAAGATACGCGCAATGCCCCGCCACAATTTTGGCAGCAACCAAATTAACAATAGTAAAAAGACAACAAAGCCAATGAGGAACAAAACAGGGTGATTTAATGCCACCCACAAGCCACCAAAAACAGCGACATCTTCACTGATCGACGCCATCCAGTTACTCACCGGTTCCGGCGAAGTATTGATCAGCATTCGGGTACTCGCTTTGGCCGCATGGGTCACCGAGGTGACCGAACCGCCGACGATGCCCGCCGCTAGCTGCAAGGCCGGGCTGACATCCCCCACGGTATTTGCAGCAAGCAGAGCACCCGCCGGTATCCGAATAAACGTATGCAAGGCATCCCAGCCGGTATCCACCCCGGGAATTTTATCAGCAAAAAATTCCACCGCGTACATTAAGCCCGCCGCTAAAATCACCGCTGGGTCCTGCACAACGGCCAAACTATCTGGCAAATCAATACCGCCAACCGAGCCACCCAAGCCCAACACCAAAATGGCGGCGTATAAATTAAGGCCGCTGGCCCAAGAGACTCCCATGGTTAGCGAGATCACACTAATTAACTGCTGATACTCATCCATTGCGTTGCTCTCCGCTTAAGCGTTTGGCAAATACCCAGCACAGGGCAGCCGCACTCAATTCAAATGCCAGCGCCGACAAAGTGTAAACTGACGCGCTACCCGCCAACATCACCGCAAATAAGCGGCCAGCGCCAATACCAGCCGTAACAATGCCATTCAAAAACAGTACATGACAGGCCCAGCGCGGGCGCCACAGCGCCCAAAGTGCGGCTAGTCCTATCGCCAATTCCATGCCACCGTACATGGCACGCAGCTCAACAATACCATCTTCCGTAGCGGCCGCCACACCAGCGTAGGCCGACAATGCACTCGGGTCGATGAACAGCCAGCCGCCAATGGCCAACCACGCCACCGCCAAATATCCCAAAAACCAGCGCATCGCACCTCCAATAATATTTAAAACAGTTTAAGCTGACCGAAACCGTCATTAATTTAGACCGCTAAGGTCATACTCTTCCTAAGCAAAATCGCTACTATTCTAGTTCAATATGGAGAGCCAAATGTCGACTGTGGAAGACTACCCTAAAAATCCCAATTATGGCCACGGCTGCTATCGGCGCAGAATTCGCTTATTCTCCGAAGCCGGGCGGGTTCACGCCGAACTCGAGGACACCAACCACGGCTTTCGCTGCACAATTTTCCACGACGGCGAAAAAGTCACCGATATTCACAGTGAAGTACTGCGCATCCCCTACGACACCTGCCCCGGCGCGGCAGAACCGCTGCGTAAATTAATTGGCTTGCCGCTGTGCGACGATGTTCAAGACTTGATCCCCCTCACCGACGCGCCATCCAATTGCACCCATTTGCTGGATCTCGCGCTACTAGCTATTCGCCACAGCAAACGCACGGTAGCGGAGTTAATTTACGACATCAGCGTAGAAGATCAACGCGAGGCCAGCGACGCGTTAGCTGAGGTTTACGCCAACGGCGCCCTAATTCACTCTTGGCAAACACGAGATTGGACCATCAATGAGCCTAAAGACCTGAAGAGCAAGGTGCTTTATAAGGGCTTTAGCAAATGGGCATCGGCATACTTCAGCGGCGATCAGCGCGAAGCCGCCTTTGTCCTGCAAAAAGGCTATTTTGTTTCTGGCGCCCGCCGTTTCGATATTGATACCAAAGCCGGCCAACCAGCCAACAAACACAGTGAAGTAATGCGCGGCGTGTGCTTTAGCTACAGCTCACCACAAATTGAAGTGGCTAAGCGCTCGGCTCACAGCACGCGCGATTTCAGCAATACACCAGAACTTCTTCTTAAATTTCAAGACATTAGCTAGAAATGCTGCCTAGTTGCCGCCAGCCAAGCGATACGCACAATTACGAATACTTACCGCGGCGAGTCGGCGCTACTATTACTACAGTTTCATTGACTCCTGATCCTCGCAATGATTTCCATAGTAGCACCCCCGCTTGGCACCCAAACTCTGGGTGCTTTTTTTATGCCTTAAGATTGACTCGCGACCGCCCCTTATTTCAACAAAAACACCACGGTCAAACTTGCACTCACCGTTTCTGTACCGACCAGCATAGGCGCCTGCGCGCCGACTTTGGCATCCATCATCATCGCCCGTTCGTATACGACTGGCGCACTAGCCCCCTCGTCAATATGGTAAACCCCAGCCAGTTTCCGACCAAAGCCCGCAGCGAGCACCTCGGCCTTGGCGTTTGCATCGGCAATAGCGGCCTGCACGGCCTCAGCCTGCAAAGCCTCTCTGCGCGACAAATCAAAACTGACATTACCCAGCTCACTGATACCGGCGTTGACCAAAGCATCGAGCAAGGCGCCGTAGCGCGACAAGTCCGTCAAGGTAATGTCGACACTGCGCTCAACCCGCTGCCCGCGCAGCACACGCTTGCCGTCTTGCCAGTCGTAATCTGGGTAAACACGAATCTGCGAGGCGCGAATATCGCTCTCAGGCACCCCTTGCTCCGCCACCGCATTCAATACTTGGGCGCTGCGCTGATCAACCGCGCTTTTGGCCTTTACCGCACTATCGCTGGTCTCAGAAATTTGCAATTGCAAACGAGCAATATCCGGCATGGCCTCGACCTCACCGCGTGCAGCGACCACCACATGGGGCGCGTCTGGCAGCGTGGCGGCAAGGGAAATAATTGGCAACGAAGCGGACAATACAAAGGCTATCACACTGTTCAAAATAAGGTTTTGCGCGTTTTTCATCATCTGTTTCCTTATGGTTCGATTTTCAATTGGCCATCCGTCGCCAGACCCTGGCGTAGTTTCACAACACTAGGCTTTTAGTAGCGCCTTTTTATTTCAACATAACAGCTCAAAGGGAGAATACTATGACCAATCTTAACAATCCGGCCCTCGACACAGGGATCAACGATATGCGTGCCACCCTCGACCGCCAGCGCCAACTGTGCACCACAGAAGGTGCGGTCAGTGTAGAACTGCGCATTGACCGCCTCAACCGGGCAATCGATCTGATTTTTGATAATCGCGATATTATTGTCGACACCCTCGGCCAAGATTTTGGTCACCGCAGTAGCCATCAATCCCTGATGTCAGACATTTATGCAACGATTGAGTGCCTGAAACACAGCAAAAAACACCTCAAAAAGTGGATGAAGGCCGAGAAACGTAAAGCCCCGTTCCCAATGAATTTACTCGGGGCTAAAGCCCGCGTTGAATTTCAACCCAAAGGGGTTGTTGGCATTATCGGCACTTGGAACTTTCCATTAAATACCGTGTTTTCTCCCTTGGCAGGCGTCCTCGCGGC
>NZ_JBFJWS010000064.1:0-13263 GCF_041623545.1 Zhongshania sp. | reverse complement strand
CTTTATTTTACTAAAGGGTAACGATGGCGTTTGATCTAGACAGAGCTGAAACTCATCGACATAGTCCTTCGGAAATATAGACGGTGAGCTTGCGATAAACTGACCAAATTTAATATAGGTCGCGCCCAAGTCCTCAAAGAGCTCTCGCAGCTCGCGGGGACTTGGCTTACGCCGCTGAAAAAGACACTTCAGTGCCCGTGGCGACACTGCCGACGCCGTCTGTAATACCCGCCAAGACCCTCTGAGACCGAATTCCGCAATACTTATGCGGCGGCCCGAGGTGTCTGCAGCTGCGCTCAAGAAATTTGCCTTTGATGCGGCCTGCATCACCTTATCCCTAACACTACTGGACTGTTTTTTAGCCATTTTCCCTAAATCCCCTACCGGCAATCGCCCAAAAAATAATCGTTTCAACCAAATTAACACCATTGTAATCAGATAGTGTCGCGCTGTAAGTTACACTTCTATTACTTAAATCGTCTGCTCAGCACTAATCCGCCAATAATAATGGAGCCAAACTCATGCAGGATACCCGCATCTTATACACTGAACAGCCCGTGGACGGTGATAAGCCAGATCTAACAAGCGATTCCCTTTGCAGTAAAATCAACGCTCAGCAATACCAAATCAACGGTCACACTGTCACTCTACCCGTCACAGTTAATAACGCGGCCATGCTGATGAACGCGTTTACCGTCAACGCCGCAAAAGCCCAAGCACTCATTGCCGATAGTGGCTTTAAGGTTGTCGAGCTATTCCCAGGCAAAGCGCTTATGCAACTGCTTGCGGTCGACTACCGAGAAAACGATTTAGGCGACTACAATGAAGCCGCCATTGTATTTCCCGTGACCACCCCTGGCGAGTCGAAACCGCTACCGTTTTTCGGCGCACTGAGTCGAATGATGCAAGGAAAACTCGCGAATTTTATCTACCGCATGCCGGTAAACCAAGGCTTCACCACCCATGCAGGTCGCTTTATCTGGGGCTTTCCAAAGTGGCTTAGCCATGTCGAGATCGACTTTGGGCCTAAAATAGCATTTGCACAATTTCATGATGACGGTGAAGCGGTCTTCAGCATTAGTGCCCCAACTGGCGGTAAAACCCGAGCCAAACCCCAATTAGCGCCATCGCTCGCAATTCGTAATAAACAAGCCTGGAAAACCATTGGCAGTACCGAGGGTGACGGCCTCAGTTTTAAACTCGGTGGCCAAATGCCTGAGATTGGTGCAAAACATCCACTGGCAATGGTACTTCGGGAACTCGGCCTTCCCAAAAAACCGCTGTTTAGCTTATCCATCAGCAAAGCCAAAATGCGCTTTGACGGCCCAGAAGCCGTCGCCATTGGGGAGCCATTTAAACGCTAAACACCCCAGCACATACCGTGTTATTTAACTGGCGGCTAAACCCGCCAGTAAGCCACTTTGGGCAATACCGTCAAACAAAAACTGCATTGCCAAGGCACAGAGCAATACGCCAAACACTCGGCTAATCATGTGCATTCCAGTGACACCAAGCCAATTTTGCAAACGACTGGCCAACAGTAACGACCCCAAGGTCATCGCCATCACTAGCAGCAAAGCAAAAACGACAGCACCCTGCTCAAGAAAGTTACCTTCGGCATGCGCCATTAGTAGGATTACCGCACCAATAGCACCAGGCCCAGCAATTAACGGCGTCGCTAGCGGGAAGACGGCAATATCGGCCTTTTCCTCAGCCTCTAAATCCTCGTCAGTCGTCGTTGTGGTTGCGCCACTGCCTTTTACCGTAACCAAGTCAATCCCAATCAGCAGTAACAAGACACCGCCTGCTGCGCGCAAAGCCGCAAGGGATATTCCCAAGGCATTGAGTATCATCTCACCCAACACGGCAAAAGCCAGCAGTATACCGCTAGCAATTAGCACGCCACGAAACGCCGTTCGTGCGCGCTCTTTTGCCGAAACGCCACTCGTCAGTGCCGCAAACATTGCAGCAACATCTATGGGACCAATAGTCGCGAAAAAGGTGGTTACCGAGACACTAAAGGCCTCGATAACAGCGCTACTCAAAACCATTAAACAGCCTCAATTTTAGCAATTGCGGCGGCCGCCTCAGCAATTAATGCTGGGCCGCGATAAATGAAGCCGGTATACACTTGAACGAGAGAAGCCCCGGCCGCAATTTTCTCCGCCGCCGACGCTCCGTCACAAATGCCACCAACACCTATAATAGGCAGCCGACCTTGCAGCGCGTCAGCCAATATTCGAATTACCCGGGTTGAGCTTTCCCGCACCGGTGCACCACTCAATCCGCCCATTTCGCTGCCGTGACGTAAGCCGGCCACGGCATCCCGAGCGATGGTCGTGTTTGTGGCAATAACGCCATCAATTCCCTGCTCAACAAACACCTCGGCGACTTTACGAATATCTTCTTCAGCCATATCAGGGGCAATTTTAACAGCCATAGGTACATACTTATCGTGGCTTTTAGCCAATTTCAATTGCTCAGACTTTAGGGCAGCCAGCAAATCGATTAACGGTTGCCCAAACTGCAAATCACGCAGCCCAGGGGTATTGGGCGAAGACAGATTAACCGTGATGTAACTGGCGTAAGGGTATACTCCGCGCAGGCCAAGCAAATAGTCATCAACCGCATTCTCTGCAGGGGTATCTTTGTTTTTACCGATATTAATACCCAGCACACCGTTAAAGCCGCTGTTTTTAACTTGATCTAGTAAATGCTCAAGCCCCAGATTATTAAAACCCATGCGATTAATAATCGCCTGGGCCTCAGGCAGCCGAAATAAACGCGGCTGCGGGTTACCTGGCTGCGCGACTGGCGTCACCGTTCCCACTTCAATAAAGCCAAAGCCCAAGGCGGCAAGCCCATTAATATGCTTGGCATCTTTGTCCAAGCCCGCAGCTAGACCAACCGGATTGGGAAATTCGATACCCATCACTTTCCGAGGATTACTGGCGACAGGCTTAGTGAGTAATTGGCTTAAACCGCATTTTTCTATAAAAGAGATGAGCGCTAAAGAAACGTGATGAGCGCGCTCGGGAGACAAGCAAAATAACAAGCGGCGTAAAACAGCGTACATGAGAAAAACCTTATATAAAGAGCCGCATAAAGCTTAAGACCAAGAAAAAGGAGCAGCCCCGCCCCCGTCCCTAATTCAAGCTACGCCGACGTGTGTAAACCGCATTCACGGTTTTCTGCCACCTTAGTGGGATCAAAATAATGTTTACAGCTCGGCAATTTGTGCTCGCTCATAAAAGCCTGCACATCGGCCTCCGACCAGTAAAAAATAGGTGCAACCTTAAGAATACCGCGGCCGTCCCAGGACAAAATATCAAGATTCTGCCGGAATTCAGTTTCTTCCTTGCGAATGCCTGTCACCCAAATTTTTGGCGCCAATTCCGCAAAAGCGCGGTTAAAGGGCTCCAACTTCACTTGCCGCGTAAACTCCCGATGCAACTCGGGATTATCATCAGGGTGTGGAATCCCCCCCATAATGGCATTGCGATGCTCGGCAGTAATCAGCGGTACATAGGGCTTAATATTCGGTTTGAGCAATTTAATAAGCTGCTCCGCAACCCGATATGCATCGGGCACATTATAACCACTATCCGCCCATACCACGGGCATTTCTGGGGCCACATCCGTTACCAATTTCAACATCACCGCAGCATTGGGTGAAAAGCTAGTCGAGGCCATAATCGGCTCATTCAACGACACCGCCCAGCGAATAATTTCTTCAGCAGAAGCGTTTCGCAGAGTAGCATTTAAAGCCTCGAGATCAAGATCCATAATATTGTCTATTTAACAGGTTAATTGGCCGACGACTTTAGCACAGCGGGGCTATAAATATAAATAAAATCTTTAAAATCATATACTTATAACAAATGCGAATATGGTTATAACAAAACGCATACTTATTCCTCGCTGTACTCCTGCAGACTTTTTGAGACAACCTCATACACGTCACTAGACAAGTCGGGCTGCGCCAACACGCGCTGCAACTCTCCGCGCATTAACTGCTGGGCAGCGGGCAAATATTTCCGCCACTTGGTCAACGGCACCAACAAGCGCGAGGCGATTTGCGGATTACTGCGATTAAGCACAATGACCTGGTCCGCGAGAAAGCGATAACCGGCACCGTCCTCGCGATGGAAATTTACGCCATTTTGACCACAAAAAGCGCCTATTAATGCGCGAACCTTATTGGGGTTGCGAATATCAAAAGCCGGATGCGCCATCAAGGCCTGAACCGTTTCAAGAGTACCTGGCACGCGGCACATAGCCTGAACTTGGAACCATTGATTGATTACCAGCGGCTCATGTTGCCAGTTTTGGTAAAAACGCTGCAGCGCTTCTGCTTTATAGGGCGCAGCGCTATTGACCAAGGCATTGAGTGCTGCCAAACGGTCGGTCATATTCTCGCTGCGCTCAAATTGGCTAATGGCCAAATCATGCGTGGCCTTATCATCCAGCAACATTAGATATGCTAAGGCGGTATTTTTTAAACTACGCTGGGCGATTTGCGCGGCATCGGCAGCATAAGGTGCATTGCTAGCGCAGCGCGCGTAACAAGCCAGTAATTCTGGGCGCAGTGACTTGGCAATGGCTAAGCGCAGCGCCTCGCGAGCGCGATGCAGGCCTAGCACATCGACCGGGTGAAAAATCTCTGCCAAATAGGCTTCTGAGGGCAATTGCAACATCATCGCAACCATTGCGCCATCAAGGGGCTCATCAAGTAGTAAATCTCTGCAGGCGTCCAAATAGGCCGGTTCGGGTCTAACTTCCCGTCCAGCGGCCATCTCAACTAGCGCTTGGCGAATTTCAGCAAGTCCAAGCTGCTGACTGGCATCCCAGCGGCAAAAACCATCGCTGTCACTGCGCATTAAACGCAACAACTGCTGCGGGCTATAGGCAAAATCCAATTTTACCGGCGCAGAAAACCCCCGCAGCAAACTTGGAACGGGCTCCTCTTTAATACCTGTGAAGGTAAAGCGCTGCTCAAGCTCCGTTACATTCAACACCATTTCCGTGTTATCTGCGGTTTCAGTATTTGGCTCAGCGCCAGCCACTTGTAGCGCAAGCTGACCGGCCTCGCCCAAGAGGGCGACGGCAAATGGAATGTGAAAAGGCGCTTTTTTTGCTTGCCCTGGCGTTGCCGGGCAGGATTGCTGCACATCCAGAGTGTAGGTTTGTGCCGCGGCATCATAGTGTCCGCGCACCGTTAATTTCGGTGTCCCCGCTTGCGAGTACCAATTACGGAACTGCCCTAGGTCAACGCCGCTAGCGTCTTCCATTGCAACCACAAAGTCCTCGCAAGTAACGGCCTGACCATCATGGCGTTCAAAGTACAGATCGCTGCCCTTGCGAAATAGCTCAGGGCCCAGCAGAGTATGAATCATGCGCACAACTTCAGCGCCCTTTTCATACACCGTTACCGTGTAAAAATTAGAAATTTCGATAAACGAATCAGGGCGAATGGGGTGAGCCATTGGCCCCGCATCTTCAGCAAATTGTGCCGTGCGCAGCAGGGTGACATCCTCAACCCGCTTTACTGTTGGCGACCCCATATCCGCAGAGAAGGCCGCATCTCTAAAGACAGTAAAGCCTTCCTTTAGACTGAGCTGGAACCAGTCTCGACATGTCACCCGATTACCCGACCAATTGTGGAAATACTCATGGGCAACCACCCCCTCTACCCGCTGAAAGCCAGCATCAGTGGTAGTCTCAGGTTTCGCCAACACACAAGAGGTATTGAAAATATTGAGACTCTTGTTTTCCATGGCCCCCATATTAAAATCGTCAACCGCGACGATATTGAAAATATCGAGGTCGTACTCCCGCCCGTAGACGTCTTCATCCCAGCGCATGGCATTTTTAAGGGATTCCATGGCGTGATCACACTTATCAGCGTCTTTATCTTCAACATAGATTTTCAAGGCGACGTCACGGCCACTCATGGTCCGGAAACTGTCTTCGACACACGTTAATTTGCCAGCAACCAAGGCAAACAAATACGCTGGCTTGGGAAATGGGTCCTGCCATATCGTTTTATGACGGCCATCCGCCAAAACTTCGGCGGCACTTAAGTTCCCATTGGACAGTAATACGGGATAACGCTGAGCATCGGCGATTATTTCAACGGTGAACACCGACATTACATCGGGACGGTCAAGATAATAGGTTATTTTACGAAAGCCTTCGGCCTCGCACTGTGTGCAGAACATGCCGCTGGATTTATAAAGCCCTTCCAGCGACGTATTGTCCTGGGGGCGAATACGCGTTTCGCAATTTAATACAAACTCTGCAGGCACATTGGCGATTAGTAATTCCTCGCCACTTTGCACCCACTCACTGGCATCAAGGCGTCGACCATCAATAGCCAGAGAAATTAACTCTAGCTCAGTGCCGTGCAATGCCAGCGGCGCGTTGTCGGCCTTCGACGCTGGATTACGACGAATATGCAATTGCGACGACACTTGGCTGCTGTCTTCACCCAATTCAAAGACCAACTCAGTAGTATCAATAAGATACTCTGGAACTTGATATTCACTTAAATAAATTGTGCGTGGCTGCGCGTCGCGCATGTAATAACTCCTGAGCCCCTAAGACTCACTACTTAATGCAATATGGTAACCGGCATATTTGCGAATATTAATCACACCGGTGTCAAAAATAAGGTACTGCCCCTTAATCCCCATCAACGTGCCTTCTATCTCTGGAATTTTATCCAAGTTAAAAGATTTCACTTTGACTGGGTATTCACTCACGGGGTATTTAATATGCTGTACTGGAACATCTGTTACCGCCTGAATCGCCTGGATTCCAAAACGCTGCTGCAGCTCTGCAATATCATCGGCACATTCCGCTGCAAGCGCATCGCGACGCGCATACAGATCGACGTTGTCTGGCGAACCCTTTAGCATTGCCTGCCAACTGGTCTTATCTGCAACATGACTTTTATACAGTGTTTCAACTAGCCCAGACTGCAGTCGCGTGCTGACCCGAAATATCGGTAGCGCGCTGACCGCACCCTGATCAATCCATCGAGTGGGCACCTGAGTACCCCGGGTAATGCCTACTTTTACCCCGGACGAGTTTGCTAAATACACTACATGATCGATCATGCAGTGGCTTTCGCCCCACTCCGGTTCTCGGCAGGTGCCCGCCGCATAGTGGCATTTTTCTGGGCTGACAATACAGATATCACATTGCGCCAAACGCTGAAAACAGGGGTAGCAATACCCCTGATTAAAGCTTTTCTTAGTTAAGCGACCACAGTGAACACAATTAATTTGCTGCTGAAAGCGCAAGCCCAGTGTCTTGCCAATAAGCCCATTCATCGGCACTAGCTGATCGCCAATCGGCATACTGTAATACGCCGAATCACCCTCTAAGTGGGTTTTCATTTTGGCTACTGCACCAGCCATTTCAAGCTTGGCCATGACCTATTCCGCCCACTTTAATATTTGGTCGCCATCGTCGTGGTCATGGTCGTCGCCGCACAACTCACCCTCAGCCTTTTTGCCGCGATCAATATAACCGACGCGATCCGTTTCATGCTGGGTTTTCAGGTCGTAGGCAATAACCCCGGCCATACAATGCTCACGCTGTTCCACGGTCAATACCCTACCGTCTGGCCACTTGCCAATCTCAACGGCGCGTTTAAGCCCCTCGTAGATCGCGGGGGTAATATTGTCGACCAATTGTTCAAAATCCATGACTTACTCTCTTCCAACCCATTCTTAAACGACGCGCATACCAAAACGCGGCGCAGTATATCAGCTAGTGGCCGATTCAGGCTTACGATCCAGTAATGCTGCAGCCAATCCGAGGATCAATCCCAATACCAAGCCACTGAGGTGCGCGGTATTCGCCACGGCGCCCAAGCCAAGTAACTCGGTAAAACCAGCCATACACACTAGTAACCAAACCACCATCACTACGGCAACGCCCTTGACCAAGGGGAATGGCGTTGCCGCTCTAAGGCGGTTCCACACCACGATATAACCCAATAAGCCATAAATTACGCCAGACATACCACCAAATAGCGATACGCCCGTCATGGCCTGCGCGATGTTGGAGCCGGCCGCAATTAGTAAGACCAAACCTAGAATACGCACCGCGCCTTGGCGGCGCTCGATCATGCCCCCTAATTCCCACAACCACAGGCCATTAAATACGATATGCATAAGGCCAAAATGTAAAAATGCCGGGGTAATCAAACGCCACAACTGACCCACGGGCCAAGCGCCCTGTAAATCGCCCCCCACCACCTGCAATTGATAAAAACTCAAAAAGGGCAGAATCTCAAAATTACGGTCTATATAAGGCAAAATGCTGCCCACCAAACTCAGCAGCAACAATACCAGCACCACAGGAGCAGAAGCTAAATTCCGGTGCGACATGGAAGGCACTTTCGCGACACCGATCGCCGGCGCCGCCTGTATTTCTAAGTCACCGCGTTCTAAGCGCTGATATATCTCCTGTACCTGAGCAACGTGAGCCTCGGCACCAACCCACACCACCAACATGCCCCGCTCTTCGCTGATGCGGTGCGGTAGCGATAACTGCCATAACAGCGCGGAAAATTTTTCTAGATCAGCAGTGGCAGGCACACGCAAACCGACGAATTCAGACATCATCATCCTCTTTGCCAATCTGCCCACCCCAGCCCAATTTATCGCGGCAGCTCGCGTAAAAACTGTGATCTAAAGGGTGCACCAAACGCATTTTATGGGGTTTTTTGCGTACATAAATAACATCACCCGGCTGAGTGGTAATACGCAACTGGCCGTCACAGGTCACCGGCGGCTGTACCACATTATTTTTACCTACCACCATTTTGATTTCGCTTTTACCGTCAATCACAATCGGCCGACTACTAAGCGTATGGGGAAACATCGGCACGATAACAATGGCGTCTAAGCGAGGATGCATGATCGGCCCCCCCGCCGACAGTGAATACGCCGTGGAGCCGGTCGGCGTCGCGATAATTAAGCCGTCCGAGCGCTGGCGGTATACAAATTCACCGTCGACATACAGTTCAAACTCCATCATATGCCCCGAGGTACCAGAGTTAAGTACCACGTCGTTTAGAGCATCGCCCTTGCCAACAGGCTGGCCATCGCGGATCACTTCAACATCAAGAAGAAAGCGCTTTTCTAGTCGATAATGGCCGTCGAGCACCGCACCCACTTGAGTCTCGATTTCATCGGGGGAGATATCAGTTAAAAAACCAAGACGCCCACGATTCACACCCAATACAGGGGCATTATGCCGCGCCAAAGTGCGCGCCGCGCCCAGCAAGCTACCGTCACCGCCCACCACTATAATCAGATCGCAGACTTCGCCAATCATGCGCCGCGTACTAACCCGCAGTGCATGATCCGGCAGCAGCTCTGAAACGGCCTCATCGAGCACCACATTGAGTTCGCGGCGCTGTAAAAAGTCAATCAAGCGCCGCAGGGTTTCTGCTACGCCGTTGCCTTCACGACCGATCACACCTATATTGCGAAACTGTTCCATAATACCTACTGTTTATGCTTGGCCGGCTATTATACAGAAGCACGCCCAATATGACCGCTACGCGAAAGTTTGAGACACAATAGCGCGTTAATGCAAACTAAACACCACCCCACAGTGCATGGTGACTCGCTGCTACCGGCCACTCACCTACATTAATTTTCACTTGGAGAAAGTATTATTTTCACCGACCACTACCGGTACCGCTCCTCCTTAGTCACAGCGCTGGCCTGGAGCTGTTTTAGCCCACCCCTCATCACTCACTTGCAATGTGGTGATTCAACAGTGACCGCGCCGCAACTCAAGCTGAACGACCAACGCCGCGAGTGGCTTGATCGCCTTGATTGTAACGATACGCCGCTGCGCCAATACATGCAGCAGCACTGCCACAGCAAGCGACTAGGTTTAGTATTTGAAAGCCTATGGCATTTCTTTTTACGCGAAGACCCCGCGACTGAATTAATTGCTCACAATATTCCAGTGCGCAGTGACAGCAAGACCCTCGGCGAATTTGATGTACTGTATTACTGCCACCACACTCAACAGGCAATTCATTTGGAGCTGGCAGTAAAATTCTTTCTCGGCCTCAATATCACACAGCAATCACCGTCTCTCAGCCATTGGTTTGGCCCTAATCGCGCCGACCGTCTCGACCGCAAACTCGCCCGCCTCAGCCAACACCAACTGCCCCTAGCGCAGTGCGAAGCCGGCCGCGCCGCTCTGCAGGAGTATGGCGTTGATGAGCTCCAGCAGCAATTACAGGTCAGTGGCATACTCTTTCATCGCACCCAAAAAGAGGCATCCCATCACAGCTTAAACACCGAGCACCAACGTGGCCGCTGGGAAACCCTCAGCGAATTCACAAGCCAAGCTCGCAGCAACGACGATTTAGCTTGGCGCTACCTTGCCAAACCTGGCTGGTTAGAAGGCCGATTCGAGACCGCCAGCAACTTGAAACCTGAACATATTGAATTGGCTAGCGAGCGCCCGATTATGGCGATTAACGCCAAGCAAGAACGGCTTTTTATTGTCCCGAACCAGTGGCCGGAAGCGCTGTAATTAACTCTGGATAGCCACGCCGCCCCTGCAAGCCGCCAGTGTGAATAGCCAATACGCGAAAACCGGCAGGAAACTCACACTTATCGATCATACTGGTCACCGCGTACATCATTTTAGCGGTATACACCGGATCGAGCGGGATACCGCGCCTCGCCTCAAAGGCCAGGATAAAATCGCGCAAATCGGCAGATAAGCGCGCGTACCCACCGCCGTGAAAACGGTGATCTAGCGTCCAATTTCGCCGATGATGCCCAAGGGCGAGCTGCATGCGCTGAATATCTGCCGCCATATATGCCTCGGCCTTGAGCACCGGAATCCCCAGAAGCTTAACGCCATCTGCAAGCCGAGCAGAAAGCCCCGCCAAGGTCGTACCGGTACCGCAGGCCAATGCCACAACATCATACTCCCGCCCGCCTTCGGGAATGAGCGCGGCCACCTCCCCACAACCTTGCGCGCCCAAGACATTGGCACCGCCCTCCGGAATTAAGTAAGGCTGCTTATATTGAGACAGTATTTCAGCCACAAAACTGGGATCGTGGCGACGCCGATATTCACTTCGACTTAAAAAGTGTAAATCCACACCCCATGCGACCACATCTTGCAATGTAGGCGTTAGGGCTTGTTCAGCATCCGCGCGCACGCAGGCCACCGCAGCCAAGCCTTGACTACGGGCAATCGCCGCCATTGCATGAAGGTGATTTGAAAACGCGCCGCCAAAGCTGAGTATCGTTTGGGCGCCTGCCGCTCGCGCAGCCGCTAAATTCAATACCAGTTTGAACCACTTATTACCGGGCGCCAAGGCATTGAGTTTATCGAGACGTAAAACATCAAGGGTTACCCCTTCCTTAACGAATACTTGCTGTATCAAGTCCGGCATATTTACTACGCCCAATCATCCAGATCGGCACATTAGCGCAGTGAGTCACTATGATCATGGCAGCGGTCACTTTCCCCGGGACGAAACAAGCGTGGCCGCATAATTTTCGGAATCGGCTCACCACAGTACTGACCATTACTATCCCTGTGCCGACAAATTGGTAAGCGGTAATGCGCCAACCACTCATGGTATTGACCGTCAGGCACGTCACACCGTGATGCCACATAGGCCAGAGGGTCATTTAAATACCCCGGCATCTCTTCCTGCGATATCACCAAGTGCTCAACGCCGGGATGGTAGGCAACAAATACAACACCCTTTTCTGACATTGTTTGAAGCAGCTTATCATCACCACTTAACATTAAGCCGCGGTTCTGCTCTCGTAACACGCTGAGCTCGCGGCGCAATTCAACAATTTCTTTCGCGCGTAAATACAATTCGCGTTCGCGCGCGTGTAACGGTTCAGCAAGCTTAATTGCCTGATCCTTTAATTGGCGCTCTAAATTCTCTGCATGCTCGGCGCGCAATACCGCAACCTGCTGCTTATGATCACGACCGCCGCGCTCCATCAGCGCCTCAATCTCTTCACTTTTCTGCCGCACTAGTCGCTTCTGGCTGGCGAGCTCAGCATCTACCTCTTTAAAGCGCTTATTCAACTCAGCGAGATGCTCCTTCTGCGCCTTAATGACCCCTTCTCGCTCACGCAACTGCACGGTCAACTCTTCGCCCTGCCGCTCAAGCTGGCTTTGATACGCCTCCGCCTGGGTAAGCAAATTGAGTTTTTCAGCACTGCGCAAGGCAATTAATTTAGCGCGATAGCGACGATTAAAAACGGGGCCTAAGCGGCTATTATTGGCATCTGGAGCTGGCTGCACTTGCGGAACTGACGCAGTTTTTTGATGCAGCGACGTATTCGCCAAGGTATTTGTCGCGGTAACTTGGGGCTGAGCGCCAGCAGCGGGCTTAAAAAAATCTGCCACACCTGATTGCGGTGCGCTCCGCCCACCAAGCTCGCTAATGATACCGAGGCGATTGCGCTCTGCAGCCGCAATCATGCGCTGGAAAGTGCCCCCAGAACTCATATCGGGGTCCCATAGCTGGCGCCGATACCAGTCCACAGGACAAGCACTGCGACAAGCAACCTTAATGGGCCCAGCGCCGAGATCTGGGCCGAAGCTGGCGTGATCCAGTAAATGCCGCAACGGGATATTCCAATTACCGGCTACCCGCCCACGGGTATCAAAACTAATGCTAAAAAAAACAGCGCCTAAAATCTTAAGGCTGTCATCGATCTGAACAAAAGCCGCCCGCACCTCGTCGCCAGCAAAGTCCAAAATCCCAACGACATCATCCAATACCGCTTCAAACTCAGCAAAAAACATTTCTTTAACGACATTATCGTCCTTAAAGAAAACAACTGCCTCGGTTAATGCCCCCAAACGAACCTCCCAGCTTTGCTGAATACCCCGCGGCACGCACTAATTGCGACAACGATCGATAACACAGCATTATAGGAAGACTATAGGATGGCGGATAGCAAAACTAAACATTTTGTGTGAGACCACACAGAAGCGCTACAAGCTGATGCAGTGATTGCACGTATTAGCGGCTGATAAAATAGGATTTAGCAGGAAGACTTAGTGATGTAGTTGGCGGACCGGACGGGACTCGAACCCGCGACCTCCGGCGTGACAGGCCGGCATTCTAACCAACTGAACTACCGGTCCAGAAACAGCATCGAGCGCAAACAATGCAGACTGCATTGAACGGCAAGATAAAAAAAGGAGGTCTAAATAAAAAAGTTGGCG
>NZ_JBFJWS010000063.1:0-13519 GCF_041623545.1 Zhongshania sp. | reverse complement strand
CTGCTAAAATCATAATCCGTCCAAACATCACCATTAATCAGTAAAAATGGCGCGTCATCCTCGCTGTCCAAATAAGGTAGGGCCTGCACCACCCCCCCAGCGGTTTCCAAAGGCTGCTCTTCTATCGATAGTTGCACACGCACACCGTGGCAATCTGCCGAACTAAAATACGCGTGTAACTGATCGGCCAACCACGAGCAATTGACCACCACTTCTGTGATTCCCACCCCCGCCAACTTGGCCAAATGAAAATCGATGAGCGTGCGACCACCTGCGCGCAGCAGGGGCTTGGGGCAATGATTGGTCAAGGGGCGCATTCGCGTTCCCAGCCCTGCCGCCAAAATCATGGCTTTCACTCGACGTCCTTAAACCAGCTTTGCTGACAAATTAATGGCATTAACTTTTGATCAAACCACCCTAAAAACTCGTCGAACTCCGGGTAGCGGCTCGCGATACTCAGCGTGTACTCCAGCACCAGCGGCAGATCCGCCATATAGCCTGATTTACCGTCGCGCAAATTTAAGCGGGCGAATATGCCTAACACTTTAATATGGCGCTGCAAGCCCATCCAATCGACATCTTGGCGAAAATCAGTCTCGCTCACATCGTTTAACAAACCTGCTCGCAGCGCCATTTGGCGATATACGCCAATCCAGTCATCGACCAACTCTTCCGGCCAACTGATATAGCAATCGCGAATCAAGGACACCAAATCATAACTAATCGGACCAACCACCGCGTCTTGAAAATCAATCATGCCCAAGCGTTCGTCGGCCAGCACCATTAAATTGCGGCTGTGAAAATCCCGATGAACCAAAACTTGGGGCTGAGCCAGCGCACGCTGGCTCAGCAGGGAAAACACCGCATCGAGCATCACAAGCTCGGCGCTATCAAGTTGATAACCCAGCAGACCGCCCACAAACCACTCTGGGAACAGCTTCATTTCGGTAGTTAGCCGCGCTTCATCGTACGCGGGCAAACTGTGCTGTTCACTCGGTATGCGCTGCATGGCCAACATCACACCAAAGGCTTGTTTATAGTAGTGATCTGCCGCTGCACTGTTCACCAGTAATGGCAACAGCAACTGGTCGCCAAAATCTTCTTGCAATAAGAAGCCTCGCGTCTTGTCCCAGCCCAACAAAGCGGGCACGCGAGCACCATGCTTGTGCAGCAAGGCCTGCACGGTGGCAAAGGCAAGATTATCTTCTTTATCTGGCGGCGCGTGGACCGCAATGACGCTGCCACCCGAGCTCAGCGCTAAACGGTAATAACGGCGAAAACTGGCATCACCAGATACGACTGTCAGCTCATTGGCGGTGTCGGCCGCGCTGAGTGATAGCTGTTGTAGACACCAACTGTGCAATTCTTTCAAGATATGATCCATTTCGGTCCCGTTAAAAGCCGGATTTTCACCCTTTTATGCTCTCAGGCGGGCATCCTAGCAGAGAATGCTTTATTATCCACCTTCGCCAATCCGGGCTCCATCGTCAGAATAAAATCATTAACCGATGTCAGCGTTTCGCCTAGCCACTTTATTATTCATCGCCACCGCCAGCAGTACCGCTACGGCGCAGATTTCGACGCCCGACAGCTGTGGTGATGTCAGCGACGCTGCAGCAGCCAGTGGTGACATCAGCGATTTACCTGCCTACTACCAGCATTGGCACTGGGTGCCCAATAGCCACTTAAACCCAGACGCACGTTGCGGATTAAGCCCTGGCTGTCAGGGTCGCTTTATTGAGCCGGCAAGAAACTGGGAAGGCGCTGGCAGTAATCCACTTCGCGCCCCGCTGAACGTCTCCGCAGATACCATCGAGTCCCTTGGCAGCAAGGCCACGATGACCGGCGACGTGCAATTGCGCAAAGGCGACCTCAGCTTAGATGCGGGCTATGCCCAATACAATCGCAGCAATAGCACGGTGTTACTCCGCGACAATGTCGTCTTACGCCAACCGGGCATACTGCTTCGCGGCCAATTTGCCCAAATTGACACTAATCGTGGCCTAGGCGAGTTACAGCAAGCAGAAATTTTAAGTTTTCAAACCGGCGCCCGCGGCACTGCCGAGCGAATTGCCCGGCCAGATTACAGTCAGTTTGAAATGGATGGCGCCAGCTACACCCAATGCACCCCGGACAATGAAACATGGTCATTGCACGCCGACAGCATTGTTTTAGATTATGACAGCGGGCGCGGCGTCGCGCGGGGCACCAGTATTCGAGTTTACGATGTGCCGGTCTTTTACACCCCGTACCTTAATTTCCCTGTAGATGACCGCCGCGCGACAGGATTCCTGTTTCCGTCGATCGGCCTCGCCAATAATAGCTTGGATATATCCACACCCTACTACTTAAATCTGGCACCAAATTACGACGCCATTATTGCCCCGCGCTTTATCGAAAACCGCGGCGAGGCACTAGAAACCGAGTTGCGCTACCTAAACCCCTATAGCGAATGGGCCATTAGCAGCAGCTACCTCCCTGACGATCAAAGCGAGAACATTGATCGCTGGTTAATTGATGTCAAAGAGCAAGGCTTTGTCAACGAGCAGTGGGGGACAGAAATTGACTACACCAAGGTTAGTGACATCGATTACTTTACGGACCTCGGCCTAGCCAATTTAGCCGTAAAGCGCAGCACCCACCTCAACCAGCAGGGCGCACTAAACTATAACTCCGACAACTGGCGCGGCCGCCTCGAAATACAGCGCTACCAGACCATTGCGGCGGTAGAAGACCCCTACCAGAAACTGCCACAGCTACGCTTGAATTATCAGTCGCCAGCTAAAAACTTCCAGCTGGAACCCAGCTTAGAGTTTGAATATACCCAATTTGACCACCGCGACAGTCTGCGTGACGGCGGCAGCAAAATCACCGGCGAGCGCGTCTACGCAACCGCCGGCACCAGCTTCCCAATGCGTTGGCGCTGGGGCTTTATCGAACCAGCAGTAAAAAGCCGCGTGGTCAGCTATGAGCTTGAAGACGCTCATCTGGCAGGTATTGACGCCAACCCCAATGCCAGCAGCGCCTTGTTCAGCGTCGACAGCGGTCTGTATTTTGAGCGCGAACTCAGCATTAGTGATCAGCCCTGGACTCAAACCCTCGAGCCCCGTTTATTTTATCGCTACTCAGAGTATGAGGATCAAAGCGATCAGCCCGACTTTGACAGCGCGGCACTGACCTTTACCTACCAACAGCTGTTTCGCGACACGCGCTTTACGGGTCACGACCGCTTAGACGACGCCAACCAAGTTGCGATTGGCGTCAGTAGCCGTTTTATAAACAATGCCGCGGGACGCGAAGTGCTAACCGCCAGTATTGGTCAACTTCATTATTTTGACGACGGTCAGGTCCAGCTCCCCGGCGACGATATTCGCAAAAGCAGCAACTCCGATTTTGCGACTCAAATTCGCTTCTTACCCGACGACAACCGTTGGTTCAGCGTGGATCTTCTGTATGATGCACGGCAAGGGGTGCTTAATCAGAGCAATCTGGGCTACCATCAGCGCAGCGAAAATGGCACGCTGTTTAATATTGGCTATACCTTTCGCCGTGAAGGCAATGAATTTGGCGGTTTAGAGAACAATATTAAGCAGGGCGACGCCTCGCTTAGCCTGCCGATTAGCAATCAGTGGAAGCTATTCGCCAAGACCCAATATGATTTCGAAGATAATCGCCCGGTGGAAAACCTCATTGGTGCCGAGTATCAAAATTGTTGCTGGCTAAGTCGAGTCGTTTATCAACGCGCACTGGAACCCGACGACAATAGCGGGTCTAACATAAATAGCACCGACACCAACTCGGCGGTGCTCATTGAATTTCAATTGAAAGGACTGGGTGGACTTGGCACCGCAGTAACTAGTGTTCTTAAGGAAAGTATTTTTGGCTACCTATCTGATGAATAATATGCGTTTACTCAAAGTCTTAACCGCCACGCTACTGATTACATTAGCGCCCTGGGCTCAGGCCGAAACTCAATGGCTGGATAAAATTGTGGCCATTGTCGATGACGACATCATATTGGCCAGTGAGCTCGAAACCCGAATTGACAGCATTAATGCGAATATTCAGCGCTCTGGCAAAGAAGGGCCGCCACCTGAGCAATTGCGCAAAGAAGTCCTCGACTTGCTTGTTCTCGAAAACATCCAGCTACAGCTCGCCGCGCGTTATGGTGTACGTATTGAAGATGAAGAGCTCAATGCTGCCGTAGCGCGAATAGCGGCAGGCAACAATTTGACCCTAGCGCAGTTTCAGCAGGCACTCACGGCCAGTGGCGCCTCTTATCTCGCTGTACGCGAACAAATTGCCAAGGAAATGATCCTTCAACGTGTGCAAATGGGCAACGTAAGTCAGCGTATTCAAATCAGTGACCAAGAAATCCAGAGCTTCTTAAAATCGGAGGAAGGCCGTCAGCGCACCGCGCCCGAATACCACTTCTCCCACGTACTGATTCCTGTCGATTCAGATGCAAGCGCAGCCCAGCGCCAGCAAGCTGAAGCCAGAGCCAAGGCCCTGAGCGCCAAAATGCGCGCCGGCAAAAATATCGACAACGCCAATGACGCCATCAGTATCAGCGACTTAGGTTGGCGCAAAAGCACCGAACTGCCGTCACTTTTTACAGAAGTCGCTGCCAAGATGAATGATCTTGACGTTTCCGAGCCTATTCAAAGCGCCAGCGGATTTCATATTATTCAGCTCTTAGAAAGCCGTGGCGTTAAGCAAATGGTTAAGCAGACTCGTGCCAGCCACATTCTACTCAAGCCCTCTGCCATTCGCAGTGAGGCGCAAACCATTGCTCTTGCCAAAGAATTGCGCCAGCGCGCTCTTAATGGTGAGTCTTTTCGCGATCTTGCCAAAGAATACTCCGAAGATATCGGCTCCGCACAAGAAGGCGGCGACCTCGGCTGGACCACCCCCGGCCAACTGGTGCCTGAGTTCCAAAAAGCCATGGATGAAACTGCACCCGGTGAAATCCACGAGCCAGTGGCCTCAAATTATGGCTGGCATGTCATTAAAGTGATTGAGCGTCGCAATCAGGATGTGACCAAAGACATGCGCAAGCAAATTGCCCGCAATATCATCCACGAACGCAAATATGCCGACGAATTGGACATCTGGCTGCGCAAGATCCGCAGCGAGGCCTTTGTCGATATCAAAATTTGATGTCAGCACGTATTGCTATTACCCCCGGCGAACCTGCCGGGGTTGGCCCAGAACTCCTTGTTAAGCTCGCCCAAGAAAACTACGACGTTGAGCTAGTGGCTTTTGCCGACCCCAGCCTGCTGATGCAGCGCGCCGCCGACCTCAATCTACCCCTGCAATGCCTAGCTGTCGATTATTCCAAGCCCGCGCAAGCCCATCGCGCGGGGCAGTTACGGGTTGTCGAAATTCCCCTGCGCAGCCAGGTGCAAGTTGGTGTACTTAACACCGCGAATGCCGCCTATGTGCTGGACACGCTGCGCGAGGCCACCGATGCCTGCCTAGCCGATCAATGCCAAGCACTGGTCACCGGGCCAGTACAAAAATCCGTTATCAATGATGCTGGCATCGCGTTTAGTGGTCACACTGAATTTCTCGCTGAACGCTGCGCTGTCGATAAAGTTGTGATGATGCTGGCCAGTGAGCAACTCCGCGTCGCGCTGGTCACCACTCATCTGCCGCTTAGCGCCGTACCCGCTGCAATTACTACCGCCACCTTGCAACGGGTCACTGAAATACTCCACCACAGCCTGCAAAGCCAGTTTGGTTGCGCGCAGCCCCGTATTTTAGTGCTGGGCCTCAACCCACATGCAGGTGAAGGCGGCCACATGGGCCGAGAAGAAATCGATACTATTATTCCCTGCCTCAACGCACTCCGCGAGCGCGGCTGGCAGCTCGATGGACCAATGCCCGCCGACACGGCATTCACTCCACGGCATTTAGATCAGTGCGACGCCATATTAGCGATGTACCACGATCAAGGCCTGCCGGTACTTAAATACCAAGGCTTTGGCCGCGCAGTGAATATCACCCTTGGCCTGCCGATTATTCGCAGCTCAGTAGACCATGGCACCGCGCTTGACCTTGCCGGCAGCGGCAGGGCCGACTCCGGCAGCTTTACCGCCGCACTCAACAGTGCTATTGAAATGACTCAGCACCGTAGGAAGCACACTTAATGCAATCCCCAGCGCCACACCGAGCGCGCAAACGCTTCGGCCAAAACTTCTTAACCGACCAAGGTATTATTCGCGGCATCGTCCGCGCGGTATCGCCACTCGCAGGTCAGCGCTTATTGGAAATTGGCCCTGGTCAAGGCGCAATTACGGCGTCAATTCTTGACACTAACTGCCAATTGGACGTTATCGAAATTGACCGCGACCTTGTCGTAATCTTGAACGATAAATTCTCTAGTCGCAGCAATTTTCAAATTCATCAGGGCGATGCCCTAAAATTTGATATTGGCGCACTAGCGGGCACAGAAAAGCTAAGAGTCGTGGGTAACCTACCTTATAACATCTCGACGCCCTTAATATTTCATTTGCTCAGCGCCCACGATTGCATCAGCGACATGCATTTCATGCTGCAAAAAGAGGTGGTCGATCGGCTCGCCGCCGGTCCCGGCAGCAAAACCTACGGGCGCCTCAGCATCATGGCTCAGTACTACTGCGCAATTGAATCACTATTTGATGTGCCCCCAGAAGCCTTTTCACCTCAACCTAAGGTACAATCCGCCATTGTTCGGCTAACACCCTACACTCAGCTGCCTTACCCGGCCAAAGACGTAAAGCTGTTGCAACGCGTGGTTCGCGACGCCTTTAACCAGCGCCGCAAAACCTTGCGCAATACCCTGAAGAACTTAATCAGTAGCGCCGAGTTAGAGGCATTAGGGCTTGATCCCGGTGTTAGACCAGAAAACGTCAGCCTAGAAAGCTATGTCGCGATTGCCAACGCCGTTGGCGACGCACAAGATAATGATACTGCGGAGTAAGAGATGCCAGATTCAGCCCCTGTCGACATTCAGGTAGAAAGCCAGTTTCTGCCCGATCAATCGGTGCCGGAAGAACAGCGCTTTGCTTTTGCCTACACCATTACGATTCGCAATACTGGCGAAGAAGCCGTACGCCTAATCAATCGTCACTGGATCATTACCGACGGCGCTAACCAAGTGCAAGAAGTGCAAGGCGAAGGCGTTATCGGTAAACAGCCCCTAATTGAACCCGGCCAATCCTTCAGCTACACCTCTGGCGCCGTGATTGAAACCGCGGTCGGCACAATGGAAGGCAGCTACGAGATGATTAGCGCCTCAGGCCGCCCGTTCATTGCGCCTATTGGCATATTTTCACTCGTTCGGCCCTCGGCCCTGCATTAAAAAAGAGGCTGATCGTGAGCAGATACGCAGTGGGGGATTTACAAGGCTGCTTAAAACCCCTGCAATGCCTGCTCGCCGAGGTTGGCTTTCAGCCCGAGCAAGACCAGCTGTGGCTAGTCGGTGACTTGGTCAACCGCGGCCCAGATTCTCTTGAAACGCTACGATACCTCTACAGCATCCGCAGCAGTCTGCGCATCACCCTGGGCAACCACGACCTCCACTGCCTCGCGCTCGCCCGGGGCGCCACCGATCGCGGCCGCCACCCTAGTCTCGACGCCCTACTAAACGCCCCCGACTGCGGCGAACTCATGGACTGGCTACAACAGCAAGCACTGGTGCTGCGTTCCGATGACGGCCGTTATCTCATGAGCCATGCCGGCATTCCACCCGCGTGGAGCAGCGACCAAGCCATCAGCCTAAGCAGTGAAATCGAAACCGTTTTACAAAGCCCGCAGGCTGACGATTTTTTTAATGAAATGTACGGCGACGAGCCAAGACGCTGGAGCGACAAACTAAGCGGCCTCCCCCGCCTGCGCGCCATAACCAACCACCTTACCCGCATGCGGGTCTGCAATGCCGATGGCGAGCTCGAATTGCAGTTTAAGGGTGCATTAGCAGACATCCCCCAAGGCTACCGCCCCTGGTTCGAGTGGCAAAAACCCAATGCCCGCAAGGAAACGCTTATTTTCGGCCACTGGGCCGCGCTGGAATGCCAAACAGGCCGCGACGATATTATTGCGCTGGACAGCGGTTGCGTGTGGGGGCGAGAAATGACGATGCTGGATATGGATAGCGGGGAGTTGTATCGGTGCACATGCGACGCTTAGTCGGATGACTGACGTCGGAAGTCTGAGGCTTACAAGGCATTCGCTTCGTTCACAAATACCCGCTTAAGCGGGTATGCGGACAATAACCCCCCACCGGCTTTTTCGCCCGACGTCAGACCTCCGACATCAGACGTCCGACTCACTCTTTTTGCTATACTCCCCCCAAACCCAACACAGACCCCAAAAACAATGAAAACCTATCTCGTCGGCGGCGCAGTGCGCGACCAATTACTCGGCTACCCATTTCACGAACGTGACTGGGTGGTGGTGGGTGCCCGCCCCGAGGATTTACTGGCACTGGGTTATCAACAGGTGGGCAAAGACTTTCCGGTGTTTCTGCACCCCAACTCTAAAGAAGAGTATGCCCTCGCGCGCACCGAGCGAAAAAGCGGCCCCGGCTATCACGGCTTTGTCTGCGATTTCAGCCCGGACATCACCCTTGAGGAAGACCTCAGCCGCCGCGACTTAAGTATCAATGCCATAGCACAGGACGAAGACGGGACGATTGTCGACCCCTACCACGGCCAGCGTGACTTAGACGCCAAGCTGCTGCGCCACGTTTCGCCCGCCTTCGCCGAAGACCCGCTGCGTATTCTGCGCGTCGCGCGATTTGCCGCCCGCTATACCCACCTCGGATTTAGGGTGGCCGACGAGACCATGGCGCTGATGAGCGGCATGAGCCGCAACGGTGAATTGGCTACTATTGCCCCAGAACGGATTTGGGTGGAATTAAGCAAAGCGTTGGGAGAAAAGCACCCCGCCAGTTTTTTCAAAGTCTTACTCGACTGCGACGCGCTAGCGGCACTATTTCCAGCATGGGCGGCATCGCTCTCATCAGCACTATTAGACGCCATCGACACCGGCGCCGCACAAGAATTAACAACCGACCAACGCTTTGCCATTAGCTGCAGCAAGCTCAGCGCAGCGGCTTGCAGAGCCCTGTGCCAAAACCTCCGCGCCAGCAATAGTGCGAGTTGGCTGGCAGAACGCTGCGCAGCGAACACGCCGCTACCAGCCTTACAATCTGCAGAAGACTGGCTAAACGTACTGGAACAATTTGATTACGCGCGGCGGCCAGAGCAGCTGCTCAATTTCATTGCGACGGCCGAAATTCTTTGCCCCGGTGAGGCGCAACTCGCAATGCTGGCTGAGGCGGCTGAAAAATTAAGAGGCATCACTGCCGCGGACTTAATGGCACAGGGTTATAAAGGCGCTGCGCTCGGCTCAGCATTGCGCGAGAAGCGCTTGGCTGCCTTGCATGAATTTGCCCATTAACTTACTCAGGCCAGCGAAATTCCACCGGCCACAGTTTTTGCTCACTGGAATAATTTGCCCACAATTCGCGATACGACTTACCACTCAGTGGGTGACAATGATCCGGCGCCAATTCACTCAGCGGGCGCAGTACAAAGGCGTTATACGCAATTTCGTCGCGAGGCAGATCAATTCCCGCAAAATGCCCACACAAATTATCGTAGCTGAGAATATCAATATCTAAACTTCGCGGACTGAATTTCGGTGCGCCGATCACTCGCCCAAGACGAACTTCGATATTGCGCAGCAACTCCGCCAAGGGCGCCAGCGCCATATCGGTATCAAAGCCAACCACCATATTTAAAAATAGGCTGCCACGAAAGCCCACCGACTCACTTTCATAAACTGGTGACAGCCGCAAAGGCGCGAATTGCGCCGCCAGTGCATCCAGCGCTTTCGCCATATGCTGATAGCGCTGAATATTGCTGCCCAAGCCTAGAAATACCTCAGCCATTGGCGTTGCCAAGTGCCGAGCCAAACACCGGCGATAGCGGGGTACCGCGCTCGATAACCACACCGACATCTTTCGCCTGCCGCATTGCCCCCGGCTTGGTAATACTCAAGCGCAGCCAAGGCACATTAAATTCGGTCATTATCAACGCCGCGCAACGCTCGGCTAGTGTTTCAATTAGCAGGAGCTCACTATCGCGGACGAAAGCAAATAGCGCCTCTGTCACCGCTTTGTAGTTCAAGGTCTTAGTAATATCGTCATGTTCCGCCGCGGCGCGAATATCCGTACCCAACTCCACATTTAATATCACCGTCTGCCGATGCGCGCGCTCCCAATCGAAAATACCAATAACGGTATCTACTTTTAATTCACTTATATAAACAATATCCATGGTATTTCTCGCTACGCCTGCGCGTTACAACTACGAATGAAAACAATTAAACGGCGTCTAACTCAGTCATCGGCCAACGTGGGCGAATTGTCACTCCCAAATCCTCATACTGGCCCGCCGCCAACCGGCAGTGCCCAGCATAGGCAATCATGGCGCCGTTATCGGTGCAAAACTCAGGCCTAGGGTAAAACACACGACCGCCGGTTTTTGCCAATTTCGCCGCCAAGCGCGCCCGCAACACCGTATTGGCGCTAACGCCACCGGCAATGACGAGGGTTTGCAGGTTTTCCTGAACTAGGGCGCGATGGCATTTTATGACCAATGTATCGACGACCGCCTCTTGAAACGCAGCGGCGATATCAGCCTGATCTTGGGGATTGTAAGTACCTGCAGCGCGGCTGGCAGTCACGGTATTCAAGGTAAAGGTTTTTAAACCACTAAAACTAAAATCCAATCCTGGCCGATTCACCATGGGCCGGGGAAACTTATAATGACCAGGGCGACCACGCTCGGCGGCCTTAGCTACTTGCGGCCCACCGGGATAACCTAAATCTAACATTTTGGCCGCCTTATCAAAGGCCTCGCCAGCCGCATCATCCAAGGATTCCCCTAATAAGGTATAACATCCGATGCCGTCGACGCGCACTAGCTGGGTATGCCCCCCAGAAACTAATAAAGCAATAAAAGGAAACGCTGGGGCTTCCGCCTCAAGCATCGGCGCCAAAAGATGACCTTCCATATGATGCACACCAATAGCCGGCACACCCCAGCCGTAGGCCATCGCCCGGCCAGCACAGGCCCCCACCATTAAGGCACCCGCTAAACCGGGGCCTTTAGTAAATGCCACACCGTCGAGCTCTGAGCCCCGCATATCGGCCTTGGCAAGCACCTCACTAATCAAGGGCAATAATTTGCGCACATGGTCGCGCGAGGCCAACTCTGGCACCACACCGCCGTACTCTGCATGCAAGGCAATTTGACTGTACAGCGCTTCAGCGACCAAGCCCTGTTCGGTATCATATATTGCTACCCCTGTTTCATCACAGGAGGTCTCCAGCCCTAAAACCCGCACAATAGCTGCTTCCCACGTTAAATAAGCGCGCATGATACTGACTTCAGCTTATTCGCACCAGTTATCAGCGCATTGGCTTTGCTTTTTGCGGCAACTGAGTATAGAATTCAGCGCCCTTGGAGTGCCGCTTTAATAAATGCGGTATAGACAGCAAATTCTTGCACAAAAATCAGGACAGGTTTAACGGATGCCTTCAGTCAAGCTCAAAGAAAACGAACCATTTGATATCGCCCTGCGCCGTTTCAAGCGCTCTTGCGAAAAAGCCGGCGTACTAGCCGAGGTTCGCCGTCGCGAATTCTACGAAAAGCCCACTTCTGTACGCAAGCGTCAAGCTGCTGCTGCAGTAAAGCGCCACGCGAAAAAAGTGTCTCGCGACACTAAAAAGCAGCAACGCCTCTACTAAGACCTCTGTCTAGTAGGGCTTTGCCCGCTGATCCAATCCTCTTAACAGGGAGTCTCTGCGCACTATGGCAGACCAAACGCTGAAGCAAACGCTTAGTGACGCGATGAAAACCGCGATGCGAGCCAAAGATAAAGCGCGACTCTCTACCGTTCGGCTGATTCTTGCCGACATTAAGCGTATTGAAGTTGACGAACGCATAGATATTGATGATGCACGGGTTCTTGCCGTGCTCGATAAAATGCTAAAGCAACGCCGCGACTCGATCAGCCAGTACGACAGCGCTGGTCGTGTCGATCTCGCCGATCAAGAACGCTTTGAAATGGACGTTATTCAGTCTTTTCTGCCCACGCCACTGAGCGAAGCGGAATTAGACGCAATGATTAGCGCCGCCATTGCTAGCACTGGCGCCGACTCAATTAAAAACATGGGTCCGGTTGTTGCCATTCTCAAACCGCAGGTTCAAGGCCGCGCGGACATGGGCATGGTCAGCAAAAAGGTGAAGGCGCAACTCCAGTAGCGCCAGCAAGCACCCCAAAAAGTCATTTATTGCCCCGCTTAGTGACAACTGCTACGCTCTTCTACCTTCGTTTTTGGATACACTAACGTGGCCGCAAAAGGACGTATCCCGCAATCTTTCATCGACGAGCTCCTGTCTCGGGTCGATATTGTTGACGTCATTAATCGCCGTGTACCCCTTAAAAAAACCGGCAAAAACTACAGTGCCCGCTGCCCGTTTCACGATGAAAAAACGCCCTCGTTCAGCGTAAATCCCGACAAACAATTCTATTACTGCTTTGGCTGCGGCGCGGGTGGTAATGCCATCGGCTTTATCATGGACTACGACCGCCAAGATTTTCCGGGCGCCGTCGACAACCTGTCCACTCTCGCCGGCCTCGAAGTCCCCCGCGAAGAAATCAGCCCCCAGCAGCAAATAAAACAAGAACGCCGCAAAACCATTTATGACCTAATGGAGAAAGTGGCCAGCTATTATCAAAAGCAGCTTAGAGAGCACCCCCAAGCCCAGCGCGCAGTCGATTATTTAAAGCAGCGCGGCTTAAGCGGACGCATTGCCCGAGACTTCGACATCGGCTTTGCACCACCGGGCTGGGACAACCTGCTTAAGACCCTTGGTGACACCGAGGAGCACCGCCAACAACTCATCGATGGCGGCATGCTCATCGAGAAAGAGGACGGCAAGCTCTACGACCGCTTTCGCGACCGTATCATGTTCCCAATTCGCGACAATCGCGGTCGGGTTATCGCCTTCGGCGGACGGGTATTGGGCGACGACAAGCCCAAATACCTAAATTCCCCCGAAACCGACATATTCCACAAAGGCAAGGAACTCTACGGGTTATACCAAGCCCGCCAGAATAATCGTCACCTAGAACAACTATTGGTCGTCGAAGGCTATATGGATGTGGTGGCACTGGCTCAGCACGGCATTATGACGGGCATTGCCACCCTCGGTACCGCCAGCAATACCGAGCATCTGCGCACCGCCTTTCGCTACGCCAGTGAACTGATTTTTTGCTTTGACGGTGATGCCGCGGGCCGCAAAGCAGCCGAGCGCGCCCTCGAAAATGCCCTACCCACCATGGAAGACGGCCGCCGCATTCGTTTCTTATTCCTACCCGAAGGCGATGACCCAGACAGCGTTGTTAATCGCGATGGCGCCGCGGGCTTTCAAAAACTCCTCGCCCAAGCCCAACCGCT
>NZ_JBFJWS010000062.1:0-13691 GCF_041623545.1 Zhongshania sp. | reverse complement strand
TCATTAAACTTGCCCGCCAACTGGACAGCCGCAACAACGACCGCGGGCATGAGCGGATTAGCCAGTCCGCAAAACGAGTTCGACGATGAACTGCAGCGCCGCCGCATTGCGTTGAATTATAAAATCAAGGCCAATGCCAACTGGGCTTTCGACATAAGTTTCAAACACGAAATAAAAGATGGCAGTGTGTATAAGTACGGCATAATTGGCAACACCGGAGGCAACCCTCGCAGTGTGGCCCTACCCCGTCCGGTCGATTTTGAGTTTAATGATTTTAGTCTACGCGCCGAATATACCGCGACCACATACAACTGGCAGTTTGGTTACGATTTATCGCTGTTTAAAAATGATCACCAGAGTTTGTCCTGGGACAACCCCTTCCTCGCCATTAACGGCTGGAATAGCGCTGCTGGTTACAATACTGGTCGCGGCTCAATGGCATTGGAACCGGACAATACTTACCAACAGTTGTTTGTCACCGGCTTTCTCCGAATATCTGCGACGACCTCTGTAAACAGCAGCATTCAGTATGCAATATTGGAACAGGATGAAACATTTCAAGCTTATTCCATCAACCCCGCCCTGTCTGTGTCTACACCACTTCCCCAAGACTCATTAAACGGTCAAATTGATATATGGCGTTATAAACTTGGCTACCAGCAAGCACTCAGTAAGCGCCTAATGCTTCGCGCCAATGCCGCTTACGAAGACCGCAATAACAAAACACCCCAGAATCTCTATGTGTACATCGGCGGTGACTCCCAAGACCAAGACAGTGCGACCTCAAGCCGCGCCCGCTATAATCTGCCCCACAGTTATCGCGAAACTAAGTTGGACGCCACGCTGCGGTATCGCATTGGTAAAACCAGTACTTTGTCTGGCGGTGCAAAGCACAAAACAGTCGACCGCAATTATTCAGAGACCACAAGTGTCACGGAAGATGTCGGCCATATAGCCTTTGAAAGTCGTCCGATGGATAGATTGCAATCTTATGTGCGCCTTAGTAAGGAACACCGCAACCCATCGAATTATCGTGGCGACACGCCATACTTAAACTCACACACACAAGCGTATATCGCCAATCAAGCGGCTGACGAGCGCTTTGAAAACCACCCCTTGCTGCGCAAGTATTACCAGGCGCAGCGCGAACGCCAAAAAATGGCCCTAGGCCTAAACTGGACGCCTTCGGACATCGCCAATGTTGGACTTGCCTATAATATGGCGCAAGACGACTACACGAAGTCAATTTTCGGCCTGCAAAAATCTGATGTACGCGGGTTGCATTTCGACTTGTCGTTAATCAAAACTGACTTTGCCCAGTGGCATAATTTTATCAGCTACGAACAATACCAAGCTCAACAAAGCGGTCGCAGTTTTAATGGCAATGCAATTGCCACCCATTCTATCGATCCGAATCGGAACTGGTGGCATCGCAACGAAGATACGGTGAAAACCGTGGGCAGCGATCTCGAGGTTTTCAATATCCTGCCTAATACCGACTTAAGCCTCGGCTATTTGATGGCCTATAGCGACAGTGACTTCGAGACCACCACAGGCAGCGCGCTAAACGCGTTGGCCATGCCTAAACAGGGGGATAAGTTACGACGCATTAGCGCGGAACTCAGTCATCACTATCGTAAAAATATCGACATCACACTGAACGTCGTTCACGAAAGTTACCGGGCACGAAACTTTAGCTTCGACCAGGTATTCGCAAATACCATGAATAACGTCATTGCGATTGGTAACACAACGCCAAACTATTCGGCGGTCGAGGCTATACTCGCCTTTAAGTATCACTTTTAAAGCCGAGTATGGCCTCGCTGCCCCATAAATACTTAACCGTGCACGCTTACTGATTAGGCAGATCGTGGGCAATGCCTTTGTGGCACGTAATGCAAGTAGCTCCGGAGCCTAGAGCCTGCTGATGCATATTGTTGATCATCTCCGTTGCGCCTATTTTTTCAGAATTATGGCAAGTTCGGCAGCTCGCGGAGTCATTTTCTTCCATGGTTTTCCAAACCCGCGCCGCCATTTCCCCGCGGTGCTGTTCATATTTTTCAGGGGTATCTAGCGTACCGAGCAAGTGGTGCCACACTTCCCGTGAGGCTTCAATTTTCCGTTTCATTTTAGGTATAAATTCTTTGGGAACATGGCAGTCCGCACAACCAACCGTAAAGCCGACTCGGCTAGCAGCATGAGCCTTACCGAGGGACTCCTGCCAGGGGTGCGTTTCCATTTCATGACACGAAATGCAAAATTCCGTCGTGTTCGTTTTTTCCATTGCAAGGTCGAAGCCGAGCGTGCCGGCAATACCAATGACAACACCCGCTGCCAGCAACGCTAATGAACCACCAGCAAGGTACTTTGGTAATTTTGCCATGACACTATCTCCCAGACTCGATAAACACTGCTACAGCCAATATAACGATAGTAAATATTGTTATCCCAACATTTGCTCCTAAAAAGCGGTTTAGCTTTTCAGGATTATTGGCATTTTGAAGAACGCCTCGCGCAGTAGGTACAGCCATTGCCAACGTAACCAGTGCGCACAAGGCAAGTAGTGGCAACGCATCTAAAAATACGCCTAGACCAATACTGATATACGCGCAGACCATAAAAGCGACATAGACCCGACTCGAAATTACTCGCCCGTAACGAATCAACAAATGATTACGACCGACCTTCTGATCGGCATCCATATCGGGAAATTGATTGAGTAGTAACAAGTTGTTTACCAAAAAAAACGCTGGCACCGTGAGCCACGCTGTCGCCGTACTGAGTTGCCCACCGACCGCGATTGCCGCGCCCGTAACCATCAGTACGCCAAATCCAAAACCGGGGGCAATCAAACACAAAAGTGCACTTCGATTTATATAGGGAGTGTAGCTGAGGATTAGCATTACACCGAGAACACCAACAAGCAGTAAACCCGCTCCTCGCAAGTAGACCAAGTAGCAGCCAATCACAATCGTTAGAATCAAGCTTAGAATAGCGCCCCATAATACTTTGTCGGCAAACTCTGGCTTGTCGGGAAGGGCACCACTGCCGCCGCTAAAGGGCGTTTTTACTGTGATGAGATCGAGCCCACTGTGAAAATCGTGGTACTCATTAAACCAATTAACGCTGATATGCGCAGCCAAGCCACCAATGACCACCAGCCCAAATAACGGCAGGGAAAGGGCTAGATTAGCATACGCGCTACCCGCCCAGCCCAGCGCAATGCAAGCGAATGTTAAAACAAGGAATTTTGGTCTTGCACTAGTTAGCAAAGCTTGAACTGCGTTCATACTCAGCCTCCCCATTTTCGCTGCACACAGAAGATCGTCAGCATAAATTTTAGACCAATACTGAAAATTCGCACTGGCGCAGACAAGATTAGGCGGTAAAAACACCATATAAGGCCTCTGTACTAAATAGCCCCGTACTGCCTATACTCATCTCATGTTATAAACAGCATAGCTTGAACGGAGACGCCGTTGAGCAACATCCCAAGCAGAACATTGCCCTTCGGTACCTTGCTCGGCTATGCACCGGGCAATGTGCCGGCCTATTCCTCAGATTATAGTTCTGCGTCCACCGTGGACTACCCTAAGCGCAGTTCCTATCGCAGCTATGTCGACGGTATTTATATGGGTTACAAATGGCAGTGCGTCGAGTTTGCGCGCCGCTGGATGTACTGCAACTACGGCTATATTTTTGACGATGTTGCGATGGCCTACGATATTTTTGACCTTCGTTCGGTTCGCGACCTCGCCACTAATACACGCCTACCGCTAAATGCCTTTCGCAATGGCAGCAAGTCCCACCCGACATTAGGTAGCTTACTCATTTGGCAAGAGGGCGGCGAGTTTGAAGACACTGGCCACGTTGCCGTGGTCACCGACGTCGCACCAAACTACATACGTATTGCCGAACAAAATGTCGGCCATGGGCAATGGCGGGAAGGCCATAACTATGCTCGCGAACTCACTGCCAAGATTACCGACGATGGTGAATATTGGGTTAAATGCTCCTACGGCGACGCGGAGATTTTAGGCTGGATGACCCAAACCGATGACACCCGTTACGCCGAAACCAGTCCGATCAAGAACAGCGCGCTTAGTACCATAAAAAGCCTAAATGCTGACACCAGTTCCATTACCCGCAAGTCGTGGCTTAACATGGCCAATAGTGACGAAGCGGCGTTTGTGGAGATGATGGGCGGCCACTATTTAACGGCGGTACCTGAGGAGCAATCGCGCTATTTTCTACTATCGAAAACGGCTATCGACGAATTAGAGTATGCCACCAATGAATTGCACGGTTTATTCATGCATGCGACAGAGTATGTACTGTGCCATGACGAGCTGCTGGCCAAATTTAATTTACCCAAGGCCGTGTTACCTAAAATACGCCAGTCTTGGGACAATCGTTTAAACCAGCTTATTACCAGCCGCTTTGATTTTGCTCAAACCCCACAGGGTCTTAAGGTGTATGAATACAATTGCGATTCGGCGTCGTGTTATATGGAAGCCGGAAAAGTGCAAGGCAAGTGGGGCCAACACTATCTCCTCAACGATAGTGAGGACGCGGGCAAAGATCTATTTCACGACCTCTGTCGCGCCTGGGAAAAAAGCCATGCCAAAGGTCTAGTACATATATTGCGCGACCAGGACCCCGAAGAAGAGTACCACGCCTTATTCATGCAGGAAGCATTGCAGGCTGCCGGCATCGACAGCAAAATCATCGTACGTCTACATGGCCTTGAATGGGACAGCGAGGGCACTATTCGCGACAGCGATGGTGAGGCAGTCAATTGGGTGTGGAAAACATGGTCATGGGAAACGGCGCTCGATCAAATTCGCGCAGAATGCGAGGATGACGAAGCCTTTGAGCCCCAGTGGTCACTCGGCAAACCACTGCGCCTATCCGATGTTTTACTACGTAAAAACATCATGGTCTTCGAACCGCTATGGACACTAATTCCGAGCAACAAAGCGATATTGCCGGTATTGTGGCAGCTATTCCCTAATCACCCACTGCTACTCAACTCTGCGTTTGAGTTAAACGATGAACTCAAAGCCACTGGCTATGTTGAAAAGCCAATTGTCGGCCGCTGCGGGGCAAATATCGCTCTATTTGACCAGAATCAGAATTTAGTAGAAGCCACCTCGGGCGGCTTTGGTGAGCAAGAAAAAATTTACCAACAATTCTATCCCTTACCGCAAGTGGGAAAATATTACACTCAAGTCTGCACCTTTACCGCCGCCGGCGTTTACGCTGGTAGCTGCGTCCGCGTAGATACCGCAATGGTGATCAGCAAAGACAGCGATTGCATGCCACTGCGCTTTGTTGGCGACAAAGCCTTTCTCGCTGAACATTAATTAAGTAGCCGGTAAGCCATACCAATGCCAAGAGTGGTATCGTCAAGCTTCACCCCAGCCGCTCCGAACTCGGACTTGCCGTGATGAATTAGTTGGACAGGAATGGTAATACCGCCAACATCAAAGCTCAGGGTTAGCGCTACACTCCACGCTTCGGAATAGATCGGGTTAGTCGAAAAGGTTTGGTATTTTGCTATCGCGTCTAATCGGGTCGAGCGCTTCAATAAGCCCTCGCCTTTGGGCGGCGATACCATCCAACCAAGACCTGCGTTTACGGTAAACCGTTCAACTTCAGGCAAGCTAAGATGAATACCATCTTGTCGAAGATTATAAAGTCCCGACTGATTCAACAAACCGGTAACTGGCCCGCTAATGGGATTGCCAAGCAGTGGACTTAATAAGGCATCACTTAAAGGAATATAAATTTCGTCGGCTTCAAGCTGGGCGTACTCGACTGCCAATTTCACTCTCACCCCTTCGTTTAGCACACCGTTATTAGCATTATCTTTAAAGTATTTTGCAAGTTTCTCTGCGCAGGCGCTGGTGTACCTACCATTATTTTTTTTGCATGCATCGGCATTTTTCAGTAAAAACCAGGTTAATGATGGCGTTCCCATTTCAAAGCTCGCCCTGAGGGCAGTCAGATCCGCGCCCACAATTGCCTCCCTAGAGTGATGGGCCACGCCCCATGAAAGCTGGGCATTGTTCGCCACCAAATTGGCAAAATAGGGAATGCCGTTAGCGGCGAGAAAACTGCCTTGGCGGCGATATCGCTCAGCACTCAAGGACGCATGAGAATACGCTGCCTCACTAATTGCAGCGATACAATCAGTACTTAAATCCCGAGTGATGACAGTGTGTGCATCTAGCTGATTTGGGCAAGCACCAAGTGCGCCTTCGCGACTCACGAGCCGCGCATTAAGGGAAAATAAACTTTGTCGCGTCCTCGCTGACGTCAAGCTGAGAAAGATCAGTTCATCTAACAGCGAACGGTAAGCATGTATATCACGAGCAAAAATACCGCTGTCGCTGACATCCAGCCACGACAGCGCAACGTCATCAAATTCCGACAACTCATCCTCTAATTGCGCAATCAGCTCGCCATTCCCACCCTCTTTTAGCGCAGCACTTGCGATTGGCGACAAACTCGCCTCGCGATTCAATTGTAGCTCCGCTAATGACGTGCCGATATTTGCACCGTCCTCGGCAAAGAAACGCGGTGCCCAGGCAAATGCGGTATCCGGCCGCCCATTGCGATCCGTATTATCTAGACCAAGCACTGACAATACTTTCATGGTATCCGTGACTGTAGAGCCTAATTCACTTAAGGAAATACCCGTTGGCAGTGATTTTAATTTTTCAAGTGCTAGATCGGTATTTTCCCTAGCGACGCCCTTCTTATTTTCTAGGCGTATTTGCTCCGTCATCTGATTTACACAGCCGGTAATATTTTCACCATAAGCACATAATGGTGACGCCGAATGACCAACCAGCGGCAGGATAAATGTCGCGCTCAATAACAACCGCGTTAAACGACTCACAGCACTTTCACCGACACGCAATACTGCCCGTGAATCTCTCCAGCCGGAATACAGATATCACCCGCCGGACACGCATCTAGGCCATCGATTAAGCAGCGGACTTGTGCTTTTCCGGCATCGCTACCGGCCGCCCCCGGCTTGTGTTGAATCATTGTAATTTCTATGACAAATTCACCCGCTTTGTTCATGGCCATTTTCGCCGGCGCTTTGTCGGGCAGAAAATATTCTGAGGCAATTTTATCTTCGTCGGGAAGAGGGTCAGGTAGGGTTTCTCCGGCTCGCATGCGAGTACCGATAATACGCACCAAACCATTCGTGGTCGGCATGGGACTGACGGGGAAACTTAATATCGTTCCGCGAGGAATAGGGTTAATAATAATTTCTTCAACGCAAGGCAAATGCGGCATTCGCGAACTCCTTGTAATCACTACAGCCATCCTAGGCTTGTGGGTCTACTTATGTTGAACGTTTACATTATTATATTTATCGAAACGATTCTAAAGAGAACAAATTAGCAAAGCAATCACCTACACCCAAGGTGATTGCTATTTAGTGGCCAATTTTATTTAAAGTCTTCGGCGCTATGGCGCTCCGCCATTTGCTTGTCTTCGTCCCCCCACAGGCGGTTCACCCGACGACCGCGCTGCACGGCGGGACGCTGGGCAATGAGATTAGCCCAGCGCACAACATGGGTATAGGACGCCACATCAAGAAACTCGGCTGCATCATACAAATAGCCCTGCACCAAGGCTCCGTACCAAGGGTAGGCACCCATATCAGCAATCGTATATTGATCACCGCACAAGTAGGTATTGCCAGCCAAGTGTTTGTTCAATACATCTAATTGGCGTTTTACTTCCATCGCGTAGCGATCGATCGGGTATTGGTATTTTTCTGGCGCGTAGGCGTAAAAGTGACCGAAACCACCGCCGAGAAATGGCGCGCTACCCATATGCCACATTAACCAAGATTGACAGGCTGCGCGTTGCGCCGGCTCTTTAGGATAAAAAGCTTCAAATTTTTCCGCCAAATACAGTAGTATCGCCCCCGACTCGAATACCCGAATCGGAGGATTAAAACTGTGATCTGCTAAAGCCGGTATTTTCGAATTTGGGTTAATCTCGACAAAGCCACTACCGAACTGATCTCCTTCTGAAATAACAATCGAGTAAGCGTCATATTCGGCGTCACTCTTGCCCAGCTCAAGCAGCTCCTCGAGCATAATTGTCACTTTCACACCATTTGGCGTCGCGAGCGAGTAAAGTTGCAGGGCATGCTCGCCACGGGGCAATACTTTGTCGTGGGTTGCGCCAGAGATGGGGCGATTAATATTAGTAAACTGACCACCACTTTGATTTTCCCACTCCCATACTGCTGGCGGAGTGTACGTTAAAGATGTTGACATGCGCTCGGGCTCCCGCTGTGTAGGACGATGATCTGATCTGGCATACTGCTCAGCCAGCATGGTACAGGCTACTTGACTGCGCGGGCAACACAAGCTGCCCTAGGGCGACATATCAGAAGATATGCATTAATTTGCAGCGTTTAGGCAAGTAATTATTTAATAAGACCGTATTCTGTTCTAGTGTCGAATCCGCTGTCATGGTATAAAAATTAACCACTGAGAATATAGAGAAGAAATATGCCGGTTATTCCCTGCGCAAACATGCTGAACAAGCGCATATTTAGAGCACCAGAGTTATCCCCAATGGCCACGACGCCCCTAATCATTGATCCGGCGGAACACGCTGTTGATGGCGTGGATATTGACGCTATTTGGGCGGCTGCGGAAAAACTGCACACGAGCGGCATGCACCCCATGGTGGGTATGTCCTTACGCTACAAGGGTAAAACTGTTCTTCATCGCAGTATCGGCCAAGCGCGCGGATTAAATGGCTCGGCACCCGTTGGCGCAACTTTAGACACGCCAGTATGCCTATTTTCGGCGTCCAAAGTGGTTAGCGCCGTATTAATCCACAAACTCGCGGAAGATGGCCTCCTTAACCTGCTAGATCCCGTGAGTTACTACATTCCGGCCTTCGGCCAAAACGGCAAGGCCAATATCTCGGTTTATCAGCTATTGGCCCATCGCGCCGGTGTACCTGGCGTGCCACCGGGTACACCCCCGAGTACGATCTTTGATCACGAGGAATCACTCCGCCTGCTCTGCGAACAGGCACCTCTGGACGTGGATGGTCGCAAACTCGCTTACCACGCCATTACCGGCGGGATCATTGCCACTGAGCTGGTAAAAGTTTGCACCGGCCTGAGCATGAACGAATACCTCGACAAGGTCATTCGCAAGCCCATGGGCTTTAAATCATTTACCTTCGGCATGCCCAAAAGTAGTCGAGGGACCGAAGCGCAAAACTACAACAGTGGCTTACCCAATGTTTCGGTATTAGGGCGGCAACTTGAAAAAATCCTCGGTGCCGATGTCGACTCCGTTGTCGACCTTTCCAATACCGATGAATTCCTAGGCGCCACAATTCCGTCTGGAAACTTATACGCCAGCGCCGATGAGGCCTGTCAGTTTTTCCAAATGTTGCTCCAACAGGGGCAGTGGCAAGGAAAACAAATTCTGTCGCCGCTTTCCGTATACCGGCTCACCTCAGAAGCCTCGCGACCACAGCGTGACCACTCGCTGATGTTTCCTATGCGCTACAGCGCCGGCACCATGTTAGGTGGCCGAGTATTTGGCATGTATGGCCGCAACACCCCCTACGCGTTTGGCCACTTAGGCTTTTCCAATATACTGTGCTGGGCCGACCCGCAAAGGGATATCGCCGTTTCGGTAGTCAATAATGGCAAACCTGTCATTGGTAGCCATCTCATAGGCGTACTGAGCCTTATGGAAAACATTCGCAAAAGCTTCCCGCAAAAAGATGACATGTCAGCTTGGACCGGCAATTTTGGCCAACACGACCTCTCACTGACGTAAATCAGCGAGTTTGTGGGCGCCTCGCCAAAGGCGCCCACCGTTCCGCACCATCACCACTCCTTAAAAAATTCCTAGGCGTTCACCTTCTGCTTTTGCCAAAACCCCTACACATCAAAAAAAACCGGCAAAGCAAAGGCCATTGCCCCTAGCGCCTGCTAGGATGGCTCAACCGCCATTTGCGCATTTAACTTTTCACCAACAATGCACTTATTGAGAACAAGCAATTTGATCGTTAAACAGACTTTTTCTTGGGCTTGGCGCGACTGCCAACCCGGCTATTTTTCTTGTCCGTTTTATTACTGGCGGCAGTATCAAGTTGCTCGACCCAAAATAAGGTATCCAGATACGCCACATAACGATTTAAATACTGTGGCGAAATGTCTCGCATGATCGTTAGGGATTTTATCGCGAGCATTTGTGGATTTAGCGGGCCTGGACTTTCTGGCCCTTCCGCAATAGCGAGTTCAATGCGTTTTTCCGCAGCGCGGCGTTGCTGATGCACCCGCATAGTTTGACTGGCTTTTAATGGCGGCGCCGGGAGTTCCCCCCCATCAGCAACAGATAGCGACTCAGAGGCACTCGTCAGGGACGGCGCATACAAGCCATCCTGCAGTAGCTCGCCCTCTTGATCCTGTAGTTCCTGTTCAAAATCACTTGTGCCACTTGGCGCGGCAAGCTGACTAGCGGCCACATCGCGCCGCAACGCCGCCAAAGCGACAACCGTGCCATTAGGTGGTCGAGAGGAGGCTTGTTTGTCCTTAGGGCACGGCTGGCAGCTGGCTTGGAGATAGGCTTGCAAAGCGTTGTCGGCCTTATCAGCCAGTCGCTGACTAACAGCCTCTCTGGCACTATGGGCGCGCCCTGCCAGCGCTTCAATGTATCGAAAGCGCACCGGATCATATCCGTCCACACCCGATTCCCGCAGCTCAGCAATTCGATCAAGCAGGCTAGCGCTAGTCATGCTTTGCTCATTGCCCAGCACCGAGTGCAGCTTCATTACCCGCCACCCTTGGTACCGGCGCCATCTCTACCCGGCGATTTTGCGAGCGACTCTCGCCATCGACGTTCGCCACTACCGGCTGCTGGGCACCGAAGGCGGCGGCAAAAACCATATTGGGGGGCATACCTTCATCAATTAAAGCGCGGGTTACCGTTAAAGCGCGCTGCGCCGACAGTTCCCAGTTATCGCTAAAATGCAGATTTCCCTGCTGTATCGGTAAATCATCGGTAAAGCCGCTGACCATTAACAGCTGCTCGCTGTCGGTCAAATACACTTGCAATGGCGCCCGCAAGGTATGGAGTAACTCACGCCCCTCCTCTTGTAATTCGGCCGAGTTTAGGGAGAACAAAACGCTGCCACTTATACCAATGCGCCCATCGCGCAGCGTAACACGCCCGGCAGCCAATGGATCGGCCAACGCAGCCTCCAAAGCTTGACGCCGCTGCTCAGCAACCTCTCGCTTTTGAATTTCCTGCTCTAGGGTTTGCGATAGCTCCAACTGAAAACCCAATGTCCACACCAGCAACAAAACAAAAACGCCGACAAGACCGGTCATTAGATCGCCGAAAATCGCCCAAATTGGCGGTTCTTGATCCAGACCATTATCGAGTTCCGAGGTACTCACGCCGGCGCACCCGCTTGGCTCAGCGCCTTACCGCTAAGTTGCTGCAACTGGCTGATGATATCCTGCTGCGACAGCATATTATGGTCGATAATCTCCCGCGCTTGGGCAACATAATATGCCATTTGCTCGTCACTACGCTCCGTACTACTGGTCAATGCCGACTCGATCGAGTTCATGGTGGCAATCAGCTTATTATTTGATTCACCGAACAGGGCCACTGCTGCGCTAAACGCCTCACCTAAGCTCGCGAGCTCAGCACTACTACCTTCAAAGTGATTAATGATTTCGGCTAATTTACCCGTTTCATCACTCACTTTTTCGGTAAAGCGATTGCCGATGCTATCCAGTAATTCAGCCGAGTTTTTCAATATATTTTCCGCGGCCTCGCGCTGCCCAGCGGCTGAAATCTGCAGGGACTCGGACAGGCTATTGAGTTGAATTAACAGTTCGCTGCGCTCTTTGAGCAAACTATTGTCCCGCTCAATATTGTCACTCATCTCCGCTCGCAGCTTGGTCATCAGCTCGGCGGCAATACGCGGGGTTTCTGAGGCAGACTCGATTAAGCGACCCATGGGTTCTTCTAGGGCATTAGCCAAGGTCGCCAAATGCTGCGCAACCGCCTCCTGCAGCTCAGCCAAGCGGGCGACAGCTGCATCACCGCGACGCTCTTCAATATCCCGCAAACTACTCAACTCAGCCGATAATGTGCTTCCCAACTCGGCCATGCGTTGCTGGTAGTCACTTAACCATTTTTCTTCACTATTTATGCGGGTTTGAATCAACTGTTCAGAAGATGAAATTAATGTGCGGAACTCCGCCACAACTTCCTGTGAACCGCTATGGGCATTATTCGCCAATTGTTCGGCGCTATCTCGCAACAGTGCAGCACTTTGATCGAACACCGCAGACCAGTTTTCTAATCTTGCCTTTTCAGCCTCTTGCTGGCGCACCAGACTGTCACTACTTAGCGTATTAAAGGTTTCTAATAGTGCGCCAGTGGCGGCGCTAAATTGTGCGTTAAAGACGCCAAGCTGCGCATCCATTTTCGCAAGCATACTTTCACTATTTTTCTGCTGACCAGCAATACCCTGCTGCCAAACCTGATGGAACTCATCAGCGCTTTTTACAAAGCCTTCGCTCAAACGATCCAAATGGCTATCAGCGCTCGTTGTCAGCTGCAATTGCGTTTGTTTTAAATCTCGAGCAACTTCCTGTACAAAAGACTGCATAATCGGTGCAATACTCTCAGCTGAAAGTCGCGCGCTATCCGCCAAACTTTGCTTCAAGGAGGTATCAACCGAGCTAGCCAATTCGCGATATTGGGCCTGCGCAGCGGCGTGAAATTGCTCCTGCCCAGCGAGAAATTTATTACTTAAATCATCACCCATTTGGCTCAAACGATTTGCTAAGTCACTGAGTTGCTGGGCCACCACCGGCAGCGCTGCCGCCTGTTGCTGCATTGCCATATAACTTTGACTGCGCTGGTGACTCAGGGAGAAATGCTTGAACACAGTCCGCATACGGCTATCGAGCTGACGCGAAACCTGCAAACGCTCCCGGCGACTGAGCGTTGAAATAAAGCCCAACATTGCCGACGCACTAACACCCGCAACCGAGGTGGCAAAGGCCATCCCTAAGCCTTTAATTGGCGCAGCCAAACCCGCGCGAACCGCCTCTAGTTCAGTGGTCCCTTCGAGCGCCATAACCGCGCCTTTCAAGGTGTCTACCATCCCAATAAAGGTGCCCAGCAAGCCGAGCATCACCAACAAACCGATCAAATAAGGCGTTAATACCGGGGCCGGCAGCCCAACATACTCACCCTGAATTCGCTGACCGACCGCATTACGCAGTGTGGCAGGTACCTTGGCTAACCATTGCTCTATATCGTCAACGTCATTACCTGCGGCAAGCAATGACGACTCCAGCGAGCAACTGGCTTGCTGATAGCGCAGTAATTCTGCAAAACCGACCGTGTAAGCGAACCCAATAAGTAAGGTCACGCCCAAAGCAAGCAAATTGCTGCCTACAAACGCTGAGGCCATCCACAGTACAATTACGCCGCCTAAGGCAAAGGCGGTTATCGACAAAATTCTAGTCATTACGGTGTAGCTACCTCTGCATTTAGAGCCTCAAACAATCCCATCACTGGCATGAGCCGCAATTCAAGCTCGGCCAATAATAAGCCCTGCATTTCTGTAAAAAAGTTATCTAACCAAGC
>NZ_JBFJWS010000061.1:0-14022 GCF_041623545.1 Zhongshania sp. | reverse complement strand
GATGTCAGCCAGTTCCGCCAAGGGTGATTCCGGGTTGGTTATGGTGATTAGGGTCACTTTGCTTTGCTTCGCTAATTCGGCAATTTCGATCATAGCGCCAGTGCGGCCCGTCACCGAAAACATCAAAAAGCAGTCTTGCGAGGAGGCGCCAGCGGCAGCCATTCGCATCATCAAGTGGTCATCGTAGGCTACGGTGGGAATACCTAGACGAAATAATTTATGTTGCGCGTCTTTGGCGATAGCGGCAGCGCCGCCCATGCCGGCAATAATGATTTGCCGTGCACCGCTCATGGCCTTAACGGCCTCATCAATGGATCGGGCGTCTAGGTGGCTGCGTAAATATTCCAGCGCGGCTTGGTTGGCATTAATGCGTTTTTCGATAACGGTATGGGCAGTGTCGCCTTTTGATACCGCTTCACTAATGAAACTGGCGCGGTGCGCAAGTGCTTTCGCAAGCTGTACTTTAAGTTCAGGAAAGCTATTGCAGCCGACGCTGCGACAAAAGCGCGAGATCATTGGATCGCTCACGCCCGCGCGGCTAGCAAGTTCTGCGGTTGCCATATTCATCGCCTCGTCCGGGGCCGCTAAAATCTCATCGGCGACCTTGGCCTCCGCTTTGCTGAGCTGATCACGCTGAACTTTAATTAGATGCAGAATGTTCATTGTTTATATTCCGATTTCAGTGGGCAGAGCAGATAAATAGGCCAAGGAGCGCAGCATTACCTGAAATTCTAATGTTTTCAACAAGCTGGTGATCTTATCCGGAGCTTAAGGGTATCTATATTACATGCACTGTAATTTTATTACATTAAAATGGTTTTAATTGTCTTTATGTGGTGTTATCTTGTAATTAAATAACATTTACACGATAGATAAAGGTATTGGCTATGAAGATCCGCGCTGCAATCAATGGTTATGGCCGCATAGGTAGAAATATCCTTCGCGCACTCTATGAGTCTGCTTACCGAGAGTCTATTGAATTGGTCGCTATTAATGACCTTGCTGACAATGCCACAAACGCCCATTTGACACGCTATGATTCTGTGCACGGCCGTTTCAGCGGCAAGGTGGAGAGTGTCGAAGGTGGCTTAATTGTAAACGGTGATCGAATACTTACCTTTGCTGAGCGGGATCCCGCCAAATTGCCGTGGGACGATCTCGAAATTGATGTGGTTTTTGAATGTACCGGCCTCTTTACCTCTCGGGACAAAGCCGCTGCACATATTCTCGCTGGCGCTCGCAAGGTTATTGTATCGGCACCTGCCAGCGGCGTGGACGCGACCGTGGTTTTCGGTGTAAACCAACAAGTGCTGAATGCGCACAGCGAGGTGATCTCTAATGCGTCATGCACAACAAATTGCCTCGCACCTGTTGCCAAGGTACTTAACGATGGTCTAGGTATTGAACTGGGCTCCATGACCACTATTCACGCCTTTACCAATGACCAGAAGTTGCATGATGTATATCACGCAGATCTTTATCGGGCGCGCGCGGCAGGCCAGTCAATGATCCCGTCTAAAACAGGCGCTGCACAGGCGGTTGGTTTAGTCCTTCCGGAACTGGCCGGTAAGTTGGACGGCATGGCGGTGCGAGTGCCAACGATTAATGTGTCGCTGGTTGATTTTAATTTTCTGGCGAGCCGCGATACTTCAATTGAAGAGGTCAATGGCCTTATCAAGGCGGCGGCCGACGGCCCGATGTCGGGTATTTTGATGTACAACGATGAGCCTCTGGTATCGATAGATTTTAACCACCAACCCGCTTCGTCAATATTTGATTCATTGCAAACCCGCGTAAATGGCCGATTGGTGAAAGTCATGGCGTGGTATGACAATGAATGGGGTTTCTCTAATCGAATGTTGGATAACTGCCTCGCGTTAATGGCTGTGGCTAAACCCATCGTAAACGGCAAAGGAAGTCACGCTGCATGATCCGCCGTACCAAGATTGTTGCCACTCTGGGACCAGCTACCGATGGCGAAGGCGTGCTTGAAAAATTAATACTCGCTGGTGCCAATGTGCTTAGGCTTAATTTTTCCCACGGCTGCCCAGCTGACCACCGCCGTCGCGCCGAAGCGGTTCGGGCGCTGGCAAAGCAACATCGTCGCAGTGTTGCCGTACTTGGTGATTTGCAGGGACCTAAAGTGCGTATCTCGCGTTTTGCCGCCGGACCAGTAGAGCTAGAGAACGGACAGGTCTTTGTTTTGGATGCGAATCTGGCGAGTGAGGGTGGCAGTATTGACGGGGTAGGCCTTGATTACACTAGTCTGCCTGACGAGGTTGCTATCGGCGATCGCCTACTTCTAGATGACGGTCGCCTCGTGCTAGAAGTTGAGCAAAAACTCTGCTCGAAGATTATAACGCGGGTCATCGTGGGTGGTTGCTTGTCAAATAACAAAGGCATTAATTTAGAGGGCGGTGGCCTTGCTGCTAGCGCACTGACGGAAAAGGATTTTGCCGATATTCTCCTTGCGGCTGAAATCGATGTGGACTATCTCGCGGTGTCCTTTGTGCGCAGTCCCGATGACTTGCATCGCGCCCGCAAGGCGCTTATTGATGCGGGTGGCAAAGCGGGCATTGTCAGTAAAATTGAGCGCGCTGAAGCCGTTGCCGACCTCGAGTTGTTAGACGATATTATTCGCGCCTCAGATGTGGTGATGGTTGCCCGTGGTGACCTAGGGGTCGAAATTGGAGATGCAGCCTTAATCGGTGTGCAGAAGTATTTGATCAAGCGCAGCCGCGCATTACAGAAAGTAGTGATCACCGCAACACAAATGATGGAGAGTATGATTGACAGCCCGTTGCCGACTCGCGCCGAAGTATTCGATGTGGCTAATGCGGTTCTGGATGGTAGCGACGCGGTGATGCTCTCTGGTGAAACCGCGGCGGGACGCTTTCCGGTTGAGGCAGTTACGGCGATGGATCGAGTTATTCTTGGCGCTGAAAAACATCCGGACTCGCGGGTGTCGTCGCACCGCTTGCATGAAAATTTTGTCGCGGCCGACGAATCGGTTGCGATGGGCGCGATGTATATCGCCAATCATATGCAGGGCGTTACCGCGATCATTAGCTTAACGGAAACTGGCAATACGCCATTATTAATGACGCGCATTTTTTCCGATATTCCGGTATTTGCGTTTACGCCTAGCGCAAAAACTGAAAGTCGGGTGGCCTTGTATCGCAACGTGATACCCATAAGCTACCAAGTTGCCGATGTTCCTGCAGATAAAATAAACGAGAGCGTGGTTTCTGAACTGTTGCGTCGCGGTTTAGTTACTAAGGGTGATTGGGTGATCCTCTCAAAAGGGGATTACAACAATGTTCACGGTGGTACCAATACCATTAAGATTGTCAATGTGGGTGACCGCTTGGGCTAGGGAGGTCCAGTGCTGTCTGTCAGGTCTGTTGTCTCACATTTTTATATCGCGCCTATGGCGCGATTTTTTTATTTTTCATATTCGCTTTTTAGGTGGCGATCTAGCCAAATAATTAATGCCTTTGTAATCAAAATATTTGGCTTATATTGAGAGAATCCACTGCTGGCGATATTGACATACTTTTCTAGCGGCAAGGCATTCTCGTAGTTCTGCGGGCCTCATTTAAAATTTTTATGATAAAATGCGTTTTTTTGGCGGAACATGCTAAGCAGCTGGCAAGGGGAGTATAGCTGAGCAGGTTTAGCCATGTTTGTCGCAGCAAATACCCTTGGGTGCATTTCTGCAATTATAGATTGATGCTATTTTAACCTTAAATGTATTAGTGAGCGCTTATGAGTATTGATGATCAAAAAGTCGGTGAAGTAATTCGTCGCGAAGTAATGGGTAGTGCCCATGTTGACACCTCATTGGGTAATGCCACAGCATTTGATATGCCGCTGCAGGAGGCGGCGATGGAGCACGCCTGGGGTGGGGTTTGGACGCGTGATGGTCTAGATCGCAAAACCCGTAGTATTGTCACGGTGTCCATGCTGATTGCGCTGCAAGCACATGGTGAGCTTAAAGGTCATGTGCGCGGTGCGCTGAATAATGGCGTTAGCCCAGAAGAAATCCGCGAAATTATCATGCACGCGGCGGCCTATTGCGGCTATCCAGCGGCCTTGTCGGCCATGCGTGTGGCCAAGGAAGTCGTTGAGAGTTACGAGAAGTAATTGTGTCGGCTGATTAAAGGCGGTCATTTGTTTGTGAGTTTGACCGTCTTTGCTGTGTGGCTAGGTGTTAAAATTTAGGCCCAAATTAATTGGCTAAACTCAATTAATAAGCTTGATAGCCAGTTGCGATGTAATAAAGCAGATCAAGAAAAACATGATCATGGCGGATACGCCAGCAAAAATGATTGGCATGGGCTTGGTTTCGGCGAGATCCATTAGTTTTTTGCGGCCGGATTTATTTTGGAGCGCAAATAGCAAGGACAGGCCCTGCTTGAACGTTTCAAAGGCGCTGAGAGGTTTGTTCTCGGGAGTTGTGTTCGTGTCGTTCTGATTCATGATGGACGTTCTCTCTTTTGCGATCGCACGTGAGGTCAGCGGTCGTCTATTGCTGTTCAGACAATAGACGGAAGCTTTCGTTATCTTACGCTGATGTTTTGCGTCTGACTGTCTTTTGCTGCGGTATTGGCTATCTGGCGCAATAAATATCCGTCGATGGGCCGGATTATATCAGCGCCTTAATAGCATAAGTCAATCGGGTGCCAAGGTTAAATCGGCCCTTAGTTTTCGAGATGCTGCATAGAAGCATAGCGCAGCTAAAACCATGATTGGCGGTACTATGCACAGTAGTGCCATGCCTAAAGCGGATGTTCCCAGGCTTGGCGTGAGTAAATCACTGAGAATGCCGACGCTCCACGGACCTAAACCCAGGCCAATAAAGTTAATAATAAAAAAGAGCACGGCGGATGCTGTTGCTCGCATGCTCAAACCAACTAAGCCGTGAGTCATGGCGATAACATTGCCGAGATAGCTGTTCATAATAATCCCGGGAATGATAAAGCAGATTAGCGCCATATATTTTCCGTCAACGGTAAATGCGGCGGCGGCGAAGGGAATGCCAATTAGTAAGGCAATCATTGGTGTCCACATATACCAGCGCTTGTCGTTTCTACCGAGCTGATCGGAAATATATCCGCAAGAAATCATCCCGATTGCGCCACCCAAGCCGAGTATAACGGCAAGCCATGTGCCTAGTTCGCCGGTACTCATGCCGTGGCTGCGAATCATAAACGATGCAGTCCAGTTCGCGGTAGCATAGCCAACAAAGGCGTTTAGAGCTGCGCCCATGGAGAGGTAGCGAAACGAAGGGCGATTCCAGAGTACTGAAAGTACTTCAGTAAGTGATGGCTGGGTAGCGCTTGCTGTTCTTGCTTCTGATTGGCCTCGCTTGGGTTCTGACAGAGTAAATCTAACAATGATGGCAAGAAAGATACCGGGCAATCCAACCACGACAAACGCCACCCGCCAGCCGAAAAATTCGTTTAGCCAGCCACCGAGTAAAAAGCCGAAGAGAATACCAATACTGACGCCAGAAGAGTAAAGCCCCATTGCCGTCGCCCGTTTTTGCGGCGGAAAAATATCAGAAATTATGGAATGTGACGGTGGGCTTCCCCCAGCTTCGCCGATACCAACGCCAATTCGAGCAATCAAGAGTTGCACGAAGTTTTGCGCAAGGCCGCTAATGCTGGTCATGAAACTCCAGATAAATACCGCCAGCGCGACAATATTGCGCCGGTTTGAACGATCGGCTAAACGAGCAATTGGAATGCCTGCAGTGACATAAAATGCGGCAAAAGCGAATCCCGTTAGCAAGCCCAAATGAGAGTCTGTTAAGTCTAAATCGACTTTAATTGACTCCTGAAGAATGGCAAGTAATTGCCGATCAATAAAATTAAAACTATAAACAATTGTTAGTACGCCTAGGGCGTAGTAAGACGCACTAGATGGTTTTGATGCTGACAACTTAGCGTTGTCAGTGGCTTTGTGGTCAGTATTCATATCTATTGTTTCCGGCTATTTATTGTTATGCGAAGCTATCGAGTGCGCCCTTGTCGCAGTTTTAATGCGGATAAGGTCTGGCTGTACTCGGTCTGGCAAGAATTCTCGGAAATTCAACAGCAAGCAGAGATCCCTAGGTTTGGTTTAAACTCTACTAGGGATCTCGTCTTATTTGTAAGGCATGTTTTTAGCGAGTGCGTCGTTCACCCGCTCCTAGCCTACTTTATTTTGATGGATTGATTAGGAATTTTTTCCCGGTTGCTTGCTGGCTATATTCGGCAACGATATCTTTGTCTAATGCGTCGGTGAGGGAAATCTCGTCACTGTAGTGGCTGGCAAAAGTAGTTCGTAATTCATTGGCGACACGCTTGCGCAGTTCCATTGTTTTCTCCATGCCGACTTTTTGCATAAAGGGGGTGAGTAGCCAAGCGTTAATGCCCCAGCTAAAGCCAAAATTTCTGCTAACAATGGTAGGTGACATATCTAAGCCGCCGTAGATATAGAGCTGCTTAAATGTAGTGGAGCCATAAGGGCCGGGTAGCTCAACACCTTTTAATGCGGCTTGTTCCATGCAGCTTAAAATGCGGCTGCCTAGGTCGCCGCCGCCGGTGGCATCAAAGGCGATGTACGCCCCAGTTTCTTCAATGGCTGCAGTGAGATCGCTCATAAAACTGTCATCACTGGAATTGCAGATATACTTCGCACCTTGCGATTTTAATAGCTCGACCTGTTCTTTCTTGCGCACAATGTTGATCAGGTCGATGCCGTCATCTAGGCAAATGCGGTTGAGCATTTGGCCTAAATTCGAGGCGGCGGCAGTATGAATAATAGCTTTGTGGCCTTCCATTCGCATGGTTTCGACGAAGCCCAGTGAGGTAAGTGGGTTTACAAAGCAAGACGCCGCTTCGCGCGCGGTCGTGCCTTCGTTTAGCGCCATACACTGCATGACATTGACGGTTCGGTACTGGCAATACAGGGCGCCATCTAAAACGGCGACCGTTTTCCCAAGTAATGCCTGTGCGGCTTCGCTGCTGCCTGCTTTTACAACGGTGCCGGCGCCTTCGTTACCGATGGGCAGGGGCTTGCCAATTCTGGGCTTTACGCGGCTTTCGATACCTTTACGTAATTTTGCGGTATACACCGTGTCGGCGCCGGTTCCCGTTGTTTCGCCGCTTGTCACGTCAGCGGGCATGATAAGAGTAGCTTGGTCAGAGGGGTTAATTGGTGTTGCTTCAATGCGCACCACCACCTCATTTTCGCCGGGCTCCTTAATCGGTGTCGACTGCAGAAGTAGCTTGAGGTGGCCATCGTCAGTGACAAGTGACCGTAACTGTAGACCTGAGGTTGGCGTTTCCGTGTTCATAGCTTCTTTTCCTTTGCGGCGTTTGGGTTCGGCGTGTCATTTTCTTGCTAACTATAGCGTGTTAGCAGTGATTACTTCTATAGGTGTGCCATTTTCGCGCGAGGAAGGTCATGCCCTTGCTCAGCCGTCCTAGTGGGGCGGTCTGAGCTTGGTGCAGCGGCTAAGATCTAGATGCCAGTCTACTTTAGCGGGGCTGCAGCTGGGCGGGCATCGTCTTAAAGGCGTGGATCGAGTTGGAGCGAATAAAGCGGGGCGTCTCTACGAGTTCGATGCTGGCGAAATGCTTGAAAAACTCCTCGAAGAAGATTCTGGCCTCCATTCGCGCTAAGTTTGCTCCAAGACAGAGATGGATACCGTGGCCGAAGGCCATGTGGGGGTTGTGTTCCCGCTCGATGTTGAACTGCATTGGCTGGTCAAAAACCGCTTCGTCAAAGTTCGCTGAGCTATAGAGCATCACCACTTTATCGCCCGCTTTAATCGCCGTGCCGGCAATTTCGGTGTCGCAGGTGGCAGTGCGGCGGAAGTAGTGCAGTGGGCAGGTCCAGCGCAGCATTTCCTCTACCGCGCCAGGCAGTTTCTCTGGCTGGGCTTCGAGCGTGCGATACAGTTCGGGCTGTTGCAGGAGTTGGTACATGCCCGAGCTGATCAAGCCGCGAGTGGTTTCATTGCCCGCGACCGCAATTTGCACGAATAAGCTAGCGAACTCCGCTTCGGAGATCAGCTCGCCGTCGACTTGCTGATTAATCAGCAGAGAAATTAGGTCGTCGCCGTCCTTGCCTTTACGCTCGCAGGCCAGTTCAAAGCCGTAGGTTCCCATTTCGATACTGGCCTGTAGGACTTCTTCCTCGGTGCCGCCTAAGTCTGGGTCAGAGGATGAGGTCTGCATATCTGACCAGCGGCGGATCTGCGGCCACATGTCCCGGGGGATCTCCATGAGTTCGCAGATGACCGCGGTGGGCAGGTCCCCAGCCAAATCGTCGACAAAATCCACCGTGTCGCGGCTTTGGGCAGCGCGCATAATCTCTTGGGCTATGGCGCGTATTTGTGGCTCAAGTGCCTTGAGTCGGCTCGATGTAAAGCGCGTAATTACGGCGCGGCGGGGCTTTGCGTGACGCGGTGGGTCCATACCCAGTAACTGGTTGCGGGCCATCTCTAGGGTGCTGTCTGGCAGGTCGTCAATTAACACAAAACCCTGTTCGGCAGAGAAAGTCTTGAAGTCTCGTGACACCGCCATAACGTCGGCATGCCGGCTAACTACCCAGTAGCTGCTGCCGTCAGGATGTGGGTGGCGATACACCGGTGCATTTTCGCGCAGCCACTGAAACTGCTGGTGGGGAATGCCATTGAGATAGCTGTCGGGGCTGTATACATCAATATTCATCTTATTCCACCAATACCTTAGGCGTTGGCAGGCCTTGGGTCTCACACATGGCGAGGTAAAAATCGAGGGTCATCTGCCCATCTACGGCATAAGTGATATTGCCGTCGGCATCCAAATTTAGGTTTGCGCCATACATCTGAAACCACACCCGAGTATTGTCTTCGATACATTGCAGGGTGTGCATCGATCCCGCTGGTTCATAAAGAAAGGAGCCAGCACGGTTAACGTAGTCGTACTCTTTATACTTCCACGCGCCAGAGGTCGTGTAGCCCCAAACCGGGCCGGTGTGTTTATGGGTGTCGACTTCGTAGCCGGCCTTGAAAATATTTTCGATAATCCACAGGCCTTCGCCGCGCTTGACCTGTAGCACTCTCAGTAGGCTGCCATCGCCAATGTCAACGAATGGCAGCTCGTCTGCGCCGATGTGAATGGCTTCGGTAATAGACATGTCTTCTCCTAGTGTATTGGTCTCTGTCGAGTTCTTATTGATTGTTGTATTTAGAATGGGTTCGAGTATGACGAGATGCTAAGGCGAATAACACCTCCGTTTGGAGGAGGCTGGCTGGCAGCGGTGGCCTAGCGCTAGGATGTATCTGGGGTGCCGCACAGGCAAAGGTGCCACGATGCTGTGTATATTTTAGGCGAAGGGTCAGGCCGGTGTGTTCAAACGAAAAAAGGCCGGAGAATTCTCCGGCCTTTGTGGATGTCGCGCCTTATATGGCGCGAAACGGCTTAGGGTTGTTCAGTGGCTGTTTGCTGAGGGCCGAGCAATTCCTCAAGTGCTGCTTGGTAGGCCTCCGGCGCTAAGTCCTCTGGCGGTTGTTCCGCGTAAGCAGCGATAGCGGCATGCACGCGGGCATTAAACTCGCTAATGGTACCGATTTCACTTGTTACCGCAGGGACAATATTGGGTGGTTGACGGTGTTTGGTCGCCTGCTCGTAGTCGTAGGCAATACCAATGCCGGTTCCCTCGTCGAACTGCCGCACAAAGATCTCCATGCCGCGGGGAACACCCACTGATTCATCAAAGCCGACCGGCACAACAATGGAGCCCATTTGTGTGGTTGACCCAAAATCGCAGGTTCTACCGCCCGTGGGGCCGGGTGAGAAAATAAGTGCGTCAACGCTGACTGTGCCACCGTCGGGGCCAATAACAGGGTCGCCGTTAATATCTTTAATAAGGTCCATTTCACCGGTGACATAGGCGCGCATGTCGACTATAGCCTGTAGCTGGGCGGCGGTAGCCGCTTGGTTGGGATCACCGACTGCGGTTAGCGCGATCAGTGCGGCAGTTCTGGGGCCGACGCGGCCTGATTCCACAATCCCTTCCAGTCCGTAGCATTCGTCGTCGCGATCATGGGCAGATTCTTCGCCGTCGAGGGCAACCGCCGTACTGCTTACGCAGCGACGTGCACTGGTGCCACCTTCCGACTCAAATACGGCAAAATACTCGTTCATATCGTAATGGCTGGAGCCCGCGCTAAGTGATCTGTAGTTTGGGAGGTAGATGTTGTAAACGTTGGCACCTAACGCTTCCATTTTGGCGACGGCCTCAGCAATCAGTTCGCCCTGGCGGCCGGTGCCCGTGGCACCGGTATTACCGCCGAGGTTGCGCACCACACCAATATTGCGGCCTGCTAGACCATGTAAATCACGGTCTAAGAACTGTGCGTAAGTCTCTGGGCGGTCTTCGGCCGGAAATGCCGCGGCTTTCGGGTCTCTTGGGTCATACTTGCCCATGGCCGTCAGCATCAGCGCGGAGTCGGTTACCGACCGAGTCATTGGTCCGCCGGTATCGCGACTGTGGGCCAGTGGGAAAATACCGTGCTGAGAGACAACGCCCAAGCTTGGCCGAATCCCGACTAGGCCGCCGACAGAAGACGGGTGGCGAATCGACTGACAGGTATCCGAGCCCGTACCACCCAAGGCAAAGTTTGCGGCTAAGGAGGCGCCAGTGCCCGAGGAGGAACCCGCTGGGCTCTCCGAGGTATTGTAGGGGTTGCTTACCTGAATTGCCCGGGCAGAAAAACCGGTGGTGAAGTAAGCGAATTCATCTTGGTTTGCTTTGCCTAAGATTAATGCGCCCGCCTCACGCAGGCCTTGCACGGAGTTAGCGTCAACCCCAGCTTGGTGGCCTAGCATTGAATAGGACCCCTGCGTCGATGGGTAATCAAAGGTGTCGTAATTATCCTTTAGCAGCACTGGCATGCAGTGCAGATAGCGGTCGCCAATGCCGCCATCGCTGGCATACAGTGCATCTAAGGCCTGTGCTTGGGCGATTGCGTTGGGCATTATCGCTAACACACCAAAAATAGGCAGGCCGCCGTTCGGCTGAGGATTGTCGTTGTAGGCTAAAATGCGATCGATGTATTGCTGGGTAATGGCAACACAATTTAACGCTTCGCCATTTTCATCGACCAGTTCGCCCGCCAAGGCGGCGTGGACATCTGCCATTGTTGCTTCAACGAGTTGAAATAGGTCGTCGCGAACTCCGTCGTTGTCGTCGTCGATATCTGCATTGTCACCAATGCCATCGCCATCGGCGTCGGCCGTCTCAGTGCTGTCGTTAGGGAAGGCGTCACTGTTGTCGCCCACGCCGTCGCCGTCTGAATCGCTGGTTTCAGACGCATCTTCAGGAAAGGCATCAGCATTGTCGCCCACGCCATCACCGTCGGTGTCGGCAGTTTCTGAGGCGTCATTGGGGAAGGCATCTTGGCTGTCTGACACACCGTCGCTATCCGAGTCGGCCAGCAGCGGATCTGTGCCTTGTGCCTGTTCGTCTGCGTCACTTAGGCCATCGTTGTCATCGTCTGCGTCGGCATTATTGCCAGTGCCGTCGCCGTCAGTATCAAGCGACTCTGAATCATCTTCGGGGAAGGCGTCAGCGTTGTCGCCAACACCATCATTGTCGGTATCTTTGGTTTCAGCTGGGTCCGTCGGAAACGCGTCGCTATTGTCACCAACGCCGTCGGCGTCAGTATCAGCTGATTCGGTGGGGTCAGTGGGAAAGGCGTCCTGACTGTCGGACACGCCGTCGCTATCCGAATCTGCGCGGAGTGGGTCGGTGCCACGGGATTGCTCATCGGCGTCACTTAGGCCGTCATTGTCGTCGTCATCATCTGCATTGTTGCCAATGCCATCGGAATCGGTATCCACAGATTCAGTGGCGTCCTTGGGATAGGCATCCTCGCTGTCGGAGACTCCGTCGCTATCAGTATCTGGGCGCAGCGGGTCGGTCCCTAGGGATTGTTCATCGGCATCACTTAAGCCGTCATTGTCGTCGTCTTCGTCGGCATTGTTCCCTATACCATCACCGTCGGTGTCTAGGCTTTCTGAATCATCGCTAGGAAACGCGTCGTCACCGTCGGCAACGCCATCTGCGTCGGAATCCACTAGTAAGGGGTCTGAACCGTTCTCGACTTCCTCGCTGTCGAGGACGCCGTCATTGTCGTCGTCGAGGTCACAGACGTCGCCACGGGCGTCGCTGTCGGTATCAAGCTGATCTGGGTTGGCGACGGCAGGGCAGTTGTCCTGGCCATTTTTAATGCCGTCTTGGTCGCTATCTTGCTCTGCTTCGTCCAGCGCGCAACCATCTGCGTCAACCGCTAGGCCAAAGGCGGTTTCTGGGCAGGCGTCCACGGCGTCGTTTACGCCGTCACTGTCGGTGTCGGCGCCGCCGTCAAAATCGAATGTGCCGTCAGCGAGATCTTTTCGGGTTTTCTCAAGATGGTCTCCAGCATCTAACGCTGATACTAATACGCGGTCGTCATCATTCGCATCCTGTGCGAATAGGCTCGCTTCGGATGAATCAAATACAGTGGGGTCTACATCAAAATCGCTGAGTGAGACATCCAGCGCCAATGCCTTGTCGATGACCAGTTGCGACAGGCTGATGCCGTTATCCGGATTTTGGTCTTCATCTAAAGTCAGAAGTAAGCGCGCAACATTGGTCTTGGCGTTGCCTGAGCTCAATAGGTCATCCAGTGTCACTATCGACTTGCCGAGCCCGGAGCCAATTTTAAGCGACCCTAAGTAGAATGAGACCGTTTGTCCCTCAAGGTAGTCAAAGTTACCCGTCGCATCTGTTTGTGGCAATTCAGAAATTGTGGTCGTATTTGGGGCGGTTGAATAAAAAATGCCCTTAACTGGGGAATCTATGAATTTCCCAGCGGTGGCTGGGCCAAAATCATTGCCCCCATCTGGGCTGTTAGGGCTGGAACTCGCACCACTGCTGCCACCTCCACAGGCGGCTAAGAAAACACTCAAACCACTAACAATTAATATATGTCGCATTTATATACTCCGTTACAGCTAGATACGGTGTCGAAATTCAGCAATAGCTAACAGCAATTTCAAGAAGTACTAGTCTTGCAGTTTCTGTGCCACAGGCTTTGGCGTGAGACGAATATTGCTGCTTGGAATAAATAATCCGTTGGATTTAGCGGTATAAGGAAAATACGTGAAGGGTGTGGGAATTGTAAAGGCGGCCATTTATTAGCCTGAATATTTGTAAATCCACGCTAGTGCGCCGCCTTGCTTGCCTTTATGCAGTGTGTCATTGCAGTAGAAAATAATATCGGCCCTATTGTTTCCTCGTGCTTGCGCGTATTGATTGTTATTTGATAGAACGAATAGGTTCGCGAAACTCGGCAGGCTGGAAAGTTTGTACACCCTCAGAACTGACTCAATGATTGAGGGCTTGGGTTTTGGCAAGAAACTTTTCTGACTGCTCAATGCCTGTTTCGAGTGCCTGCTGTCCATTTGTGTTGTTTATTGCTTCCCAGTTGGCAATAACGTGTTCTGGGGTGCATTTGTCCGTGGGCAGCCAAATGCCGTCGGTCTCGAAAGTTTCTGAACTTGAGAATCCACCGCCGTCGGCGCAAAGTATGCTGTGATTTGGGCAACGACTTCTTGGGATGCCGCCGTTATCGCGATCAGACCGGAGAGGGCGATGTCATTGTGGAAGCGTGGTATCTATACGGTATGGCGCACAATTACCCCTACGGTCACCCAGAAGGAAACTATACCGACCCTGCTGGCCCTGATGTGACCACCGCCGGCTATCAATTTTTTTCTGACATTGCTGCTCGCGCAAAGCAGTGAACTGAGATAAAACGTAAACCTCAGGCTAGAGCCCGCAATTTGAGTTTTGTTTGCATAGTTAATGGGGCTGTTGGCAAGGTGAGAACCGAATGATTGCTGAGCAATCGCACTTGCTATCGGTAAATGGCCTGGTTTTATTTATATTTGAGCTTGTGAGCGGGGTCATTATTCAAAAATTGAAAACACGCTAATG
>NZ_JBFJWS010000060.1:0-14058 GCF_041623545.1 Zhongshania sp. | reverse complement strand
TCAATTTTCAGTGCTTGGGCGTGCTTGATGGGGCACCAATACTGTTCGGTTCTGCCCGCGACTTCCGTCACGTAAGCCATTAGGCCATTGAAATATCCGCAATAAAGACAGTTGGCTCTTTCAATTAGATTTAGATAAGCCAGGTGCTTGCGGTCGAACATGATGTAGTCGCCACGCTTTACTTTAGGAATACCGTAAACAGGAAAACAAGCGCCTTGGAATAGGCTAACAATAAGGTCCAAAAAAACCGCAGGGAAGATGCATAGCCAAATTACGGGGGCCGTGAGTAAGTGTTTGAGCTTAGAGCGGCGCAGGTATTGCCCTAAATGCATCACCTGCTCGCGATGTCGAGCGCGGATCTCTTCTGTGAAGTGAATGCCTTTTTCGCGAATCTCATAGGTCTGAATGCGGATCTTCTTGATCTCGTCCTTCAATTCCTTTTCGAGCTGGTGGATCTGGGCGGAGAGTTCATCGATGCGCTTCGACATAGGGACTTGCTCCTTAATGCATGGGCAGTGGGCCAAGCATGACACAGATGGAGCTGTGGCGTCTTGAGCTGTCACGGCAAGCGTGTTTGCTTTCCAGCTGTCGGTAGATAATTTCCCGTCATCTACCCCTTCCCTTGCTTTCTTGTGTTGAAGGCCGCTGCTGTCAGAGTGGGTTGTATGCTCGCTGGGCATCGCCCCTTGCTGTCCCTACACCTCCCAATGTGAAGTTAAATATTGCAATAATTAATGTTTTGCGCATTTAAAAGGTGTTATATTTACGTATATCGTAATTCAAGCAGGTTGGTAGCTTAGTTTTAGGCCACTTGCGATTACAGGTCTTTCCCGTTGTGGGTGAATAAAAGGAGTACTCGTGAATAAGCAAATGAGTCTGCAGGAAATGGTTGGTCAGTTGCGAGACGGCATGACTATTGGCATTGGTGGCTGGGGTCCGCGCCGCAAGCCGATGGCAGTGATTCGCGAGATACTTAAGTCCGATCTAAAAGATCTCACAATTGTCGCTTACGGTGGCGCAGATGTCGGCATGTTATGCGCCGCGGGTAAAGTGCGGAAGCTGGTATTTGCTTTTGTGTCCTTGGATTTTATTCCTCTTGAGCCGTATTTCCGGGCCGCCCGCCAAGGCGGTGAGTTGGAGGTTATGGAAATCGACGAGGGCATGATGCTCTTAGGTTTGCGCGCCGCAGCCTGGGGTTGTCCATTTATTCCGACCAAGGTGGGCCTAGGCACCGACGTTATTAAATTCAATCCCGACATAAAAGTGATCGATAGCCCCTACGACGACAAAGAGTGGGTCGCCATGCCGGCGCTTAAACTTGATGCCGCGTTAGTCCACGTTGATCGCGCTGATGTGCGTGGTGTTTGTCAGATCAAAGCACCGGATCATCATATGGATGACTGGTTTGTACGCGCAGCCGACAAAACCTATGTGACGTGTGAAGAAATTGTCGACGCCTCAGCCTTCGCCGACCCCGTCGAAGCGCGCTCGGTTTTCTGGGAACGTAATTTCACTACCGGCGTTGCACTGGTGCCCGGTGGCGCGCACCCCTCATCGTGCAGTCCCAATTACGGCTTTGATATTCCCCATTTCCAAGAATACAACGCCTCGGCCAAAGAGGGTGGTTTTGCCGCCTATTTTGACAAATACATTAAAGACAGCAGCGAAGAAGAGTATCAGGCCAAAGTTGGCGGCTTAGATGCCATTCGTAAACTGCCCCAGCCCGTCTATTAATCGGTTAACAGGAGAGAATTGAAATGAGTACACCTGCAAGCGATTACAGTTTGGCGGAATTGATGATTTGCGCTAATGCCCAGGCCTATGCCAATGACGGCGAAGTATTGGTTACCGGCATCGGCGTTTTGCAGCGCCTTGCGGCAAGCCTAGCGATGTTGACTACCAATCCCGGCATTATGATGACCGACTCGGAAGCGTGGATATTATCCACGCCGAATCCCGTCGGTAAACGCCCCGCCGATTTTGTGCAAATGAACGAAAACTGGATGGGCTTTAGCCGCATTTTTGACAATGTGTGGAGCGGTCGTCGTCACCTTACTGGTGGCCCGACGCAGATTGATCGTTTTGGTCAGTCGAATATTTCTGCCATGGGCGGCGACTACCAAAAGCCCAAAGTGCAAATGTTGGGTGTGCGGGGTTTCCCCGGTAACTCTATCTGCCACGCCAATAGCTATATGGTGCCTGCTCATGGCAAGCGGGTCTTTATCGAAGGTGAGTGCGATGTGGTCTGCACCATCGGCTATAACCCCGAGCGCCTGCCCAAGGGCTATAGCTTCGACGAGATTGATTTGCGCTGCGTCTACACCAATTTGGGTGTGTTCGATTTTAACGGCCCGAATCGCCAAATGCAGATTGTGAGCCTGCACCCCGGTGTTAGCGTAGAAGAAGTGATCGAGAACACTGGCTTTGAGGTCCATGTTCCGGCAACGGTCGCGGTCACTGCCGCGCCCACCGAAGAGCAGTTGGCGATTATTCGACAGATGGACCCACACAATATGCGCAGCAAGCAGTTGAAGGATAATCCGCCGGGAGTGCGGGCTTGATACTGGAAAACGCTGGACGGGAGACGGGAGACGCTAAGGCCTGTTTCTGCGTCTTCCGTCTCCCATCTAGCGTAACGCGAATAAGGTAAAGCCCATGTCAAACTTACTAAACACCCGCATCACCGAGCTTCTCGGCTGTCGCTACCCTGTAATTCAAACGGCGATGGGCTGGGTGGCTGATCCTAATCTGGTGGCGGGGACTGGCAATGCCGGTGGCTTTGGTTTTCTGGCGGGGGCGACAATTCCACCGGCGCAAATGGAAGCCGATATTCTCAAAGTAAAGTCGCTTACGGATGCGAACTTTGGGGTGAACTTTCATATGTATCAGCCCAATGCCGCAGAGATTGTCGACCTCGTCATTAAGCACAAGGTCAAAGCAGTAAGTTATTCCCGCTCGCCGGGTAAAGAAATGGTCGCCAAATTAAAAGACGCCGGTGTGGTGTGTATGCCAACCGTCGGTTTGCCTAAGCACGCTATCAAAGCCGTGGAAATGGGGGCGGATGCAGTCACGGTTCAGGGTGGCGAGGGTGGCGGTCACACAGGTTCGGTACCCACAACATTATTATTGCCCCAGGTGGTTGATGCCGTGGGCGCAAAAGTGCCTGTGCTCGGCGCGGGCGGATTTAAAGATGGTCGCGGCTTAGTTGCGGCTATGGCTTTCGGGGCCGATGGCATTGCCATGGGCACCCGCTTTTTATTAACGAAAGAAAGTCCGGTTCCGGATGCGACCAAGCAGCGCTATCTCGATTGCAAAAACCCCGCAGAAATTATCGTTTCTCAAGCACTCGACGGTATTCAGCAGCGCATGATTCTCAACCGGTTTTTAGGTGAGTTAGAGCGCGCTGGCAACCTCAAAAAATTAGTGATCGCACTGCGCAATGGTTTGGCATTTCGTAAATTCACCGGCGCCAGTATTTTTGGTCTACTGAAATCAGCGCTGGCAATGAGTAAAGACGGCGATCTTACGCCAGCGCAAGCCATTATGTCGGCCAATGCACCCATGATCATTCAAAAAGCCATGGTTGATGGCCGGCCTGATGACGGGGTTTTACCATCTGGTCAGGTAGCTGGCGTCATTGATCAAATATTGAGTTGTGAAGAATTAATTAGCGGTCTAGTAGCAGAAGCCGAGGCCCAATTACAGCGTCTGTGCACGCAGGGAGCAAACCAATGAGTCTGCCATTTTCTACCCGTATTGATAGCGGCATTGCCGAAGTTATTTTTAATCATCCGCCCGTTAATGCCTTTAACAGTGCGGGTTGGTTGGCGATTGCCGCCGAGCTAAATGCCTTGGGTGAAAACCCGGATGTACGCGCCATTATTATTGCCGCCGAAGGCCGTGGCTTTTGCGCCGGCGTCGACATAAAAGAATTGGCCGCCAATAGCGCCATGATCACCAAAGTAAACAAAGGTAATTACGATACCTTTAAAGCGATTCACCGCAACCCTAAGCCGGTAGTTGTAGCTGTTCATGGCTTTGTTTTGGGTGGTGGTATTGGCATTAGTGGTGCAGCGGATGTGCTAGTTGCCTCCGAGTGCGCGACTTTCGCGGTGCCCGAAGTGGATCGCGGCGCCATGGGCGGCGGCGCGCACTTGCAGCGCATGTTCCCTGTGCAAAAGGTTCGCTACATGTACTTCACTGGTGAGCCTATCGACGCACAAGAAGCCTACCGCTTGGGTGCAGTTGAAAAGGTTGTTCCCCGTGACCAGCTGCTTGATGCCGCCAGAGACATCGCCCGCAAAATTGCCGGGAAATCACCGCGCATGGTGCAGCTTGCAAAAGAAGCACTTAACGGCATTGAAGACGGCAACCTAGAAGATAAATACCGCTGGGAGCAAGGCTTTACCCAAGAGGCTTATGCGGATCCAGATTCCCAGGAAGCTAAAGATGCGTTTGTAGAAAAGCGCGACGCGAAATTCTAAGGTAATGGGAGATGCGAGACGGGAGACGGGAGATGCAAAAGAACGTGATTTTGCGTTTTCCGTCTCCCGTCTAGCGTACTGCGAATAACGGGATACAACATGCAACTCGAATACACCGAACAACAAAACGCCTTCCGCAAAGAGGTCCGCGCTTGGCTGGCGGCTAACGTGCCTACAGAGCCGCTACAGAGCTTCGACACCGAGCTTGGTTTTCAGCAGCACCGCGAGTGGGAGGCCAAGCTCTACGAAGGTCGCTGGGGCATGATTACCTGGCCGGAAGAAATGGGTGGTCGCGGCGCCGATTTATTGCAGTGGCTAATTTTTGAAGAAGAGTATTACGCCGCGCGGGCGCCGCTGCGGGTAAACCAAAACGGTATTTTCTTGCTTGGCCCAACCTTAATGGAATACGGCACTGACGAGCAGAAAAAGCGCTTTTTAAATGGCATGGCGACGGGTAAAGATATCTGGTGTCAGGGTTGGTCTGAGCCCAATGCTGGTTCCGATATGGCGGCCATTCGCTCCACGGCAACATTGAGCGAAGACGGTAGCCATTACATTATCAACGGCCAAAAAACCTGGTCTACCCGCGCGGTTTGGGCGGATTGGTGCTTTGGTATGTTCCGCACTGATCCAGCCTCAGAGCGCCATAAAGGCCTGACTTTTATTCTAGTGCCGCTAGAGACTGAAGGCATTACCGTGCGCCCAATACCCCAATTAGATGGCCTGCCGGGGTTTGCCGAAATATTTTTTGATAACGTCAAAGTCCCTGTCGACTGCCGTTTGGGTGGCGAAGGTGAAGGCTGGGGTGTGGCCATGGCCACCGCCGGATTTGAACGTGGCTTAATGCTGCGTTCCCCGGCGCGCTTTCAAGAAACGGCTAAGCGTTTGGTGAATTTGTACAAAGCCAATCAAGCGTCAGCTGATCAGGATCCCGCCGTACGCGACGCCGTATTGCGCGCCTATATGGATGCCGAAGCCTACGCCTTAACAACCTATCAAACCGCCTGTCGCTTAATACAGGGCGGCAAAATTGGCGCAGAGGCGTCGACCAATAAAATATTTTGGTCTGAGCTAGATCAGCAAATGCACGGCTTGGGATTGAAAATTTTGGGTGCTCGCGCTGAATTGCTGCCCCATGCGCCGGATGCCGGTGAAGTGGGTAGTTGGTTAGACGGCTGGTTGTTTGCGCAGTCGGGGCCGATATACGCAGGTACCAATGAAATACAACGCAACATCATCGCCGAAAGATTGCTGGGAATGCCGCGGAAGTAACGCAGCGATCTTTTTGCACGCTGGCTGCGTTAAAAATATGCTCGGTTGGTCACGTATTAAATATACGCTCTCGCCCTGCGCGTATTTTTGCCTTGCCAGCGCACAAAAATCTGCGCTGCTTGGTTTGGTAATTGGTGAAGAGCGAAAGTAAATAGAATAGGTGACGGAATGGATTTTACATTTAGCGAAGATCAATTGTTATTTCAGGAGTCGGTAAAAGACTTTCTGATTAATGAAGTGACGCCAGAAACAATCCGCGCCGCTTGGCAGACGGATACCGGTCGCAGTGACGGCCTTTGGCAGCAGTTTGTTGAACTGGGTTTAACAGGGATCACTGTGCCAGAAGCCTTTGGCGGCTTGGGTATGAATGAATTGGATTTTGTGCTGCTGGCCCAAGAGGCGGGTTATGTTGCTCTCTCAGAACCTTTGGTGCATAGCGCATTGGTCGCTGTGCCGACTATTTTACAATTAGGCAACAGTGAGTTTTCAGCCCAATGGTTGCCGAAAATTGCGGCAGGTGAAGCCAAGGTCGTGGTTGGTTTAGCGGTGAATGCTCTGGTAGAAGACGCGCATATTGCTGATTTACTGATTCTGGAAAAAGGCGGCGCCTTGTATGCCGTAACGCCAGCGCAGGCAAATCTGCGCTATAACGAATCGATAGACCTTGGCCGTAAATTATTTGCGGTGGAGTTTGATGTTGCGGCGGCCACAAAGCTCGCCGACGGCGAAGCAGCTCAGCAAATAATTAACGGAGCACTGAATCGTGGCGCCCTTGCCGCAGCGGCGCAGGCGCTCGGCGCAACTCAGCGCATGATCGATATTTCGGTGCAGTACACCTCAGAGCGTAAGCAATTCGGTGTGGCTATCGGCACTTTCCAAGCCGTGAAGCATCATATGGCCAATATCGCTTATAAACTCGAATACGCCAAAACCCCGGTGTACCGCGCAGCCTATGCACTGGCCAATGACCTCGGCAGTGCCGAGCGCAATGTCAGTCACGCCAAAATTGTCGCCTGCGAAGTCGCCGATTTAGCAGCAAAAAACAGCATACAAGTCCACGGCGCCATGGGCTACACCTGGGAAATGGATTTACATATTTTTATGAAACGCGCCTGGGCGTTGAGCAGCAGCTACGGCACTGCGGGATTTCATAAACAGCGTTTAGCGGCGTATGTGTTTAGTGAAGGCGCGCTGCTGGGTGCGGGGAATACCTTTGCAGCGTGAGTTGCTTGGTCGGATGTCTGCCGTCGGACGTCGGACGCACGTCGAGCCCTATATAAACTAGTAATTACACGTCAGACATCAGACCTCCGACGTCCGACTAACAAAGAGGAACCATCATGGCCGAAGCCTATATCGTTGATGCAGTACGCAGTCCCACCGGACGCCGTAAAGGTGGCCTTGCTCATGTGCATGGCGCGGATTTGGGCGCTCATGTTTTAAAAGCCATCGTCGAGCGCAATGGTATTCCCGATAATGAGTACGACGATGTGATCTTTGGCTGTGTCGACGCCATCGGTCCATTGGCTGGGGATATTGCCCGCAGTGCGTGGCTGGCAGCTGGTTTGTCTGACGAGGTGCCGGGCACCACGATCGACCGCCAGTGTGGTTCCTCGCAGCAATCGGTGCACTTTGCAGCGCAGGCCATTATGTCCGGCACCATGGATGTGGTGGTCGCTGGTGGCGTACAGACCATGACCCAGATTCCGATTTCGTCGGCAATGACCGCGGCGATTCCCATGGGCTTTAGCGATCCGTTCTCGGGTTCAACTGGCTGGGTAGCGCGCTACGGTGCCGAGCCGCCAACGCAGTTTAAATCGGCACAAATGATTGCTGATAAATGGGGTTTTTCTCGCCGCGATCTTGAAGAGTATTCTTTCGAGTCTCACCAGCGGGCCTTGCGTGCGATTGCTGAAGGCCGCTTTGACCGCGAGATCATCCCCTTTGGCGATGTCAACATGGATGAGACGCCACGCAACTCCAGTCTAGAAAAAATGGCTGAGCTGGATTTCCTTTTCGGCTGCGACAAAGTTACCGCCGCCGTATCGAGCCAGACCTGTGATGCGTCCAGTGCAATGTTATTGGTCAGCGAGGACGCGCTAAAGCGCTATAACTTAACGCCCCGCGCTCGAATTCATCATATCAGCGTGCGCGCCGACGACCCGATTTGGATGTTAACAGCGCCGATTGCCGCAACTGCTTACGCCTTAAAGAAAGCCGGTATGTCGATGAAGGACATTGATCTTGTTGAAATCAATGAAGCCTTCGCGTCCGTGTCTATGGCCTGGTTAAAAGAAACCGGCTACGACCACGCTAAAACCAATGTTAACGGCGGCGCCATCGCCCTTGGTCATCCACTGGGTGCCACCGGCACCAAACTTATGACCACGCTATTGCATGAGCTCGAACGCACTGGTGGCCGCTACGGCCTGCAGACGATGTGCGAAGGCGGCGGTCAGGCGAATGTAACAATTATCGAGAGACTTTAGTCGGACGTCAGAAGTCGGGTGTCGGACGAGTTGGTTTAGCGTCAGACGTCAGACTTCCGACATCAGACCCAGCATCAACATAAAGGATTCGGAACTATGGGTATTTGTGACAACAGAGTGGTGATTATCACCGGTGCAGGTGGCGGCCTTGGTGCGGCACATGCCAAAGTTTTTGCCGCCGAGGGCGCCTCGGTTATTGTGAATGATATTAATGAAGACGCTGCCAAAAAAGTCGTTGAAGAGATAACCGCAGCCGGTGGTAAAGCTGTGGTGAATACCTCTGATATCACCAATTATGACGACAGCTTGAATGCAGTTAAACAGGCCATTGAGACCTACGGTGATCTGCATATTGTTCTGAATAACGCCGGTGTGAACCGCGACCGTATGTTTGCCTCAATGACGGAAGCCGAGTGGGACACCATTATGGCGGTGCACTTAAAAGGTCACTTCTGTATTACATCCCACGCGGTGCACTACTGGCGCGGTAAGTCTAAAGAAGGCAAAGCCGTGGATGCCCGCATTATCAATACGACCTCGGGCGCTGGTTTGCAAGGTTCCGTTGGCCAGTCGAATTACGCTGCGGCTAAAGCGGGTATTGCGGCACTGACCTTGAATCAGGGCGTGGAATTGGCGCGCTACGGCATTACTGCCAATGCGGTAGCCCCGGCGGCAAGAACCAATATGACCACCTCCGTTGAAGCCATGGCCACACGTATGGCCAAGCCCGAAGACGGTAGCTTTGACTTTTTTGCCCCAGAGAATGTGTCTTCGCTGCTGGTATGGCTCGGTAGTAGCGAGTCGGCCCACGTCACTGGCTGTGTGTTTGAAGCCGAGGGCGGGAAAATATCCCTAGCAGACGGTTGGCGCAAAGGCCCCGAAGTGGATAAAGGTGATCGCTGGGCGCCCAGTGAAGTGGGCGGTGCAGTAAAAACCTTGCTAGAACAGGCAGTTCCGGCTCAGAAAGTGTATGGTAGCTGATTTTATCCTTGGATCTTAGTTAACAGGAGAATCACCACCATGAAAGCCCCTTTTATTGCAGCTTTAGTTTTGGCTACCGTGAGCAGTTCAGCATTCGCTGGCGGCGTTGCATTTCGTTTCGGCGATGAGACCTTTGGGGTGTCAATCGCCGGCGATATGAGCCCAGAAAGCAGTGTACAACTGGATTGGCTGCACCATGACGACGATGCCGATATGGTGGCCTTAGGCTTGTATGCCAACGGCCAGCGCGGCTCGTTAAGTGGCCGAGTCGGTGCCAAGGCGATAGGCCTAGAAAACGACGACTCGGATTTTAATGGCGGCGCTGTGGCCTTTGGTGGCGATTTGAGTTTGCCATTGAACGAAATCGTTCGGCTGCGCGGTGGCTTGTATTACGCACCAAAGTCCACTGGGTTTGGCGATATTGAAGGCTATGACGAGTGGTCCTTGAGCGCCGAGTTTAGTTTGTTCCAAAATTCAGCGATCCAAGTTGGCTACGGCAGTATGGATTTTGATGCTGAAACGGGTAAAAAAATCGAATTTGAAGACGGCGTTTTTGTACGCTTGCAGTTGCGCTTGTAACGGTTAAGCACTTATTTCGTAGGAAATAAGTGCTATTTACAGCGAAGCTGTGAAAGCCGCCGTCGTGTCTCGGAGACAGTATGGATTTCGCATTTACTGAAGAACAGCAAATGATACGTGATACGGCGGAGGCTTTTTTAAAAGCATCGTCTACTAGCGCGGCGATACGAACTGCGATGGCCAGCGAGTCGGGTTTTGATCCCGCACTGTGGCAAAGCATTTGCGATGATATGTATTGGCAGGCTTTGCATATCCCCGAAAACTACGGCGGCATGGGCCTAGGCTATGTTGAATTGGTTGCGGTGCTGGAGCAAATGGGTCGTTACCTACTTTGCGCGCCATATATGTCAAGCGTTGCCATGGCGACCAATGCGCTATTGATCGCGGGTACGGACGCACAAAAAGAACTGTATTTACCCCAAATAATTGAAGGCAAAATTGCTACTTTAGCATTCAACTCGGCAAGCCGAGACTGGGATGCGAGTGCCGTGACAGCAACCTACCGCCGCGACGGCAATGACTTTGTTCTCAACGGCAATTACCGCTACGTGCTCGATGGTCACAGTGCGGACTTCATGGTGTTTGCTGCAAGAGAAGAGGGTAGCGCCGGTGAAAAGGGCATAAGCCTATTTGTTTGCGCCACGGATCAAAGCGGCATTTCACGAGCTAGTTTGCCCACCATGGATCAAACCCGCCGCCAGGCCACCGTAAGCTTAAGTGATGTGCGTCTTGATAGTAGCGCCCTTATGGGAGCTGCTGGGCAAGCGGGTGCACAACTCAATAAAATTCTTGATCTCGCTACAATCGCTTTAGCCGCTGAGCAAGCCGGCGGCATGCAAGAAGTACTGGATATTACCGTGGAGTACAGTAAAAGCCGCAGCCAGTTTGGCCGCAGCATTGCCGGATTCCAAGCGATTAAGCACAAAGCCGCAGACATGATGTTACGCAGCGAAGTGGCCCGCTCAGCAGTGTATTACGCCGCCTGTATTGCAGACGACGCGCTTGCCAATGGCCCACTCGCAAATGAGTTAAGTGAAGCGGCCAGCATCGCTAAATCCCATTGCTCTGAAGCGTATTTTAAGAATGCTGGCGAAGCGCTACAGATTCACGGCGGCGTGGGCTTTACCTGGGAATACGACGTGCATCTGTATTTTAAACGCGCTAAAGCGAGTGAACATTTTCTCGGCGATAGCGGTTATCACCGCGAGCGCGTGGCGAAGATACTACTTGATTAGTCGGACGTCTGAAGTCGGATGTCGGAGGAAAGCAAATAGCGGTGTTTTATCTTCCGACGTCAGACACCCGACGTCCGACGCGCTTGTAAACTAATTTGAGCATGACATTATGAAACTACAATTCAGCCCTGAAGACGAACAATTCCGCGCCGAGATCGCAGGCTGGCTGGCAGATAATTTAGTCGGTGAGTTTGCCCAGCTGAAATTCCGGGGCGGTCCAGGTGATGAACATATGTTCCCTGAGGAGCGTAAGGCTTGGGAGCGCAAACTCGCCGAAGGCGGTTGGACCTGTGTGGGCTGGCCGAAAGAAGTCGGTGGTCGGGGTTTATCCATTGAGCAACAAGTGATCTTTTTTGAAGAATATGCCCGCGCGGGTGCACCTGGACGTATGGGGCATATTGGTGAGGGCTTGGCGGGGCCGACCCTGATTGCCTTTGGTAGCGAAGAGCAAAAACAAAAGTATTTGCCTGGCATTTTGTCCGGCACTGAGTATTGGTGTCAGGGTTATTCTGAGCCAAGCGCCGGGTCAGATTTAGCCAATGTGAAAACCAAGGCCCGCTTTGACGAGGCCAGTGGTAAATGGTTAATCAATGGCCAGAAAGTTTGGACGTCTTTAGCTCACGAGTCTGAATACTGCTTTGTTATTGCTCGAACCGATCCTGAATCGAAAGCCCATAAAGGCTTGGGTTTCTTTCTGGTTAAAATGGATCAGCCCGGCATAACGGTGCGGCCTATAGAGCAAATCACCGGGACCTCTGAATTTAACGAAGTCTTTTTTGACGATGCGGAATGTGCTGCTGATGATATTGTCGGCCAGCCCGGTGACGGCTGGAAAGTGGCCATGGGCCTGCTGGGCTTTGAGCGTGGCGTGTCGACTTTGGGCCAGCAAATGGCTTTTCAAAATGAACTGAACGAAGTCATTAAACTCGCCAAAGAAAATGGTACAGCTAAGGACCCGCTCATTCGCCAGCGCATTGCCGACGCCCATATCGGCTTAAAAATTATGCGCTATAACAGCTTGCGTATGCTGTCGGGCGGTAGCGACGGCAGCCTGCAAAAAGAAGCCCTGATTTACAAATTGTACTGGGCCACTTGGCATCGCGACCTCGGTGAACTCGCTATGGATATCCTCGGCCCCGAAGCTGATATCCTCGCCGACGCCCCCTATGAATTAAATCGTCTGCAGTCCTTATTCCTGTTCACACGCTCAGACACCATCTACGGCGGTACTAACCAAATTCAGCGCAATATTATAGCCGAGCGGGGCTTGGGGATGCCGAAGGAATTGAGGCCTGTTTAAGTCGGGTGTCTGGCGTCGGAGGTCTGACGGTAAGTGAGAACTGTGAATTTTTATTTTAGCGTTTGACGTCAGACATCTGACTTCCGACGAGCAATGGAGTTAACAATGAACATCAAAGTCCCAGAATACGTTAAAGGCCACGGCTTATTAAAAGGTAAGTCAGTACTCATTACAGCGGCGGCAGGCGCCGGTATTGGCTTTTCGGCGGCGCAGCGCGCCATTGAAGAAGGTTGCCGGGGTATCGTGATTTCGGATATCCACGAAGGCCGTTTGAATGCCTCGGTTGAAAAATTGAAAGCGGAAACCGGTTGTCAGGAAGTTTACGGCAAGGTCGGTAATGTTGCTGTTGAAGACGACGTGCAGGCACTAATCAATACCGCCGAGGAGTTACTGGGCGGCGTCGATGTGCTGATCAATAACGCGGGTTTGGGCACTACAAAACTGCTTATCGAGATGGAAGACCCCGAGTGGAATAAGGTCATCGATGTGACCCTCAACGGCACCATGCGCATGACCCGTTACATGATGAAGGTCATGAAAACCCGTGGTGAGGGCGTTATCGTTAACAATGCCTCGGTACTCGGTTGGCGCGCCCAAAAAGAACAAGCCCACTACGCTGCAGCCAAAGCGGGAGTAATGGCCCTGACCCGCTGCGCCGCCTTAGAAGCCGCTGATTTTGGTGTGCGCATCAATGCGGTTGCGCCGTCATTGGCTGTTCACGCCATGTTGAAAAAATCTGCACCAGAAGAATTGTTAGCAGAACTGGAGGCCCGTGAAGCCTATGGCCGGGGTGCTGAAGTCTGGGAAGTAGCAAATATTATGATGTTCCTCGCCTCTGATTATTCCAGTTATATGACTGGAGAAATTGTAAGTTGCTCGTCACAGCGAGCCTAATGTTCGTCAGACGCCTGACGTCTGACGTCGGACGTCTGACGATTCAGCGCCTGATTAAATATTGCGAAATAAACGCAAAATCAAATTTCAAAAAGGATACAAAACCATGAGAGAAGCTGTCATCGTTTCCACCGCCCGTACTGGTATGGGCAAATCATTTCGCGGTGCCTTAAACAACACCGAAGCCCCTGCTATGGGCGGTCATGTGGTGCGCGCAGCGGTAGAGCGTGCGGGCATTGATCCGGCGTCGGTTGAAGATGTTATTTTTGGTGCTGCGGCCCAGCAGGGCACTCAGGCTTATAATCTTGGCCGTTTGTGTGCGGTGGCTGGCGGCCTTCCAGATAGCGTTCCGGGCATGGCGATTGAGCGGCAGTGCTCTTCAGGTTTAATGTCTATTGCCTGGGCCGCTAAGTCAATTATGTGTAATGAAATCGATATCGCGGTAGCCGGTGGTTTGGAGTCGATTTCGCTGGTGCAAACTAAGCACAAAAATGCTTTCCGCAATGTCTCCCAGACGGTCTTGGATATTGATCCCACTGCCTATATCCCGATGATTGAGACGGCCGAAATTGTAGCCGAGCGTTATGGCGTCAGCCGTGAAGCTCAGGATCTGTACTCCCTGCAAAGCCAACAGCGGGTTGCGGCAGCGCAGCAAGCGGGCCTGTTTGCCGACGAAATAGTGCCCTTTAAGGCCAGCATGTCGGTGTTCAATAAAGAAACAAAAGAGACCACATTCAAAGATGTGCTGTTGGAGAAGGACGAATGTAATCGCCCTACGACCACGCTTGAAAGTTTGTCGGCGCTGGAGCCAGTCTGGAAAGACG
>NZ_JBFJWS010000059.1:0-14133 GCF_041623545.1 Zhongshania sp. | reverse complement strand
GGCGCTACCGAGATGTTTGTAGAGGGATTTTGGCAGCTTTTTAACAGCGGAATTTTAAAACGCGAAGTCTACGACTTTTGGGCTTTGCAAATACTGGTCAATGAGGGGATATGCCAGCCAAAGGCAATCAGTGTAGATACCATTAAGGCCATGGCCGAGCTTGGCGTTCGCGAGTTGCGCGGCAAAGACTTTGCCATTCTGCAGTATCACGGCTATTTCAATGAACATTGCCATTATCGCGATGGCTATATTATTGCTGCGGATGGCGAGTCGGCCTCGGCGAATATGGCTAATCCGATGAGTCAGCGCTTAATCGCTGAAAAGTGTTTGGGTTCGTCATTGCGCAATGGCAAAGTTTTGCACGGTGGCTTTTTCCTAGGAAGTGAGGCGTTTTATCGCGGCTTACGTGAGCTTGAACCAGAGGCTCGCGGCAAGCTGGCGATGTGCGGCGTCGAGAAAATTAATCAATTGGATTTCAATCCGCGCTTATATCAAGCCCAGCGTCGCCGTGCGCGCTTCATCAATACCGGTTTGAATGTCAGTCTTCAGGGCGCGGTGGCTTCAGATACATTGGCGTCGGGGCAAGTGGTGTCGGGGGTGGGTGGCCAATACAATTTTGTTGCGATGGCGCACCAATTAACCGATGGCCGTTCGATACTAATGATTCGTTCAACGCGAATGGAAAAAGGCGAGGTGGTATCTAATATTGTCGAAAATTACGGGAGCTGCACAATACCTCGCCATTTACGCGATATTGTCATCACAGAATACGGTATTGCCGACTTACGTTCCAAAAGTGACGAGGATGTTATTAAGGGGCTGATTAATATTGCTGATTCGCGATTTCAGCCAGATTTACTTATTACGGCAAAAGCGTCTGGTAAGCTTGCAGAAAATTACCAAATACCACCCGCTTTTAGCAAAAATTTTCCTGAGCGTATTCATGCTGATGTCGCCTGGGCAAGAGCTCGCAATATGATGCCCAGCTACCCCTTCGGCTGCGACTTTAGTGACATTGAATTACTTGCGGCTAAAGCTTTGAAAAGCCTTGCAAGCCTGACACCGTGGCAGAGTTTGTTATTGGCGCTTAAACCTCAAAAATTAAGTAGTGTGGCACCACAGGTTTTGGCGAGTTTGGACTTAACGACCACCTCGGGGCTAAAAGATTGGCTTCTTAAGCGGCTTATTTTGGCCGTTATAGCTCAAGAATCTGCATGATTTGGCTCTAACGGTTCTGTTTATTTGCGATAGAAGTCACAAATCTGATGCTTTTTTAACCGATGCTAGAGCCTGTTAAATTTAGCTAACACAATGATTTTAATAACTATTGTAGTGAGGATGTGCTGGCGTTAAGCGGAAATACCCACTGCCAATTTGCTCAATTATTAACTATTGTACATCTCAGGATCACCACTACTGTTGAAGGGAGCGCTTAGCCAAACAGTAGTATGGTAAACATAGAGCGAGCACATCATGAATAAAGTATTACTGTCTGGCCTTTTGTCTTGTTTGTTAAGCACCACTGCATTAGCTGCAAATGGCGAACCGGAGCATTGTTTAGACTGGGATGTACAAAGCTTCCCCGCGAACTCTGAGCAGTCCAGTTGCGCCTACTTTAATCACGATAAGGTATCGACGCGGTTTGTGGTTAAAAATAGCTGCGATACAAAAATTAGTGGTGTGTTTAGTTATTACAAAGACGATATTAGTAAGAAATCGATTATGAGCGTCCAGTCGTTTAGCGTCGATCCGGGACAAACTGAAGAAGTAGCGAACCCCTGCGATATTCACAGCAACAGTGCATATCAGGTTTCCCAAGTAAGCTACTAGCGCGGCAGACGCACATTTTTATGTGCTGATTACTGAGAAAGCAAAATCCCCGCAGCGGTCATGTCGCTGCGGGGATTTTTTTTAGCTTAGGCTCTGCTATGAGCGAGGTTGGCAATACTGATTACCTTAAAACGACACTTTGGCTCGTAAGCCCTAGCAGCGCGGGTTCTCGTTTGCTAGATACCTACTACTCTTGAAAAATAATAGATGTCGAGCTGTACTAGTAATCAGCCAGTAATGCGACGATGTCGCTCGCTGGCGACTTGATATGGACGATTGCAATAAAAGAGGGAATTCCCCATGAACAATGAGGTATTTATTCTTCGGCCTGAAGATCGCTCAGCAAAGCTTTCGGTTATCGGTGTAGATATTACGGTCCTTTCTGCAAATGAGCTCGAAAATGGGCAAGATATTACCCTGCAGAAAGGTGACGTCGGGATGGGGCCGCCGCCTCATAGCCATGATTGGGATGAATCATTTTACGTCTTAAAGGGCTCGGTCGAGTTCATTTGCGGTAATAAAACGTCAATCTGCTCAGAAGGTACTTTGGTTCAAATTCCCGCCGGAACTATTCATGCATTTAGCTTTTTGTCTGGTGGCGGTGAGATGCTTGAGATCACCCATAAAGGTCGGGCAATTGACGCATTTCGTGCAATTGATAGGCAAATTCCGAAGGGGCCTCCAGACATTGAAAAAGTAGTGCGTGTTTTTAGCGAAAATGGCGTGCAAATAGCGCAGGGCAGTGGCGTGTAGCTGGGCGTTTTAAGTCGTGTTTAGTCAGGGGGGGACGCTGCAGCTAGAGTTAACGCTGCTTTGGTGAGGTTTTCGGGCGGGTAGGTATCGTAGATGATTAAAGCCCCAGCATGTGCGCCGGGGCTTTAATACTACGCCCTAATCATGCTGGGCGTAGTCATGCTGAGCTTAGCGAACGGTGAAGCGTTCTAGGTCCATGCCCATCACACTTTCGGTGCTGCTACCCATTGAGCCGCCGTGCGCTTTGGCACGCGGTAGCAAGCGCGAGAAGTAGAACTCAGCCGTTTCTAATTTGGCTTGGTAGAAGGCTGCATCGCCTTCGCCGCTAGCCAGCTTAGTCGCCGCTACTTCAGCCATTCTTGCCCAGTAGTACGCCATCGACAGGTAGCCGCTGTACATCAGGAAGTCATAAGAAGCTGCACCGACGGCATCGCGGTTCTTAGAGGCGCGGGCAACCATCTTAACGGTGTGCCAGTTCCAGGCTAAGGTGTAGCCGATCAACTTCGCTGAATAGCCACGGCGTTTTCCACCAACTAGGTTTTTAAAGCCGAATTTATACAGCTTTTTGCAGAAACCGCCGTAGAGTTTGAAACCGTCCAGTACAACTTTACGGCCGATCAAATCCATCGCTTGAATGCCGGTGGTGCCTTCGTACAAGGTGGCAATACGGGCATCGCGGTAAATCTGTTCCATGCCGTGTTCTTTGATATAGCCGTGACCACCAAAGACCTGCATCGCGTTGCTAGCTGATTCGAGGCCAGTTTCAGTTAAGAACGCTTTCAAAATTGGCGTTAAAAAGCCAAGTTCGTTCTCAGCTGCATCGCGCTCAGCTTGAGTTTCAGCCTGCACCATGTGGTCTGAATATTTTGCGGCGTCATAAATCATTGCGCGGCCACCTTCAGCAAAGGCTTTGGCGGTAAGCAGCATACGGCGCACGTCGGGGTGATGAATGATCGCATCACCAGGCTTGTCAGGATTCTTAGTGCCAGACAGTGAACGCATTGAATAGCGGTCTAGGGCGTAAGGCAGGGCATTCTGGTAAGCCAGCTCTGATGCTGCCAGACCTTGAATTGCGGTGCCGATGCGGGCGGTGTTCATGAAGGTGAACATTGCGTTCAGGCCTTCATTTTCCTTGCCGAGCAAATAGCCGGTCGCGTCGTCAAAGTTGATGACGCAGGTAGAGTTACCGTGAATACCCATCTTGTGCTCGATACTGCCGCACTTCACGTTATTGCGCTCGCCTAAGCTACCGTCGGCGTTAACATTCACTTTGGGCACAATAAATAAGGAGATACCTTTTGTACCTTCTGGGGCGCCGGGGGTACGTGCCAATACGATGTGGATAATGTTTTCGGTCAGGTCGTGCTCGCCGGCTGAGATAAAGATTTTGCTGCCAGTGAGTTTATAGCTGCCGTCTTCTTGCAGTTCGGCTTTGCTTTTCATTTGGCCAAGGTCAGAACCGCAGTGCGCTTCGGTTAGGCACATGGTGCCAGTCCAAGTGCCCTCACAGAGCTTGGGCATATATTGGGCTTTCTGTTCTTCAGTACCGTGAACAATAAGGGTGTTCATTGCACCTAAGCTAAGACCTGGGTACATGCCCCAAGACCAGTTAGCCGTACCAATGAGTTCTGATTTGATCAGACCCAAAGACATTGGCAGACCTTGGCCGCCGTATTCGGTGGGGTGTGACAAACCCTGCCAGCCGCCGTCGATCCACATTTGGTAGGCTTCTTTGAAACCAGTGGGGGTGGTTACTTCGCTGTCATTCCAGGTACAGCCTTCTTCGTCGCCTACTTTATTGAGTGGCGAGAGGACTTCTTCAGCGAATTTTGCGGCTTCGGATGTAATCGCTTCAACCATATCTGGTGTAGCTTCGGCGCCCGCTGCAATAGTTTGGTAGTGGGCCTGGTAGTCTAAGACTTCATTAAGGACGAAGTCGATGTCTCTAACTGGCGCTTTAAATGTGGTCATATTGAGCCTCTGTACTAATTCCCAGGATGCGGGGTAGGTTAACGCGACGGAGCATAACGGAAGCGGCTAGGCGGGCAATTGGCCGCTTTTGGTGGTGGCAGTGACGCTGCGGTCAATCTGGGCTGTCACGGCCTAGTGTGAGGTGTGCAGGGGTATACATAGGTATTTACCCGTATAAAGCTTGATTTAGCCATGTCGGCAGGCAATGCGGGCTAGGTCTTGAGCCAGCGCAAGTCTGGGGAGATACTGCTACATTACATACTCTGGCCCTTGGCTTGATCCCCAAGGTTTGTGTGGAGACGTAATAATGCAAGTTGAATACTCAGTATGCCTTGAGCGCCACCCCTTGCCTGCGGGGGGCTATCTTGCGCACCTTACCTTGAATGCCCCAGCTCGGATGAACGCCCTAACCTTGGAAATTGTTACCTTGCTCCATCGCTTGTTGGTAGAGCTGCGGGACGATAGTGAGGCGGTGGCAGTGTTTCTCGATGGTGCGGGAAACCGCGGATTTTGCGTGGGCGCCGATGCGCTGCGGATACGCGAGTCAGCACTGGCAAACCCTGGCGGCGCCGCAGTGGAGGCAGAGGTGTTTTTGGCGCACGAGTACGCGGCGGCCTATCTCATACATACCTTTCCTAAACCGGTAATTTGCTGGGGTAATGGGATTGTTATGGGGGCGGGCTTGGGTTTGATGGTGGGCGCCAGCCACCGTATCGTGACGGACAGTAGCCGTCTAGCGATGCCGGAAATCAGTATTGGCTTGTTCCCTAATGTCGGGGCGAGTTGGTTTTTAGGGCAAATGCCGGGACACTGCGGTTTATTTGCGGCGTTGACTGGCGTGGAGTTGTCGCCTGCCGATGCACTTTACGCTGGGCTGGCTGATTATTGTCTAGCGGACAACAGCAAAGCTCAGGTATTGCGTCAATTATTGTTGTTAGACTGGTGTGATGACCCTCAGTGGAATGCCGAGTGCCTCACCGAGTGTTTGACGGATATTGAGGCTGAGCAAGGTGCCACACTAGGTGCGGCGTCGCTAAAGGATTCTCGCGGTTGGATTGACGACGTTTGTAATCAGGCCGCGATTATCGATATCAGTAACAGTATTTGTGGGTATCGAGGCGCTAACTCGTGGTTGAAAATAGCCGGTCAAGGTCATGCTAGGGGCGCAGCAAGCACGGCTAAGTTGATTTTTCGCCAGCTAGAAACGGGCCGTAACCTGAGTTTGCTGGAAGTGTTCCGCATGGAGCTGGTTATGTCGGCGAACCGCGTACGTGATCCAGAATTCGCAGAAGGCGTTCGAGCGCGCTTGATTGATCGTGACCGCGATCCGCACTGGTGTTATCGCAGTATCGAGGAGGTTCCCGAGCTGGAAATGGAGGCAATGTTTCGGGCGCCCTGGTCTACGAACCCCCTTGACGGATTAATTTGAGTTGGCCTTGGTGAATTCGGCCCAAGCTTAATAAGGCGACAATTGCGCCGATCATGGCCATGGCCATATCAGACTGGGTATCCCACACATAGCCTTGGGTACCCAAAAAAGCCTCAGCATCTTCCCCGCTCAGCTCAGCCACCCACCATTCAATTAGCTCGTAAAAGGCACTAATACCAAGGCAGACAAAAACGATAATGCTATTTAACCAGTTGGGCTTGGTGATGACGTGGTGCCTGAGTAGTAATTCGCGTGCGACCATTGCCGGGACAAAGCCTTGAGCGAAGTGGCCAAGCTTGTCGTAGTGGTTTCGCTGCCAGCCGAATTGTTCTGCTAGCCAATCGAAGGCGGGAACTTCGGCGTAGGTATAATGACCACCAATCATCAAAATAACGCTGTGAATCAAAATTAAGGTGTAGAGCAGGCTGGTAAGCGGGAAGCGCCGGTAGCTAATGGTTAATATAAATAGGGCAATGAGTGCGGGGGCAACTTCTAGAGCCCAGGTAAAGCTGTCTTTGGGCTCAATGCCTGACCAGACGAGCGTCGCCGTAAAAATTGCTAACCAGCAAAACTTTGCCATGCTCACCTTTCCTCGTCACGCATCTGTTGTTCGCGGCGTGCTAGATCTTGTTGTAATTGCTTTTCCATTTGTTGCGCTGCATCTAAGCTTTGTTGCTGTGTGGCACTTAGCACGGTTTTATTGGTTGTAGCGCTATTCGGTGCTTCACTGCAGGCGCTGCTAAATATAATGATACAAGCCAAAGAAATTGCCGCTTTGCCTTTCACGGTTGCACAGCGGTAAGAGCTTAGTTTTTGCAAAGGGATCTCCGATTTTCGGGCAGCGGCTGCCGTCAGCAATCGGCAGTCTACAGCAGGCTATTGATAAAGGAATCGAGTTCAGGTTGCTGATTCTGCACCTCGCGAACCCCGCGGGCCAAAATATTGTCTGCCCGCACCGGCCCCAAATTTTCACAGAGTAAAACATAATACTGACTGAGTAGCTTTTGTAGAAGGGCTGACGGAGCGTCGCTACGGTGTTTAGTTATAATAGTATTAAACTATTAATCTAATCTATTTAATTGTTTTTGATTATTGAATGGTCCTCGCTATGATTACATCGTCCAAGCAAAAAATGGCTGTTAAGGACGTGGATTTATAACTTGGCATATCAGGAGGCCACAATGAGAAAGACGATAAGTTTTGCGGCAATCCACTTTGGCGTGGCCTTTTCGGTGGCATACGCATTTACTGGCAGCGTACTGGTAGGTGGCGCAATGGCGCTTGTCGAGCCCGCGATCAACACCGTGGTTTTTTACTTTCACGATAAGGCTTGGGGGAAATGGGACAAGCCGCCACGACGCTTACTGGATAATGCGGGAAGTCTGGTCGCGAATGCCTGACTGCTTGTGACGCGGGGTCGCTGAGGCCTTGCGAGCACACGCGTCTGTGCAAATCCTAGGTGTTCGTCTTGCCAACAATAAAGCTCGCGCACGTCGTCGCGCTGCCACCCAAGTTAAAGGTCATCACATTTTGGGCATTGTCGATTTGGTAATCGCCGGCGCTGCCTGCAATCTGCTTGTAGCTGTCCAATAGCATTCTCACACCGGTAGCACCTACTGGATGGCCTAATCCCATGAGACCGCCGCTGATGTTAACGGGTAATTTTCCACTGCGGCTAATATCGCCATTTTCAATGGCTTGCCACGCCTCGCCGGGCGGATAGAGACCGCTGTGATCCAAAATCATGTATTCCGTGATATTGAAGCAGTCGTGGACTTCTAATCCGTCGATGGTGCTGAGGCTATTTATGCCTGCGCGTTTAAGCGTCTGTTGGAATAGCGCGTTGATATGGGGGAAGAGAAAACCCTCGGGCTCGCTCAAGCGTAATTTCTCTTTGAATGAGATTGGCGCATTGATGTGGCCCCAGCCGTTAATCGTTGGGATTGAACTTAAGGCTATGTTATGGCGGGCGGCGTACTCGCTCGCCTTGGCTTGAGTTGCTAAGAAAACCACGGCGGCGCCGTCGGTGATTTGGCCGCAATCTTGTTTGCGAATATTGCCGCTGACAACGGGATTGGCGCTCTCATCGTTGCTGAAACTGGCGTCCTTGAATTGCCATTGACGCGTTTGGGCATTGGGGTTGAGGCGCGCGCTGGCAAAGTTTTGTTTAGAAATAGCGTAGAGGTAATCTTTGTTTAGTGAATAACGTTCTTCATAAAGCGCGAGCATATTATTAAATGCGCAGGGCCAAACGAAATCGGTTTCGGTCCACTCTTGGCTAGCCCAGGCGGCGGGGCGTAAATTGGCGGCGGCCTGTTCGCCGCTGACATTGCGCATGATTTCAATGCCGAGCACGCAGGCCGTGTCGTAGCGTCCGGCCTCAAGGTCGGCCATGGCGGCAAGGATGGCCATTGAGCCCGAGGCGCAAGCCGCTTCGTGGGAAGAGGCGGGCATATAGCGCATGGCCGGGTCGACGTGGCCGAAAAAACCGCCGAGCTGAGCCTGTCCGGAAAAAAGCGAGGACACAAAATTACCAACGTGGCCGACCTCTATCTCGGCAGCGTCGAGTTTGCACGCCGCAAGGCCCGAACGCACGGTGTCGACAAACAAGTCTGAAACAGACTGATTTGCGCGGGCGATATTTTGTGCAAAGTCGCTTTGATAACCACCGAGGATATAAACTTTTTGTGCGCTCATGATTTTCCCTGCTTTTATTTTCAATTAGCTGTGGTGGTGATCGCCGTTACAGGCGTTCAATTAGTGTGCTAACACCGACACCCGCGCCGCCACAGATACTAACGATACCGCGTTTCAAATCTTGTCTTTCTAGTTCGTCTAGTAACATTCCCATAAGATTGCCACCGGTAGCACCCAGGGGGTGGCCTAGGGCTATAGCGCCGCCATTAATATTCAATTTCTCGTTGGCAATGTTGAAATGCTTTTGGAAATACAAAACGCTGGCCGCGAAAGATTCATTCACTTCCCACAGGTCGATGTCGGTCGCTTTTAGCCCGGTAGCAGCGAAGAGTTTTTCGGTGGCCCGTAAGTGCCCGGTAAGCATTCTGACGGGTTCGTCACTGGCATTGGCGTAGTGAGTAATGCGCGCGCGAGGCGTTAGTGACAGACGTTTACAGGCATCTTCGCTGGCCAGCAACAGTAGCGATGCGCCATCAACCAGCGCCGGAGAATTGCCCGCGGTGTGAAGTGGTACTAGGCGGGTATCTGGGTAAACCTGATCGACACGGCGCTGCCCTTGTTCGACAAAGTCGGTGAAGCTGTTGGGCAATGCCGCTAGCTGATCGAGACTTAATTGCGGGCGTAGGGCATTATCAGCTGCCAACAGGGGCGTATTATTTTGGTCGCGGACGGGAATCAGTGAACGGCTAAAGTAAGCATTCTCTGCGGCCATAGCGGCGCGCTGATGGGATTGCAGCGCACAGGCGTCAAGTTGTTCGCGGCTAAAGCCCTGCTGGCTGGCAATCAAGTCTGCGGACAAGCCCATGTGCATAAAACGTGTCGCTTTCATTACCTTTGGATCGCTATACCAAGGGCCACGATCGGAAAACATCGGCACCGCGCTGAGTTGCTCAACACCACCTGCCACTAAAACTGATTCCATCCCCGACATAATTTTGCTGGCGGCAAGATTGATCGAATCTAGGCCAGAGCAGCAAAAGCGATTCAAGGTCACGCCGGAAACACGATCAGACCAGCCGGCATAGAGTGAGGCGATTTTGGCAATGTTCGCACCTTGATCGCCGCTCTGGGTAGAGCAGCCCAGCAGTACATCTTCAACCTCGGCACTGCCGAGCTGGTTGCGCTCGGCAATGGCTGTGAATAAAGGTCGCAACAGGTCAACCGGCTTGAGCGCGGCGTAGGCCGCTTCGCCGCGGATACTGGCCCGGGGTATTCTGACTGCATCAACTATCATAGCGCTGGGCATGGCTTTTCCTTTTGATCATTATTTTTGGTAGCGGCGGATACTTTCGCCACTCGCCCACGTCGCGTGGGTGCCGCTGCAAATTCGATGGGGAAGAATAATGCGGCAAACTGGACCAGCCTCAATATCTTTGGCGTCAATGAGCACGCATTCCGAGCGATTTTCCTTCATGTCAGTAATGAAGCTCACCAAGTAGCCGTCGTCTTCGTCTTTGGCATTGATACGCGGGGCAAAGGGCGCTTCGCTGCCAAAGCGCTGCTCACCAAAGGGGAGGCTCCAGGATTCGCCGGTGTCCAGATCGTGCTTGACCATGCCGGAAAACAGAAACCAATTGGGCTCGCCCCACACAGAGTATATGTAGCGGTGTTTGCGACCAGCGTATTGCTGATTAATGGTGCCAAACTCAAGTGCGCGATCATCTAAACGCTGCTCTTCGACTGCGCCGGTTTTCAAGTTAAAACGCCAGCGATGCAGCTTAGACTGAAAGGAATGAATGTCGATATTCGCCATCATCTTGCCCGCCGCTTTGGGTAAGCCAGGCAGTGGCTCGGGGTCCGGATTGTCTTGAAAATAGCCGTCTAAGACGATCTCATCGCCTTCTTCGTAGGCATTCATCCAGTGCAATACAAAAGTGGCTGAGGCTTCAAACCATTGTATGTCGTCGCTATTGCCATAGCGCGGGAGTATGGCGAATCGGGTTGGCATATCGGGGTGGTAGCCCGCGTGATAGCGGCCTTCTTTTAATAACTCTGGGTCCCAAAACATCGGTAAATCGGCAAGTATGGAATAGTTTTCCGAGAACGCCATATCGTGAGGTAGTCGAGGTCCCGGCAGTGGAACCGGCGTGTAATGCACCAGTTTGTTATTGCGGTCGACCACGCCGTAATGTTGGTAAGGCGGATAAGTGGAGTAATTAAAGAACAGCATTTCGCCGGTGCGTTCATCTACCTTAGGGTGTGCGGAGATGCCGTCAATTGGGGTCCAGCTTTCCGTTCCTAATTGCTCAAGGGTATAGGGGTCTAAGCGGTAGCCATCGCCACACTGCCAAAACGTTGAGACCACTTCGCCAGCGTGAATGACGACGTCTGTAGAGGAGGCGTCTTTCACGCCGCCCTGTGCGCCCCAGCCAGGTCTTACTGACATGCTGGGTTTGTTGGCAATACCGGCCCACAGCGCCTCACCGGCTTCTTGCTCGGCATTAAACCCTTTGGTGCGTACAAATCGGTTGCGGTATTCCGCCTTGCCGTCTTTAAAAACCATGCTGTGAATCATGCCGTCACCGTCAAAGGGGTGGTAGTGGCCAATGGGTTCTTGCGCGGGGTTTTCGGGGTTGCGGATGTAAACACCGTCGATATCGTCGGGAATTTGACCAATAACCTCCATGTCGGTCGCAGTGTACTCAGTAAAATTCGGTGTCCAGGCGCCATTTAAATAGGGGTGGTGACTGGCTTTAAGACTGGATTTAACGATGTTTTTGTAAGTGACGGGCATGATCGTGTCCTAGAAATATGTTGTACATTAGTAATTATTAGTTGCTTGCATTATGAGACTAATCTATATTTTGTCAATAATGATCTGAATATTGGAATTTCGGAAATGGGATATGAGTAGCAATCATCTGGTCGTTAACAGCGCCATTGCCGAGAGCTTGGACGTGATTGGTGATCGTTGGTCGCTATTGATTTTGCGCGATGCATTTTTAGGTCGTCGGCGTTTTGAAGAGTTTCGGCGCTACACCGGTGCCAGTAAAGCGACATTGACTCGGCGTCTAGCGGCATTGATTGCCCAGGGACTTATGATCAAACGGGCTTCATCACCAACGTCTAGTCGCCAAGAGTATTTTTTAAGTGCGAAAGGGGCTGGTTTGTTTCCCGTTTCACTGCTGGCGTGGCAGTGGGAGCATGAATGGTTGCCGAACGCGTCGATTAGTTTGCCCAATGAACTTATTCACCGTTGTTGTCAGCAGCCAATAGCACCGCAAGCGGTATGCGGTTATTGTGAGCAGGGCGTCGCTCTCGATGAGATTCAGCTTGCGACATCGGCGGTCAAGAGCGGTAAGCATATTAACGAGATTAAGTCCCTCAGTGGTCAGCGGCGGGTACGTTCGGCATTGGCGTCAGAAAGTGCAGATCTGCGTTTGGCTGGTATAAGTGATTTGATTGGTGATCGCTGGACACTGCTACTATTGATATCGGCCTTCTTCGGTACCAAACGTTATGAGGGGTTTGCCAAGCAATTGCAGATTGCCTCCAATATTTTAAGTTCGCGTTTAAACCTGCTGGTCGAAAATGCCGTTTTAGAGCGCCAAAGCTACCAAGATTCGCCGCCGCGCGAGGAATATCAACTCACCTCGAAAGGGGTATCGCTTTTTGCCATTGTAATTGCGATGCGCCAGTGGGCCGTTGAATGGGAAGCCGACCCCAATGCGGTGGCGGGATTACTGCACCAACGCTGTGGTGCGCAGTTAGGTATCAAGGTGAAGTGCGGTGGCTGCGGCGAGATCGTAGATCGTCGCGACATTGAATTTCTCTCACCAGACTAAGCTTGAAAACAATTGGCTCTGTCACTGCAAAGTGATGATAAAAATAATTTGAACTATAGCGTGCGATGTTGCGTATAGGCTGCGGTAAATAGAGGGGACGACGATGAAAAAAATAGTGATCTGCACGGGACTGATTGTGCTCTGCATAGCAATTGCCGTTGGTTTGTCATACGCCGGCGGTGACGGCGGTTTGCGCTATGGTGACTATCCAGTCTTGCTGGTGTGTGCCGTTATCGCTTTTGCCGTGCAATGGTTGGCATTTATCCCAGCCTATATCTTTCAAACAGAACATTATTACGACCTCACCGGCAGTGCCACCTATGTGATAATTGTTTTGCTGGCGCTGTTTCTTAGTGCAGACCCTGAGCTGGGGCTGGATAACCGCGCGATACTACTGGCGGCACTGGTGGTGATTTGGGCCGCTCGCCTTGGCCCGTTTTTGTTTCGGCGGGTTAAACAGGCGGGTAAAGATGGTCGCTTTGATCTGATCAAGGTGTCGATTCCGCGGTTTTTACTAACGTGGACTCTGCAGGGCCTGTGGGTGTTCGTCACATTAATTGCAGCGTTGACCGCCATGACCAGCCAGTACCGTGAACCGTTAGGCATGGTGGCGCTACTCGGATCGCTTGTTTGGTTATTGGGTTTCGCGCTCGAAGTTGTCGCAGACGCGCAAAAGTCGGCGTTCAATAAAAAAACAGAAAATGCCGGAAAATTTATTAATGTTGGTTTATGGTGCTGGTCTCGGCACCCAAACTACTTTGGCGAAATTGTACTGTGGTGTGGCGTTGCCTTAATTGCTGTGCCGGTATTACAAGGTTGGCAATGGCTGAGCTTAATTTCGCCTTTATTCGTCGTCTTTTTGCTGACCCGTATTAGCGGCGTGCCCTTATTGGAAAAACGGGCCGACGAAAAATGGGGTGGCAATGTCAATTATGAAAACTACAAAACTGAAACCTCAGTGCTGATTCCACTGCCGCCAAAACGCGGCGCCTAGACAGCGCCGGTTTTAGATGAAATTCACATTACAATAAATACGATGAGGTCTTTATGATCAAGCGATTAAGTATTTTTGCCCTGCTATTTGCGGGGCAGGAAGTTTTAGCAAGGGGCGCGCCTGTGCTTGAAGAAGTCATTATAACCGCGCAAAAACGCGAGGAAAGTTTACAGGATGTGCCAATTTCATTGGTCGCCATAAGTGCACAGGCAATGCAAGACGCCAATATTGACGATATGTCTGACATAGCCAACTTCACCCCTAACCTTAGTGTGTTTAGCCATCCACCGCTGACCAGTTTACGGGTTCGGGGTTTGGGCTCGCCTTTTGATAAGGGCTTTGAGCAATCTGCAGGCCTGTTTCTCGACGGTGTTTATCTTGGCCGCTTGGCGTTTTTAGATGCGGCATTTTTAGACGTTGCCTCGGTAGAGATACTTCGTGGTCCCCAGGGGACACTGTTTGGCAAAAACACGATTTCTGGGGCGATCAGTATTCGATCGGTACAACCCTCGCAGGATCCAGAATTGCTCGCTGAAGCGGTGACTGGCGACGAAGACATCGCTAAATATACCCTTACCGGCAATGTTCCCTTGAGCGACACGGTGGCCCTGCGCGCCTCGGCGCTGGTCAATAAGCGCGACGGCACCGTTTACAACACCACCATAGACCGGGAT